>CBINKC010000047.1:0-28082 GCA_966251135.1 uncultured Burkholderiaceae bacterium
GGCTGCGCAGGTGCTGCAGACCCTTGCCGCGGACCCGAAGCACCTGGGCGCGCGCCGGCGGTCATGCCAGCGCCGACTTTCGTCTGCGCACACTGCGGCCACGCCATGGTGGTGCTGCAGGTCCTGTCGCGTGACTGCTCGATCCGAGCACCGCCAACATGATGAAGACGCTCCATCACCGGGCAATCACGCGACGTCGACCCGGGCGTCCTGTGGATCGCTTCGTGCACGGCGCGAACCCAGCCCCGCGACCCGCGGGTGCAGCCCTGCACTGCATCGCAGTCGCGTACGTCCGATCGCCGGTAATCGTCGGCGCGACATCGATGAGGCGTCCTACACAGCGCCATCACGGCGGCATCGCAGTCCAATCGCCATAGCAGCTCATAGAACGACCACCGTGGCGCATGCCGCGGTTTCCTCCCTAGAGGCTTATGCAACACCTGCCCGGATGCGCCGAGGCCGCGCCATCCATTGCGCGGGGGGCAGGTGTCGCACAAGCCTTAACTGCGCACAAGCCTTAACTGCTCCCGTCACTCACCTTGACCTTGGCTTGACCCGGTCAATCACTTGGCTTCTTCTGTCGGCGACGCACGGACACTTGGGCGGGCCCGATCTCACTCTCCACTTCATCGAGAGCGGGGCCGAGTATGCGGTCCACGCTCTCGAACTGGTGTGCCATTTCCTCCAAGTCGGGCGGATCCGCCTCTATGCTGGAATCGGGGGGTGAACTGAATTCTTCACTCGACGCACAAATGGTGCGATTCACAATGCCAACTCCGATTTCCAGCCACGGCTTGCTGGCGACGGCAAAAAGAAATGCCGCACCCCAGCCCATAGCGCGCTTCCCAAGCGTCTCGTAAAGCTCCGGGCCGATACGCTCTGCAAAGTCCTGATCCCGATAAGCAGAGATGGGAAGCGGGAGGTTCCCCATTCCCTCAAGTTCTCCGTGAAGCGGGTCCGGATTCTTGGCTAATTCACTCACCCTTGGTATGAGAATGCCACGCACATAATCCCGGAAATCGTTCTCTGTGCTACCCAAGTCCGCGTGGGGAACGTCTGACAGCAAAGGAAGCATTCCAGCCGCCGCTTCAAAGTTGAGCATCTTGGGCAATGCATCTTCCGCCTGCTTCTTCGTCATCACTGCATCGTCACCACGCACGATGCCTTCCGCCGTTCGCCAAACGTCATACGTTGTCTTTGCGTGTATTTCAACCAAGCATGCGTTGTATCGGGATGCCGTCTTCCGTGCGCCGCTCGCTTGTACAAGCATTTCGGTTCCATGGCTCGGCAGCGACGACACATCGTGACAGTTGAAGGACAAGAACTCCTGATCATGGCGCTTCTTGAGCTTCTTTAAGTAGGCGAAGTGCGGTGCCCGGCAACTAAGCACCCTTGTCAACGCATCTTCGATGCGCATAGCCTCATCCCGCCCAAGCGCTGTCGGGCTGGAGTTCTGCACATTTCGCGTATTCAGCAGCAGAGTGACTGCAAGTGCTGCGGGACTCAAGAGCCGCTGTTCATGCTCAGATTCCTGGATCACCTTGAGGACCTTCCGAAGCAAGGCGGTTCTGAGGTTCCAGCGCAATGCAACATCAGGCGAAGGCAGCGAAGCAGAAATTAGATTCTGGAGAACAATCTCCCGGACTTCGCGATTTCTTGAATCAAGTGCCTTCAAGATGAATTGAGTGACGCTTTCCTGGCGATCATCGCGTGTACGGTAGAGCGCGTGCGCCGCCGCAACGGCCGGGAGTGCAAACATGCGATGTGGATTTTTCGCATTCGGTGAATGCACACGAGCAGCCTCTTCGATGGCTGCTGGCGCATTCCAATACAGATGTTGTTCCATGAACGTCGGGAAGAAATTCCCATACGATCCGAGAAGCAAGCCAGGCCCAGCTCTGTCGAACGTCTTAGCAACCGCGATTGGGCTAGGAGGAAAGGTGTGTAATTGCAGCAGCGACTTCAGCGCTCGGCGTTCACCTGCTCGCCTACCGTGCTCGAGCACGTCACCCCTGAGCTGATCGAGGCCAACCGCGGCTAGGATCGCGGCGCCGACCCCGAAAGTGCGACGTGAGATCTTTGCGTGATCCATAGACACCTCTGCTGGATGGGGGTATGCGCCTGCTCCAGCCCTCCAGCCAGCGAGAATCTGAACCGGCTGTGCCTGCTGGGCCGCAAATGCATGCGCGCTGACGCGCGCTGCAATTCAGCCGGCCCAGGCGAAGGGCGCGAAGTGGCCGTTGCGCGTGCCGGTCGAGTCGTTCCACTTGATGCCGAAGACGTTGAACAGGCTGCGAGTCGCCTTGGCCAGCGACAGTCGGCTGTTCACCGGGTGCGCGGTGTTGTCCACGCCGATCGCTTGGCTAGGCGCGCTGGCGCTGGGGATGCCTTCGCAGGCCTGGTCCACCAGGTCGCCTGCACGCACTGCTCGGTTCAGGCCGTCCACATCGAATTGGATTTGCCGACGCTCGACGCCTGCGATCTTGCCGACGAGCGGTCCCAGTGCGGCCATCGGCCCGCCTGCCGCGCCGGTGGCGATGGCGCTGATCGCCTCGACTTGCGCGTCGCTGGCGCGCTCGTCGATGATCAGCCCGACGGTGATATTGCCCGCGCCCATCGGGCCCGGCGCATGCATCATCACGATGAAGCTCAGGCCGTCGAGTGACACGCTGTCCTTGTGCCCCTTCTCAATGCGCATGGCCACCGCCGCCTTGCAGTCGCCCTCGGTCGGAGTGGCCGCCAGGTTGGAAGTGATGCACGGGCACAGCAGCGTGCAGTTGCAGGTTTCCATGTATTCGCCGGTGATCTGCCAGGTCGACATGACTGCTCCTTCGTGCGGGTGAACATGCGGCCGGAGCGGGCAACGGGCTGCTCGCGCCGATGGCGAGCGGTCACGTTACGCCCAATCAACGGTGCGTGCAATCGCAGTGCCTATGATGAACCCGGGCCCGCGACATGGCCCACAGCACTGCAGCCTTGAGCACCAGGAACCCCGCGACCAGCAGTAACAGCTGACCCGGCTGGCGCATGACCACGTCGAAATCGATGCTCATGCCGACGGCAATGAAGAACAACCCGAGCAGCAGCCCGCGGAACGGCTCGAGATCGGTGTCCAGTTCGCGCCGGTACTCGCTTTCAGCCAGCAGCACGCCGGCGAGGAAGGCACCTAGGCCCATGGGCAGCCCGGCCGTCTGCATCAGGGCGCTTGTCGCCACCACGACGAGCAAAGACGCAGCGGTAAAGATTTCCGGCGTGCGGCTGCGTGCGATCCAGCGCAGGGCCGGTCGCAGCAGCAGGCGCCCACCCAGGACGATGACCCCAATGACCGCCACGGCCCACGGCCCGCCCGCCCACCCGCTGCCGCCGTCAGTGGCCTGCATGCGGCCTGCGCCGAGCAGGGGTACGAGCGCCAGGATGGGAATGGCAGCCACGTCCTGCAACAACGCCACGCTGAGGATGCTCTGTCCCGAGCTTGTACTCAGTAAATTGCGCTCGGCCAGCACGCTCAGGCCGATGGGGACGACAGCGCGAGCCCGAGTGCCGCCACCGTGGTGAGCCGCCACTGGGCGCCCACCGCCATGCCGACTGCCACCGATCCACAGCTTCATGAGCGGGGGTGGCCCGTACCAATGCAGCGGGTGCTGCCACACGACCAGCCGTGCAGATGCAAGCGTCGCCTGCTCGGCTGCCACGTCGATGAGGTAGTCAGGATACAGCCGGTACAGGTTGCGCACCGCCACGCGGTGCCCCGCGCCGAGCGCAGCCTCCAGCAGCCGCCGGTTCACGCGCGACGAGTACGACGACGTCCGCGGCCGGCTCCGCAGCAGAGGGATGAGGCATGGCGCGGATGGATGCGATGGGGTTGGCCGGGGTACGGCCGGCTTCGCAAACATAACCCGAAATCCGATGGACAACCCATCAGGGCCAAGCGGCGACGCGCGGCGTGCGAGCGGCGTGCGTCGCGGCTGTCAGTTGTTCCAGGCTGCGCCATTACTGAATGAGCCGAATAGTATTCCGTCAGCCAACACGCCGACTAATAGGCCCGGCGGTTTCAAGACCGAAATGCAACACTGGGTTCAATGAATCGAGATTGAAGGCTGATGAGAGGGGGCCAACATTTCGGCGAAGACCTGCAGAGGGTTCTTCCAGTCGTGCGTGGCGCGTGGTCTGGTGTTGAGTCTGTCGGCGATGGCATCAAGCTCTTCTTGGGTGTAGATCGATAGGTCGGTTCCCTTGGGCAGGTACTGCCGCAGAAGACCGTTGGTGTTCTCGCACGTGGGTCGCTGCCAAGGGCTGTGCGGGTCGCAGAAGTACACGCGCACGCCCGTGGCGGAGGTCAGCTCGGCATGGCGGGCCATCTCCTTGCCTTGATCATAGGTGAGCGTCTGGCGCATCGGCGCGGCGATCGACTGCAGCTTGGCCGTGAAGGCGGCCAGCGCCGATTCGGCCGTGGCGTCTTGCATGCGTGCCAACAGCACCAAGCGGCTGCTGCGCTCGACCAGCACGCCCACCGCGGACTTGTTGCCTGCCCCCTTGATGAGGTCGCCTTCCCAATGCCCTGGCGTCACGCGATCGTCGACCTCGGGTGGATGCACGTGGATGCTGACCATCTCCGGAATCTGCCCTCGGCGATCCGTGCCCCTGGAACGCGGCTTGCGCGTGCTGCGGTCCTGGCGCAGGCATACGATGAGCTGACGGCGCAGTTCGCCGCGGGGATGGGCGTAGATCGCGGTGTAGATCGTTTCGTGGGACACGTGGCGCTCAGGCTCTTCAGGAAACACGCGCTTGAGCGTAGCGGCGATCTGCTGCGGGCGACCACTTCCAGCTCAGCATCGTCAGCACAGCAGACCACGTGACGCCTCGCGTATCGAGCTTGCGGGCCAGGCGCGCCTGGGGCGCGACGCGCTGCGTGTCGCGCCATCGCGATCTGACTCGCGTAGCCGGCTTCCGGACAGCCGTTGCGCTGCAGCTCTCGGCCGCCTCATGCTCGCGATGACCATTCGCTCCAGGCCTGAGTTGCCGGCATGTTCTTCGTTGTTCTTCCATCGGGGCAGCACATTACATGCAGCAAGGTGTTGCAGTTCAGATTGAGGCCGCCCTGCTTTTGGCCGGGACCTCCAATTCGCCGCGATCGCACAGTCCTGCCATTGGGAAGCCTGGCGGTCAGGAGGAAAGTCCGCTGCCGGGCTGCGGTGCACCGTCCCGGCCAGAAACCGTCAATCGCTGCTCTCGCCAGGAGCAGTCCACTCAGCGGTAAGTTTGATCGGACGTGGGCGTCTCAGGTGCCACCCCGCGTTGCACTCCTGCCCCGCAACGGGGCCGAGCCGCCACTTCGCCGATTGACCACTGGGGTTTGCGCCCGCTTGGCCGCCGGTAGTGCGTGGGTTGCAAGTCGACGATCGCGGTTCGTCCTACGGCTTGATGTTCTGGTTCATGTGGAACAGGTTGCCCGGGTCGTACTTGCGCTTGATCGACGCCAGCTTGTCGTAGTGCGGTCCGAAGTTGTCCTTGACCCGTCCCTGGTCGTCCGCGGCCATGAAGTTGATGTAGCCGCCTGCCTGCGAGTGGGGCTCCAGGGCTTTGTAGTAGTCCTTGACCCACTTCGTGTTCCTGGCGTTGTCATTGGGATCCGGCCACATCCCCGCGATCACGGTTGCGAAACTGGCGTCGCGATGGCCCCATGCGGTCGCGTCCGGCTTCACGCGGTGGCAGGCTCCGTTGATCGGGTAGATGTGCATCGTGGAGTTCACCACGGGCACCTGCGGCCCGAAGCGGGCGTGGGCCTCGATTGCGCCATCCGTCAGCTCGGTAGCGAAAGAGGCCTTCCAGTAGTGCTGCAGGCCCGGGGGCAGCAGCGCATCGAATAGGCCGTTGATCACGTAGTACGGCATCGGCGCGACCATCTCCGCAACCACCGGCGCCGCGTCGCGGATCTTCGCCATTTCCGCGTCGGCCCTGTCCATCGGTCCGGCCCAACACGAGACGATCGCGATGAACGTCTTCCCATGGTCCTCTGCTTTGATGAACGGCAGCGGCGGGGCAATCTGGAACGCTGGGAACAGCCCCATTTCCTCCGGCGCCTTGGCCACGTAGTCGCGGTAGAACTGCAACACCTCGCGCACCTTCTCGATCGGGTAGAAGAAGATGCCCGCAGTCACGTCCTTCACCGGGTGCAGCTGGTACTCGAAGGAAGTCACCACGCCGAAGTTCCCGCCTCCGCCGCGGATCGCCCAGAAGAGATCCTCGTTCTCCGCGGCACTCGCCACGCGGAATTGCCCGTCCGCCGTGACAAGGTCCGCCGAGAGCAGGTTGTCCAGCGACAGTCCGAGTCCGCGCGTGAGGTAGCCGATGCCTCCGCCAAGCGTAAGCCCGGCGATGCCAGTCGAGCCGATGATTCCACCCGTCGTGGCGAGGCCGAACGGGTACGTCGCGTGATTGAAGTCGGCCCAAAGGCTTCCGCCACCCGCCCGCGCCGTCCTCAGGTTCGGATCGATCCGCACGCCCTTCATCTGCGAGAGGTCGATCACAACGCCCCCGTCGCACGTCCCGAAGCCGGGTACGCTGTGCGACCCGCCGCGCACCGACAGGTCGAGCTCGTTCTCCCGCGCATAGTCGACTGCGGCCATCACGTCGCTAACGTCAACCGCACGGATCACAACCGAGGGCCGCCGATCGACCATTCCGTTGTAAACCTTGCGCGCCACCTCGTACCCGTCGTCGGCGGGCGTGATCACTTGACCGCGAGCGCGCTCCCGGACCACGCCGATCGTCGGCTTTGCCATCGCTGTCATCACCGCACCTCCATCTCTGTGGTGCAACGCGAGCAGACAATATGCGTCCGATGAGAAGCTCAGTCAATGGCCGCAGACTGAGGCTGGCACGAGGCTTCATCGCGATAGCTTCGACCCTGCCGTCGCCGTGGCGCGCATCCTCGGCGAGCGCCCGGCGCCTGCGAAGACAAGGCGCGGGCCGCCCCGCGTCACTGCTCAAGTCCGTGGCGACAGCCCATCAGCCAGCGACAGCCGATAGGCACGCCAGCCCGGGACCAGGCTGGCCAAGAAGCCGGCCGTCACCACACCGGCCAGCAGGGCCCACTGGGCGGTTGTCGGCGGCCCCAGCGACAGGCCTATGCCCCAACGGGTTTGGATGAAGGGGCCGGCTGCCAGCACGGTCGAGACGACCATGACAACGCCGATCGCCGCGCCCAGCAGCGTCACCGCCGCACCTTCCATGGCCAGCATCAACATCACGTGCCGCGGCGCCGCCCCCACGGCGCGCAGCACGGCCAGTTCGCGTCGGCGCTCGTTCAGTCCGGCGAGCACCACGGCTACCAGCCCGGCCAAGCTGACGGCAGCCACCATGGCCGACATGGCCAGCAGTGCCCGCTCGCCTACGCCCACCACGTCCCACAGCTCGTCCAGTGCTACGCCGGGCAGCACGGCCATCAACGGCTCGCCGCCGTAGCCGGCTACGGCGCGCTGTACCGCGAACACGGCGGCACGGCTCTTCAGGCCCATCAGGGCGGCCGTCACCTGCTTGGGCGCGAGGTCGAATTTTCGCGCCTGTTCGGGCGCGATCTTCAACCCCGGCATCGGCACGCCGGCCACCCAGTCGAGGTGGATGGCTTCCATCGCCTCCAGGCTGATGTGCACCGTGCGGTCCACCGGCGTGCCGGTGCGCCCCAGCACGCCAACCACCGTGAACGGCTTGTCGGCATGCTCGGCACCCGCGATCGCGCCGCTGCCATGGCTGAGCGTGATGCGCTGGCCGAGCCGGTAGCCCAGCGCGTCGGCGACTTCGGCGCCGACGACGGCTTCGTACAGCCCGTCCAGCGTGCCCGCGAACGCCCGGCCCTGCGCAAGCGCCAGCGGCTGGCGGTCACCGTAGCGGAAGCGCTCGAAGTACTCGGTGGTCGTCGCCAGCACCGGAAAACCCCGGTGCGAGTCGCCCAGCGACAGGGGCACCATCCAGGCCACCGCGCGATGGCTGGCGACCTGCCGCAGGCTGTCCATACGGACGTTGTTGGTGGCGCCGCCGACACGGAACACCGCGTACAGCAGCAGCTGGACCGGGCCGGTGCGGGCGCCGACGATCAGGTCGGTGCCGCTCACGGATCGCGAGAAGTTCTCGCGCACGTCGCTGCGGATGCGCTCCACGCCCAGCAGCAGGAAGGTCGACAACGCCACGGACAGCGCCACCAGCGAGAGCGTGCCGCGCCGGTTCCAGGCGCTGCGCAGCGCCACGGCGAGCAAGGCTTTCATGACGAAGCCTCGCCGGCTGTTTCGAGCCGGACGTCGAGCCGGACGGCCCGGTTGATCTCTGCCAGCGCGACGCGCCGCGAGAAGCGTTCGGCCAGCCGCTCGTCGTGGCTCACGAAGACGAGGGTGCTGCCGGCCTGGGCGCACTGTTCCAGCAGCAGTTGCATGAAGCTGTCGCGCCGGTGCGCGTCCAGGGCCGAGGTGGGTTCGTCGGCGATCACGAGTTCGGGCCGGCCAATCAGCGCTCGCGCTGCGGCCACGCGCTGCTGCTGCCCCACAGACAGTTGCGCCGCCGGCCGGGTCCAGAGCGCCTCGTCCAGGCCCACGCCGCGCAGCAGTTGCCGCGCGGCGGCGTCAGGCGACGCCGCGCCTTCGGCGGCACGCGCGCCGCGCCGTGCCGAGAAGCGGCAGGGCAGCAGCACGTTGTCGAGCACGCTCAGGTAGGGCAGCAGGTTGAACTGCTGGAAGATGTAGCCCACGTGGTCGGCACGGAAGGCATCGCGCCGCGGGCCCGAAAGCGATGCCCAGTCGGTGCCCAGCAGGCTCACGCTTCCCGATGCCGGCAGCAGCACGCCGGCCAGCAGGCCCAGCAAGGTGCTCTTGCCGCCGCCGCTGGGCCCGTGCAGGAACACGGTGTGCCCGGCGGCGATGTGGAGCGCCGCGATGTCCACGCAGTCGTGCTGTGCCCCGGGCCAGGCGAAACGAAGGTCGAGGGCCTTGATCACGACCGGCCTTTCACGGGGTGAGCGTGAGCCGGGCGGCCGCAGGCTTGAGTTCGCGCTTGAACTGCCCCCGGGGCGCGGCGACTTGCACGTCCAGCCGCTTCAGGCGCTTGTACTCGAACAGGCCCACGTCGATGTAGCTGGCCTTGGACACGTCGGCGCACTCGAAGGTGAAGGTGCCGTCGATGTCGGCATGGCCGGCTTCGCTCGGATCGGGCTGCCCCAGCTTGAGGGCCGACGACGCCAGTTCCACGCCGGCCAGCTTGCAGCGGGCGGCGGGGTCGATGCGGAACAGCGTGTCGGCGGCCTTCAGCCGCGCGACCAGCGCGTCGGCCTGCCGGCGCTCGGCGTCGGTGCGCGGTGCGCGTTCGAAGCCGAGCTGGTTGTCGAGCGGCGATTCGAAGTCGAGCGTGATCTTGCCGGCCTCGATCGCCACGTCGAGCTTGGCGATGCCGTGGACATGGGCCTTGCCGGCGTGGCCCAGCATCGGAAGGATGCACAGGGCCAGGCCTGCGAGATGACGGATGCGGATCATCGAAATGGCTCCTTTCGTGAACGGACTTGACTGACTTGACGACGGGGTGCTGCGTGGCCACAGGTGGGGTGCATAGTGCCGCTGGCGAAGCCGCCGGGCCCATGGCGCCGCAGGGGCATTACCGCGGGTTTGCGGCGGCCAGCGCGATCGAAACCGTGCGCGCGTTGTGCTCGAAGAGCTTCAGGTAGGTGCTCGCTGGTCCGTCGGCCGCGGACAAGGCGTCGGAGTACAAGATGCCGCCGACCTGGGCCCCGGACTCGGCCGCGATGCGTTCGATCAGCCGAGGGTCGCTGATGTTTTCGAGGAACAGTGCGCGCACCTTCTGCTCGCGGATCTGGCGCACCAGCCGCGCTACCGCAGCGGCGGAAGGTTCGCTGCTGGTCGTCCAGCTGCGCGGGGCCATGAAGTCGACGCCGTATGCGGCAGCGAAGTAGCCGAAGGCATCGTGCGACGTGATGGCACGCCGCTCGCTGCGCGGCACGGCGTCGAACCCGCTGCGCACGCGAGCCTGCAGCTCGTCGATGCGGCGCTGGTAGTCGACCAGGCGCGCGTCGACCTCCGCGTGCCGTTGCGGCCAGCGGGCCGACAACGCATCGGCAATGGTCTGGGCGTATTGCCGGCCGCGGGCCAAGTCCTGCCAGGCGTGCGGGTCGGTGCCGTGGTGGCCGCGTTGGCGAGGTGTCACCCCCCGGCTGGCCACCACCACGGTGCCGCGGTAGCCCGAGACCCGCACCAGCCGATCGATCCAGCCCTCGAACCCGAGGCCGTTGACGACCACCAGGTCGGCCTGGGCGAGGCGCCGGCCGTCGGCCGGGGTGGGCTCGAAGACATGGGCGTCTGCGTCGGGGCCGACCAGCGCCGTGACTTCGAAGTCGGGCGGCGCGACCTCGCGCACCATGTCGGCCAGGATCGAGAAGCTGGCCACGATGCGGGGACGCGTCTGCGCCGCCAGCGGGCCCATCGATGCGGTGGCGACGAGGGCCAGGGTGGCCTTGTGGAAGCAGCGCCGGGTGGCGCGGGGGAAACCAGTGTTCATGCGGTGAGATGGAGGTTGCGTCGCCAGTGCCGCGCCAGCACGCCTTCGCGCGTGCCGGCCAGCACCGACATGAGATACAGGGCGCCGCACACCAGCACGATGCACGGTCCCGAGGGCAGCTCGGCGTGGTACGACAGCAGCAGCCCGGCCACGCCGCCGGCGATGCCCAGCCCCGCCGCCAGCGCGCCCATCGCCGGCAGCGAGGCCACCCAGAAGCGGGCCGACGCGGCGGGCAGCATCATCAAGCCCACGGCCATCAAGGTGCCCATGGCCTGGAAGGCGCTGACCAGGTTGGCCACCAGCAGCACCAGCAGCAGCACGTGGGCCGCGGCGCCCGGCCCGCCCACGCTGCGCAGGAAAGCCGGATCCAGCGTCTCCATCACCAGCGGGCGGTACATCGCCGCCAGCCCCAGCAGCGTGACGCTGGCCACCGCGGCGATCTGCAGCAGCGCCGCGTCGTCCACCGCCAGCACGCTGCCGAACAGCAGGTGCATCAGGTCCACCTGACTGCCTCGCAGCGAGACCATGAGCACACCGGCGGCCAGCGCGATCAGGTAGAAGGCGGCGAAGCTGGCGTCCTCGCGCTGCGCCGTGCTGCGCGTGACGAAGCCGGCGGCCAGCGCCACCGCGAGCGCGGCGACGAAGCCGCCCGCGCTCATGGCCGGCAGCGACAGGCCGGCCAGCAGGAAGCCGGCTGCCGCGCCCGGCAGCACGGCGTGCGCCATCGCGTCGCCCACCAGGCTCATGCGGCGCAGCACCAGCAGGCAGCCTATGGGGCCGCTGCCGAGCGCCAGCGCCACCGTGGCGACCATCGCACGGCGCATGAAGGCGAATTCGCGGAATGGGGCGAACAGCAGCGCGTCGAGTTCGGTCATGCGCGCTCCCGACAGAGTGCCGCGCCATCGTCCCAGGCCTCGGCCATCTGCCGGGCCTTGAACAAGTGCTCGGCACGCAGCACCCGGGCCGTGGGACCCCAGGCCAAGGCCTCGCGCGCCAGCAGCAGCACCTGGTCGAAATGCTCGCGCACCTGCTCCAGGTCGTGCAGCACGGCGATCACGGTGCGCGCCTCCTGCCGCCAGCGCCGCAGCACCCCCAGCAAGTCGGCCGTGGTGCGGGCGTCGATGGCGTTGAAGGGCTCGTCCAGCAGGATGAGCTGGGCGTCTTGCGCGAGCACGCGGGCGAACAGCACGCGCTGCGCCTGTCCGGCAGAAAGCTCGCCGATCAGCCGGCGTTCGAAGCCCGAGAGGCCCACCGCAGCCAGCGCACGGATGACGGCGGCCCGTCCGTCGCCGTCCAGCCCGCGGAAGCTGCCCAGGCGCGGCCACAGGCCCATCGCGACGACCTCGTGCACCGTGACCGGCACGCTGCGGTCCAGCGATGCGGCCTGCGGCAGGTAGGCCACCTGCTGTGCTGGCGGGCGGTCGAGCCGGCCCTCGAAGTCGCGCCGCGTGCCGGCCAGCACCGACATCAGGCTGCTCTTGCCGGCGCCGTTGGGGCCCACCACCGCGGTGAGCAGCCCCGGAGCGAACTCGCCGCTCAGGTGATGCACGGCCGGGTGGCCCCGGTGAGTGACCGTGACGTTATGGAGGCGCAGGGGGGCGTTCATGCCAGAGCCCACCCCACCGCCACCCACAGGGCCACGACGACCACAGCTGCCACCGCGAGGCGCTGCCAGGCGCCCAGCGTCAGCATGGGTGCCTCCGGCACCGGTCAGCGCTCAGCGGTGCCGATGGGCATGCCCCAGGCCAGGGGCATGCTCGTGTGCGGCGGCCTTGCGCCCCTTGGCCGGGCGCGCTGGCGCGCAGTCGCTGCAGCGGCCGTACAGCGTGAGGTCGTGGTCTTCCACCGTGAAGCCTGCCGGTGCCAACGACGCCAGATCGCCCGGACAGGCATCGACCTCGAAGACCCGCTGGCACTGCAGGCACTGGAAGTGATGGTGATGCCCGCCACCGGCCAGTTCGTAGCGAGCGTTCTCGCCGGGCAGCACCACCAGGCGCAATTCGCCCTCGTCGACCAGCGAGCGCAGGTTGCGGTAGACGGTGGCGATGCTCAGGCCGGGTGCGCCGGTCTGAGCTGACTCCAGCACCTCTTGGGGTAGGAGCGGGCGGCCCGCCTGCGCGATGGCCTCGCGGATGGCGGTGCGCTGACGGGTGTTGCGTTCCATGCATGAAGGGTAGCGGAACTCCGGGTGGGCACCGACGGCCGGCCCGTGAGGGGGTCGGCCGTCGGTAAGTGGTGTTATTGAGAATGCGGTCGCATTATAGTTGCGGCCCCAAGTTCAACCGTGGCCGATCCTTCGGCCTGCGGGCCACCCCCGGAGGCTCCCGATGAAACCCCTGCCCGTCACCGTCTTGTCTGGCTTCCTCGGCGCCGGCAAGACCACGCTGCTCAACCACGTGCTGGCCAACCGCGAGGGGCTGCGCGTGGCCGTGATCGTCAACGACATGAGCGAGGTGAACATCGACGCCTCGCTGGTCGAGCGTGGTGCGGCCAACGCCGGCGCCGCGCTGTCGCGCACGGAGGAGAAGCTGGTCGAGATGAGCAACGGCTGCATCTGCTGCACGCTGCGCGAAGACCTGCTGCTGGAGGTGCGCAAGCTCGCAGCCCTGGGCCGCTTCGATCATCTGCTGATCGAGAGCACGGGCATCGGCGAGCCGCTGCCGGTGGCCGCTACCTTCGACTTCGCCGACGAGCACGGCGCCTCGCTCAACGACGTGGCGCGCATCGACACCATGGTGACGGTGGTCGACGCGCACAACCTGCTGGCCGACTACACCAGCACCGACCTTCTGGAGCAGCGGGGCGAGACCGCGGGCCCCGAGGACACGCGCACGCTGGCGGCGCTGCTGGCCGAGCAGATCGAGTTCGCCGACGTGGTGGTGATCAACAAGATCGACAAGGTCGATGCCGCGCGGCGCGACGAGGTGGTGGGCGTCGTGAAGGCGCTCAACCCGGTGGCACGCATCGTCTTCGCCGTGTTCGGCCGTGTGCCGCTGAAGGAGGTGCTGGGCACGGGCCTGTTCGACATGGAGCGCGCCAGCAGCATGCCGGCCTGGGCACGCGAACTCGAGGGCGAGCACACCCCCGAGACCGAGGCCTATGGCATCGAGAACTTCGTGCTGACCAGCCGCGAGCCGCTGCATCCCTGGCGCTTCTCCACCTTCATGGACCTGCCGCTGCCGGGTCTGCTGCGCGCCAAAGGCTACGTGTGGCTGGCCAGCCGGCCGGACTGGGTGGTGAGCTATTCGCGCGCTGGCAACACCGCCACGCACGAGCCGGTGGGCCGCTGGTGGGCCGCGGCGCCGCGCAGCCATTGGCCGGCGCCGGGCACGCCCGAGCGCCACAGCATCGACGAGCGCTGGCAGGAGCCGCACGGCGACCGTCTCAACGAGGTGGTCTTCATCGGTCGCGGCATGGACCGCGCCGCCATCGAGCAGGCCTGGAAGGCCATGCACCTGAACTTCACCGAGACCCGCAGGGGGCCGAAGGCGTGGGCCGATCTGGCGGATCCGTTCCCGCAATGGCAGCCCACAACGGCCGCCTGATCCGCATTGCCTCTTCTCCCCGCGTCTCTCATGCCCCGTTCACTGTTCGCCCCACGTCTGCTCCTCATCACCCCGGCTCTGGCCTGCGCGTATCCCGCGCTGGCGCAGACAGACTCGACAGACTCGACAGACTCATCACCCGCTGTACAGCACGCCGTAATGGAGACGGTGGTCGTCACCGCCACGCGTTCGGACGTGGCCCTGTCGGACGCGCCCGCCAGCGTCACGCTGCTGCGCCGCGAGGACATCGACAACCGCAACGTCTCGCGCATCACCGACGCCCTGCAGCAGGTGCCGGGCCTGGCGATGGGCCGCGGCGAGAACGGCCAGAGCAACTCCTTCGAGGGCAGCTTCTCCTTGCGCGGCATGGACACGCGCCGAACGCTGGTGCTGCAGGATGGCCTGCAGCCGCTTCAGAGCGGCAGTTCGCAAGGCGTGAACTGGCTGGCCGTGTTCGTCGATGACGTCGAGCGCGTGGAAGTGGTGAGAGGCCCGTTCTCCACGCTGTACGGCAGCAACGCGATGGGCGGCGTCATCAACGTCATCAGCAAGCGCCCGGATCGACAGGAACTGACGCTGCGTGCGAAGGCGGGCTCCGGCGACGCGGCCGGCGAGGACTTCAGCGTGTACTGGCGGCAACCCCTGGGTGCGGGCATCGGCATCGCCGCCGGCTTCGGCCGCGTGCGGCGCGACGGCTATGCCAGCGAAGCCATCGTGCGCATGCCGGTCAGCGGCGCGCCTGGCACGCCGGTGAATGGCGCCATCGCGACCACCACGCGCGACGGCACGGCCGCCTACATCGTTGGCGACCGCGGGCGCCAACCCTGGCGGCAGGACAACGCCACGGTCAAGCTGAGCTGGCTGCTCTCGCCCACGGCGCGGCTGCACGGCGGCGTGGCCTGGGCCAGTGCCGAACAGGGCTACACCCGCTACAACACCCACCTCACGAACGCGGCCACGGGCGATCCGGTGTCCAGCGGCACCCTGGGCATCAGCGGCCAGCGCGTCACACTCGCCGAGTCCAACTTCGTGGGCAGCACACCGCTCGAGCAGGGCAGCCTGCGCCGCTTCCTGGGTTGGGAAGCCCGGGCCGGTGACGGCCAGCTCAAGGTTGATGTCTCCCACGTGCGACGCAGCTTCAGCTTCCCCACGGTGGCCAGCAGTTCCGCCTGGGACAGCGGCCCCGGCAGCCTGACCGATACACCCGACCAGAGCCTGGACGCCACGGTCACGTGGACGCAGCCGCTGGGTGCAAGCCACGTGATGGTGGCTGGCGCCTCGCTGCACCGCGACGCGGCCGAGCGTCGAAGCTATGGCCTTGCCAACTGGCGTGATGTGGACGGCCGCACTACCACCCTCAGCGGCTACGACGGGCACACGCGCACGGTGTCGGTGTTCGCGCAGGACGAGTGGCGCGTGCTGCCGGCATTCACGCTCTACCTGGGCGGCCGCGTCGACCGCTGGTCCACCCGCGGCAACTACTTCCAGAACACCGCGCCGGTGAGCGCCATCGACTATCCCGAGCGCAGCGAGACAGCCTTCAACCCCAAGGTTTCCGGCGTCTGGAAGGCGGGCAGCGACGTGACCTTGCGCGCCTCGTGGGGACGCTCGTTCCGGGCGCCGTCGAACCTGGATTTGTATTCCACCTCGGTCATCAACTCCGCCACCTCGCCCACCGGGACGCTCACGACCCGCAGCGACCCGAACCTGCGGCCCGAGACCGCCCACGGCTGGGAACTGGGCGGCGAGTGGCGGCTCTCGCCCAGGCTCAAGGCCACGGGCGCGGTGTACCAGAGCCAGCTCGCCAGCCTGATCTATTCGCAGCAGATCGATCTTTCCCTCACCCAGCGCATCAATGCCGGCAAGGCGCGCGCCCAAGGCGTGGAGGTGGGCCTGGCCGCGCGGCCCTGGCCCGGGATCGAAGTGGTGACCAACGCCTCCTGGATCGACGCCAGGATCCTCGAGAACCCCACCGACCGCGCGAGCGAAGGCAAGCGCATGACCCACGTGCCCGCGCGCACCGCCTACCTGGGCGCCACGGCCGGGCAGGGCCGGTGGACGGCCATGGTCGAGGCGCGCTACACGGGCAAGACCTACGTTACGGCGCACAACACGGACGTCGTCACCGGCGTGCCCGGCAGCAACGACCCGATCACGATGGTCAATGCCAAGCTCGGCTGGAAGCTGCACCCGCAGTGGTGCCTGAACCTGGCCGTGAACAACCTGCTGGACCGCCAGCAGTACACCTTCGCCCGGTTGCCGGGGCGCAACGCGACGGTGGAAGCCGTCGCCTCGTTCTGATGCGACCGATGCGCCGCTCCCAACCGTTCCTGCAACGGGCGCTTGCGCCTTGGGCTTTGCTGTCGTGGCTGGCACTGGCACTGGCACCGGCCATGGCCGCGCCGCAGCCCGCCGTCAGGATCGCCGTCATCCCGGGTGACCAGGCACTGGCCGCCATGGTGAGCGCCGTGCGCGACGCCCGGCGCGACCCCGTGTTGGCGCGCCTGCAGGTGCAGGTGCTGCCCCAGGCGCTGCTCAAAAACAGCGACGTGCAGCGCATGGCCGGCGCCCATGTGGTGGTCGCTCGCCACATGGTGGGCCAGGCCCGCGAGCCGCTGCTGCCCATGTTCCAGCAACTCAAGGCCGGCGGCGCCAGGCTCTACGGTGCAGGCTCCAACGTGGGCGCATCGGACAAGCTCGGCCTGCAGGAAGACCCCACGCTGACGGCCTACCTGGAACACGGTGGTGCCGAGAACCTGCGCCAGATGCTGCGCTTCCTCGCGCAACGCGACCTCGGCCTGCCGGTGAAGGTCGAGCCGCCGCGCCCGGTGCCGCAGGCGGCGATGTGGGTGCCCGGAAGCGATGCGCTGTATGAGCAGTTCAGCGACTACGCCGCCGCCTTCCACCGGCGCTGGCCCGGCCGAGCAGGCCGGCCCTGGGTGGGCGTCGTCATCCATCGCGGCCAGGCGCTGGGCGGCGGGGGTGAGCTGGTGGGCGCCATCGTCAACGCGCTGGACCGGCGCGGGCTCAACGCCCTGGTGGCCTTCGGCTTCCCGTCCACCGTGCCGGTGGAGCGCTTCCTTCTGGATGAGCAGGGCCGCACTCGCGTGGTGGCGGTAGCCGCGGTGGGCATGAAGCTGGGTCACGTACCGGACAAGATCATCCCGCTGCTGCAGCGGCTGGACGTGCCGCTGGTCAATGCCATCACGCTGCACCAGGCCTCGCGGCAGGAGTGGGAGGCCTCGTCCGTGGGCCTGGGTCTCGCCGAGCGCTCGTGGCAGATCGCCGGTCCCGAGTTCGCGGGCATCGTGGCGCCCACGGTGGTGGCCAGTAAGGAGCGCCGGGTCGATGCCGAGACGGGGCTGGAGTACATCGCCGAGGTACCCATCCCCGAGCGCGTGGAGCGCCTGGCCGAGCGCGTGCGCCAGCTCGCCGCGCTGCGCAGCCTGCCCGTGGCTGACAAGCGCGTGGCGGTCATTTACTACAACTCGCCGCCGGGCAATCAGAACATCGGGGCCTCGTACTTGAACGTATTGCCGCGCAGCCTGTGGCAGATCCTCGAGCGGCTGCGCGCGGAGGGTTACGACACGCGCGGCCAGCCCGCCACCGAGCAGGCGCTGTTCGATCGCCTGCGCGAACACGGCGCCAACATCGATGCGAGCCGCCCCGGCGCCCTGGCCGAGCTGGTGGCCACCGGCCGCGCCGCGCTGCTGCCCGTGGCCGCGTACCAGCACTGGTTCGATGCGCTGCCCGCGCGCCTGCGCGATCCCATGCTGCGCGCCTGGGGCGCACCGCGTGACTTCAAGCCCATGGTGTGGCGCGACCGCCGCGGCCAGCCCTACTTCGTGTTCCCGGTGCAGCGCTTCGGCAAGCTGCTGTTCGCGCCGCAGCCGGCACGCGGCTGGGGCGACGTGAAGGCGCAGTATCACGACACGGCGCTGCCGCCGCACCACCAGTACCTGGCGTTCTACCTCTGGCTGCAGAAGACCGAAGGCGTCAACGCCATGGTCCACGTGGGCACGCATGGCACGCATGAATGGCTCTCCGGCAAGGAGGTCGGCAACACCGAGTTCGACCCCGGCGAGCTGATCGTGGGGGCCGTGCCGCAGATCTACCCCTACATCGTCGATGTGGTCGGCGAAGGCCTGCAGGCCAAGCGCCGCGGCATGGCGGCGCTGGTGTCGCACATGACACCGCCGTTCAGCGCCGCCGGCCTGAATGCCGAGCTGGCCGCACTGCGTGGCTTGCTCGACGACTACGGCGTCGCGCTGCAAAAGAGCCAGACCGCGGCGGCCGCCAAGCTCTCCGACATCAACGTGCTGGCCGCCAGGCTGGGGGTGCTGAAGGACATCGGCCGGGCCACGCTCGCCGACGAGCACGACGTCGAGCAGCTCCAGCACCACATCGAGGAGATCGGCCAGACGCAAAGCCCCATGGGCCTGCACACCTTCGGCGTCGCGCCTTCCGAGGCTGCGCGCCGCGCGACGGCCCAGGCCGTGGTCGCGCGCATGGAAGGCCTCTCGGCCGAGCAGCAGGCACAGCGCGAGGCCGAGTTGGAAGCGCAGCTGCGCGACAGTGCCAGTGCCGAGCTCGATGCGCTCGTGGCGGGCCTGGCGGGCCGCTACATCGCCGCCGGCCCTGGCGGCGATCCGCTGCGCAACCCGCTGGCGCTGCCCACGGGCCGCAACCTCTACGGCTTCGACCCGGCGCGCCTGCCCACGCCGGGGGTGTATGCGCAGGGCGAGAAGCTCGCCGCGGCTTTCGTCGCCGGCTTCCGGCGCAGCCACGGTGGCCGCGCGCCCGAGCGGCTTCTGTTCAACCTGTGGTCCAACGAAACCATGCGCCACGAAGGCGTGATGGAGTCGCAGATCCTTGCGCTGCTGGGCGTGCGGCCGGTGTGGGACGGCTTCGGCCGCGTGCAGGGCGTGGAGGTGATCCCGCGTGCGGAGCTGGGCCGCCCGCGCGTGGACATCACCATCACGCCCTCGGGCCTGTACCGCGATTCGCTGCCCGGCCTGATGCTGCTGCTGGACCAGGCCGTGAGCGCGGTGAAGGACCTCGACGAGCCCGACAACCCCGTGGCGCGGAACGTGCGCCTCACGCGCGAGCGACTGCAGGCCGAAGGCGTGGCGCCCGAGCAGGCGCAGCGTCTCGCCGCAGTGCGCCTGTTCACCGAACCGCCCGGTGCCTACGGCACCGGCCTGGACAACGTGATCATGGCCGGCAATACCTGGAACGCCGAGGCCCAGGTGATCGAGGTCTACTTCCGCCGTGTCGGCCACCTGTTCGGTCAGGGTTTCTGGGGCGACGCTCCCGAGGCCGCCGGCCCACGCGAAGGCAAGGCGCTGGCGGTGGACCTGTTCAAGCAGGCGCTGTCCGGCGTGCAGGGCGTGATGCACACGCGCGCCAGCAACCTGTACGGCACGCTGGACAACGACGACGTGTTCCAGGCGGTGGGCGGCGCCGCGATGGCGGTGCGCCAGATCGACGGCCGCACGCCGCAGGCCTACATGGTGAACCTGGCCGATCCGGCGCGCGTGCGCACCGAGACACTGGAGCAGTTCATGGGCCGCGAGCTGCGCACGCGCTACCTCAACCCCACGTGGATCGACGGCATGCTGAAAGAGGGCTATGCCGGTGCGCGCTTCGTCAGCCAGGTGGTCGACAACCTCTGGGGCTGGCAGGTCACCGTGCCAGAAGCGGTGGACGCAGCGAAGTGGCAGCAGATGTTCGAGACCTACGTGCAGGACAAGTACCGCCTCGACATCGAGCGGCGCTTCCGGGAAGCCAAGAACCTGCTGGCGCTGCAGGCGCTGGTGGACCGCATGTTGGTGGCCATCGAGAAGGGCTACTGGGAAGCACCGCCGGCAGTGAAGGCCGAGCTGCAGGAGCGCAACCGGCGACTGATGGCCGAGGCTGGCGTGGCTTGTACCCCGGCCAGTTGCAGCAGCGCCGAGGTCACGCGAATCGCGCAAGCTCAAGACGACGCCCGCCTGCAGACCAGCGGTGGTGGCTATGGGCTGGCGGCCCCGGCCGTACCAAGGGCACCCGCACAACACCAGGCCCAGCGGCCCGAGGCCCCTGTCGAACCGGTGGCGCCGCCGCCCGTCCCGCGGGCGGACGTGGTCCGCGGGCAGCAGCTGCGCGAGGTGCCGGCCAGCCCACCGCTGCCGCCGCTGGTATGGATCTACGCGGCGCTGATGGCCGCCGTGCTCGCTGCCGGAATCGCCTGGCAGGCCTGGCGCACGCGGCGCGAACGCGGCGCGGCCACGACCCCTTCTTCCATCGGAGCCCCTGCGTGAACGCCCTCGAAGCCTTTCTCTACGAAATCTCCAAGTTCTTTCTGACACCGGTGCTGGTCGTGCTCTGTGCCATGTTCCTCTACGCCGTGTTCGCGTTCGGCACGCTGCTGTTCGACCTGGCGCTGCGCCTGGGCCGCGGCCGGGCGCGGCAGCCGCTGTGGCGCTACCGCCAATGCCACCCGCAGGCCAATGCGGAAGCAGTGGAGCTGCACCTGCTCAAGCTGCTGGAGCCGCTGCGCATCACCAGCCGCGTGGCCCCGATGCTGGGCCTGGTGGCGACGATGATCCCCATGGGGCCAGCCTTGGTCGCCGTGGCCGGCGGCAATGCCCAGGGCATCGCGCAGAACCTGGTCATTGCCTTCGCCGCCGTGATCGTGGCGCTGCTGGCGGCCGCGCTCACCTACGTCACGCTCAGCGTGCGACGCCGCTGGCTGCTGGTCGAACTGAACGATCTGCTCAACGGCCGGCAACGCCCGGCAGAAGTGCAAGGCGCGCCGGAGCTGGCTCGTGGCTAGCCGGTTGCTGGGCGCCATCCTCGATGACGACGACGGCGATGACCCCATCCTCAGCGTCGTCAACCTGGTCGACGTGTTCCTCGTCGTCATCGCCGTGCTGCTCATCGCGGTGATCGAGAACCCGACGAATCCCTTCACCGCCCAGAACGCGGTGGTGATTCGTCATCCGGGCACGCCTTCCATGGAGATGGTGGTCAAGCAGGGCCAGGAGTTGAAGCACTACAAGAGCACCGGCCAGATTGGCGAAGGCCAGGGCCACAAGGCGGGGGTGGCCTACCGCCTCGACGACGGAACGATGATCTACGTACCGGAGCAAGTGACCTCCTCGACGAGTCCGGGCGCGAGCAAGCCATGAACCTCACGCCCGTCACCTGCACGGCATGTCGACCGCGAGCAATGCGAGCGATGCGAGCGATGCGAGCGCGAAAGCGAGCGGGTGGCGGGACAATGCGGTTTGCCGCTGACTCCCCCGTTCCATGTGTCGACGCAGGTTCCCGATGCGTTTTCTGATGTTTGATCTCATCGAGGCAGGCGAGGGCGTCACTGCCTTGGAGGCGATGGCGTCCACCGCCCCTGAGCAACATGCCCAGGTGATGGCCGAGGTGCAAGAGGTTCTGGACTGGGCTTGGCGCCGGTTCCCGGTCACGCATGGACCGGCGGATGACGGCAACGATTGGGATCACGATCTCCAGGTGACGGTGGAGGACGGCAAGTGGTTCACTGTCACGCTGACGTTGACGGGATCACAGAGCTTTGTCGCGGCATTCATCGAGACGTTTGGCGACCCGCAGGAATGATCGCCGTACGGGCACGCCATAGGGGCTTGGAACATCAAGCTGCGTCTTTGCTGCCCTGAGCGTCGCGCCCCGAGCGTCGTTGCAAGTCCTCGCTGCCCACAGGCTCAGCGGTTCGTTTCCTGGTACCAGTAGACGCGCTTGCGCGACTTGCCGATCTTGATCTTCGGATCGCTGGGGGCCAGCGCGCCAAGCTTCTGGTCGCCGCCGGTGAAGAAGTGGTGCTGCCCGGTGGTGCCGTCCGCCTTGGTGATGGTCACGATGCCGGAGATCGGGCTCGGAGGCAGCCCGCCGCCCGGATATTCGCTGTAGGTCGGCGCGACGCAGAACAACGGCATCGTGTAGCCGCGTGCGGTGCCGAGGTTGCTCGTGCAGGTGTTGGTCGCCTCCTCGCGCTTGGGTTGGTTCGTGCCGAAGTGGCTCTTGCCGCCGATCGTCGTGGCACCGTTGACCACCTTCTCGCCTTGTTCGAGCTCGATGTAGCAGCCGTTGCCGGTGCTGGTGGAGGTTTCGCCCACGGGAATCAGGCTGTCGAAGTCGATGAGCGTGGCGTCGGCCGGTTTCCCCTTCTCCAGGTTGCGGTCGAAGATCGAGAAGAAGTGATCATGCGTGGCGCTGAGCAAGGGCTTCTCGCGGTCGCCCGAGCCGAACATCAGCGCGGCGAAGTTCTTCGTCAGCACGATGCTAGGTGGGTAGAAGAACTTGCGTTCGGTGGCGGTCCCACCGGAAAGATCGGCCAGCTGGAAGCTCGACCAGCTGCCCGGAGCGATGCCATCGGCGCTCTCGAAGTCCATGCGCCACACGGCGCCGCCCAGATCCAGGGCGTAGGCGCGATCGATGTAGCCGTCATAGTCGCTGTCGACCACGGCCACGTCGGCGACGACGCTGCGCTTCATGCCGTCGAACTCCTGCAGCAGCGCGCCGGTGTAGGCATCGAGCACGAACACCGAGTCCCCCATGGTGGTGGTGCCTTGCACGGCGCTGTCTTCGGCCGTGGCGTCATAGCCGCCGCCGAAGATCACCACTGGCTTGTCGTGGCCGCGTACCCGTACCACCTTGGGCTCCGACCACGTCAGGCCCAGCCGGGGGAGCTCGGCTTCCGTTTTCTTCCACAGGAATTTCGGTGCGGTCGGCGAGGTGACGTCGATCGCGTAGAGCTGCCGGCCGCCGCGACGCATCCCCACGAAGAGGATGGCGCGTGAGGTGGTGCCGTCCGCAGCGATGCGCTGGTACACGCCGATGGGGCCGTCCACGAAGTAGTCCCGCGGCATCGCGCTCGTGGAGATCGTGGTCGACAGGCGGATCTCGGGGTCGTTGTTGCGCAGGCGCTTGAGCTTGCCGAACATCTCTTCGGGCACGAAGCTCCACAGCTCCTCGCCGGGCGTGCTGCCGGTGCGGTTGCCGTCGAGCGCGTGCAGCATGCCGTCGTTGGCGCCGTAGAACACCACCACGCCGGTCGTGCCGCCGAAGTTGATGACCGCCGGTCGCGAATGCAGCACGTCGCCGTGGATCGACGGGCGCACGTCCACGTCGCCCCCTGGCCCGAGTTCGTCGCCAGCGTTGTCTTCGCCGCGCACCCAGTCGATGAGGTCTTCGCGTGTGTCGGCCGTCACGCCGAGCATCGCGGCGGTGATGCCGCTGTTGTCGCTGTCGAAGAGGGTGGCGCTGCTGCCGCCCAGCGTGGTGCCGGAGCCGCACGACAGGCAGGTGTACACCGGACGCTTCTCCTGCGAGGTGGCGTACCGCGTCCGCAGGCGCTGCGCGGCGCCGCCTTTCTCCACCACGTCGCCGTCGGCCTTGTCGGAGGCGCCGCCCTCGCCCGAGGGCTGGTTTTTCCAGAAGGTGCTGTCGGTGGTCCAGAACGACACGGCCGAGGGCTTGATGAAGCCGGTCGAATCGTTGATGGCCTGCGCATTGTTGGCATCGACCAGGCTCAGGTTGCCCAGCGCATCTGCGGCGAACTGGTACTGCTTCAGGTTGCCGCGCCAGCGCGGCATGGCGTCGCCGTCGGGACGGAACACGCCCATGTACACCTGGTTGAGGTACGTGCCCCGCGCGTTCACCGCCACCGGCAGGCTGACCGATGCGAACACGCTGTTGACCGACTGGATCGAGCTGAAGATCTTCAGCAGCTCGCGGGCCAGCGTGTCCGCATCGCTGGCCGATGTGTAGGTGCCGCCGCCCGCATTGGCCATGCTGAGCATGAAGTTGGGGAAGGTGCCGTCGCTGGAAGCGCCCGTCACCGCCACCGTGTGCGTGGTGATGTACTGCGTGCCGTCCTTGCTGCTCACGTCGGCCGTGCGCATGAAGCGTGCGAACTCGTCGGCCCAGTTGGCCTGCTCTGAGTTGCTGATATACGAGTTGGGGTAGGGCCCCATCGGCTCGGTGCTGCCTCCGGCCGCCTTGAGCAGCGCCAGCGCATCGTTGTTCTCGGCGCCCTGGGGGCTTCCGTTGCCGATGAAGATGATGTGGTTGCGCCCGCAGGTGTCGGCGGCGGGCGAGATGTACACGTCGCCGGAGAAGGCTGCGGAGTCGTACTTCGTGCCGGCCTTGCCCTTGTATTGGGTCTTGCCGTTGAAGTACAGGTACATCTCGTACATGGCCTTGGCGAACGCGGCGTTGTTGCCCTTGTCGTTGCTGATGGCCAGGTTCTTGATGACCTCCATCAACTTGACCTTGTTGTTGGTGGTCATCGGGATGAACGCATGCCGCGGGTAGCCACCGTTGTTGGAGGACGGCGACTCGTTGAGCAGCATGAGACCCACGTTGAACTGGGCGTTGTCATCGGGCCCGCCGTCCGAACTCACCGGCAGCGCCTGGATCACGTTGTACAGGGCGCACTTCTCGATGGCCATCTTCGTACCCTGCTCCATGCCGGGGTTGGTGGCCTTGGGGCCTTCGGTGGTCTTGTTGCCGGCGGCGTCGTTGTAGTAGCAGGTCGTCGGGATGCTGGCCGACCAGTTCGCGGAGTTGTCCAGCATGAGCAGCACGTTGGGCAGGTCGCTATTGACGCCGCTCGTGCTGTAGATGTCGATGTCCTCGGCATGCGCGGGCGCGGCCAGGATGGCGGCCAAGGCGACCACCAGTGTCGACAGGGAACCCATATGCGGCTTCATGATGACTCCCGCTCCATGCTCAAGGTGTATCCGGACAGGCGTTGTTGGCGTCCGTGGTCAACACGCGGGCGGCCACGCCCTGGTTCACGGCCACGAAGGCGCCGGTCTGTTCGTCGGTGACTTCGGCGTACACGTTCCACTCGGTGTCCGAGCACATGGAATCGCCGGCGCTGACGATCGCAGGCGGCACGTCGCTGTCAGGCTGCGGCGGGCCGGTGTCCTTCATGCAGGGGCGGTCGCTGGCCGATTCCACGTCCAGCTCGTTCTGCTTGATGACCTTCACGCGGTAGCAGGTCGGTTCCCGCTCGCCATCCTTGTTCTTCAGCCACACCGGGTAGTCCACGCCGTTGATGTTCACGGCGACCGAGCTGGCCGCCACGGCCGCCGGCTGCGTGGTGAACAGCGGCGTGCTGATCGTCTGCTCGATGGCCGCCTGCGCTGCATCCGTCGCTTCCTGGCGCACCTGCATGTTGCCGACGATGCGCATGTTGTTCGTGCTGCCGTTGTAGGCCCAGACGCCGAACATCGACAGGAGCGCCAGGAGCACCAAGGCCACGATCAGCGTGACCCCGCGCTGCGGGCAGGGGAGGGGGCGTGTCGCCTGGTTCATTGCACCTCCCGGGCGCTGCTGGGGTTGATGAGGCGGATCACCGTCGTGTAGGCGCGGCGGGTGTACCTGTCCTCGGCGAAATCCACCGTGCCCGTGCTGCCGAGCTCGAAGCTCTGCGCCGTGGCCAGGCCGGAGCCCTCCGCCTTCACCAGCGAGCGCGTGATGAAGTGCGCCTTCACGGAGACGGCGTTCTCCCACGACTGGCCCGTGGCCGCGGCCTGCTCGGCCGTGGCATACGTGTCGGCGCTCCCGTCGGTGTCGGTATCGAAGCCGTACTCGAAGCGCAGGTGCTCCACGCCCTCGGCCAGGGCCACCTCGACGATGGCTCCATCGACGAGATCCGCGCGCTTGAGCGTCGGGATGCCGTCGCCGCTGCCGGCACAGCGGTTGCAGCTGGCCACGTAGTACACGCGAGAGACATAGGCTCGCAGCGCGTTGGCAGCCGTGCAGGCGCGGTTACGCAGAGTGAAGTCGGCCTTGGCGCTGCCGAATACGAGCTTGGTGCCCACCGGGTCGGTCTCGCAATACGAGTACTGCACGTAGTGCTGCGTGTTGGCCGCCCCGAGCGTGTTGACGTCGGTGGTCTCGGGCGAAACCCGCCGCATCGCCAGTGCATCGGTGCCGGCCTTGCGGTTGCTCAAGCAGCCCAGCACGTCTGCGGCGCCGTAGCCGCGCACCGGCGTCGGCAGCTTGAAGGGCGCGGAGCCCCAGTTCGGCGATGCAGCCGGGTTCGCGTCGGCGTTGCAGGGGTCGGGCACCGCGTAGGTGGCCGTGGACAGCGGCAGTTCGCCGTAGAAGCCCGCCAGCCGCAGGTCCTCGGTGAGCAGTTCGCTCACGTAGCGGCCGGTCTCGACCTGCACGCTGACGCGGTTGAGGTTCTGCCCGTTGGTCGATGCATTGGCCAGCACGACGAGCATCCCGGCAGTGACCAGCATGCCGAGCGTGAGCCCGACCATGAGCTCGATCAGCGTCAGGCCGCGCTGCAGGCGGCGGGCATGAATCTGCGATGCGGGCGTACGCATGAGGGGCCTTCAGCAGCGGGGAGTGGCCGGTGCCACGTCGGGGTCGCGCAGACGCGCCATGCACACGGTCGTCGCGACCACGCGGCGCAGCGTGTCGTCGGGCAGCGTCGCGGCGGCATTGCACGGCGTCACCGGCGGCGCGCCGCTGGGTACGTTGCCCTGCCAGACCACGGAGACGACATAGCGATCGCTCGTGCCGGCCGCGCGCTCGATGCAGCCCCGCGCGTTCAGCATGGAACCGACCGTCGCGCCGTCGCGGGTTTCGGCGCTGCCGCGGATCAGGTTGCCCCACTCGCACAGGTCCAGTGCCGATCCGGTGAGGCCGCTGCAGTCCTCGACCTGGCCTTCGCCGATGAGTCCCTGCACCACATAGCTCGCGGCCGAGGCGCGATTGGCGTTGAGCCGGTTGGCCATGTCCGACACCAGCACCAGCGCCTGGCTGCGCTGGTACGACTCGAACTCCGAGGCCGTCGCTCGTGCCTGCAGGGCCACGAAGCCGAGCAGGCCGAACGCGCAGATCACGATGGCCACGAGTGCCTCGAGGAGCAGGGCGCCGCCCTGGCGGCGTGCAGTCTCATGTGCCATGCGTCTCATGGACAGGCCCCCACGGTTGAACTCGCATGCCCGGACAGCGACAGCGAGATGCAGCGCTTGTTGCCGTCCGCCGCACTCGATGTCAGTTCGATCTGCACGGCGTCGACCGGTGAAGACACGCGGCCATAAGCGTTGAAGACGATCGCGTCGGGCGCGCCGTCGAACGACAGGTCGGCGTTCATGGCGTTCTGCAGGCCCAGTGTGGCGTCGGTGGACACGAAGGCGACCCGCCAGCCGTTGTTCCAGCTCTCGCCGACGCGGCGCAGTTCCACGCTGCCGTTGCGCTTGAGCGCCTCGCTGCGCGCCAGCAGCAGTGCCGAGGTGAGGTCGTAGGCCGCCGATTTGATCTGCTGACCTGCGGTAAAGCTGCGAAACGACGGGGCGCTGATGGCCGTCACGATGGCCAGGATGCTGACCACCACCAGCATCTCGACCAGCGTGAAGCCGCGCGTGGCGGGCTCAGAGGGGCGTATTGCAGGGGCTCGCATGGTGTCACCAGCACCCGCTCTTCGCGGCGGTCTTCGTGCCGGCCTGGTTGATGCTCAGCGTGCCGCAAGGCTCGTTGGCCTGATCGCCGCTGGGCGTGAGCGTCAGCGTGAAGCCGGCCGCCGTGGGTGCCGGCATGTTGACGGCATAGGCCGCCGCCACCTTGGTCGGCACCGCGATGCCGACCGCATCCACCGTCGCGGCGTAGGCGCGGGTGTCGACCAGGAACTGCTGCTGCCGGGCAGCCACAGCCATCATGAAGGACTGCGCTTCCGAACGCGTCGACTTGCGAATGTGGGCTTGGTAGCTGGGGAACGCGATGGCCGCCAGGATGCTGACCAGAGCCACGGTGATCAACAGCTCGATGAGGGTGAATCCGAGGTGGGCGGGGCGCATGGTCGGGGCGTTTGTGGGTTGGGCTCATTATGGGAATTAGTCCCCGCGAATGAGGGGTTGAAATGTCCCGGGACGCCTCCTTCCATCTCTGACCCCGGACCGCTCGTCGGAGGCCGCATCGCAGGCGTGATGCAGTTCACGCCGCGTGACC
>CBINKC010000048.1:0-28021 GCA_966251135.1 uncultured Burkholderiaceae bacterium
GGCATCGCCGTTGCGTCGTCCATCGACCTCAACGGCGCCACGCTGGCCGATGCCGTCAGCAATGCAGCGGTCTCAACGCTCAACAGCGTGGGCTCGACCGCGGGCGTGCTCGTCGATGCCACCGTGCCGACGATCGCCAGCGTGGCCGTCCCCGCCGATGACGCCTACAACGCGGGCGATGTGCTCACCTTCACGGTGAACACCAGCGAAGCGGTCACCGTGACCGGCACGCCGCGCCTGGCGCTCGATGTGGGCGGCAGCACCGTTTACGCAACCTACGCCTCCGGCTCGGGCAGCACCGCGCTGCAGTTCCAGTACACCGTGCAGGCCGGCGACACCGATGCCGACGGTTTGTCCGTCAGCGCGCTGGAGGCCAACGGCGGCACCCTGCGCGACACCGCGGGCAACGACCTCGTGCTCACGCTCAACAGCGTGGGCGCAACCGCCGGTGTGATCGTCGACACCACCGCGCCCACGGCCAGCGGCATCGCCCGAGTCGATGCGAGTCCGACCCAGGCTGCCTCGTTCAGCTACACGGTCACGTTCTCCGAAGACGTCTCGGGCGTGGACACCGCCGACTTCTCGCTGGTCTCCACCGGCAGCGCCGCCGGCACCCTCGCCAGCGTCACGGCTGTCGATGCCCGCACCTACACCGTGCTGGTCAACGGCGTGTCCGGCCATGGCACGCTGCGCCTCGACCTGAACAGCGCCGCCACCGGCATCACGGATGCCGCCGGCAACGCCCTCGAATCGGGCCAGTCCGGCGAACGCTATGTCCTGACGCCTCTGGTCGCCGTACCGCCCGCAACACCGTTACCGCCGGCAGAACCATCATCGCCGCCGCCTGTCGTCACGAACCCGCCCGCACCGCCGGTCACCCTCCAGCCCACCGAGCCGATCTCCCCGGTGATCGTGCTGACGATAGAACCTTCCGCCGGCTCGCCGCCGCCCCTCCAAGTGGCGACGGCCGCCGACCCGTTCAGCCCTCAGACCCCCCTCACGCCGTCCGCCACACTCCCGCCGACCATGGGTGCGGACACGCGCGGGACCTTCGTCGAGATCGGTGCGGGAACGGGCACGGGCTTGCGGTCCCTCCCCGACGTCGGAGACTTCAGCGTGCGATCGGGAGAGGCCTTGCAGATCGTGCTGCCGCCCTCCACGTTCACCCACAGTGAGCGCGATGCGCGGGTGTCGGTCGAAGTTCGCCTCTCGGACGGCAGGCCCCTGCCGTCTTGGCTGAAGTTCGACCCCGTCACCGGCGCGCTGAGCGGCCAGCCACCCCGCGGACTCAGCCAGCGCCTGTCGATCGAAGTGATCGCGCGCGACCAAAAGGGACACCAGGCCGTCTCGCATCTGGACGTGCAGATCAACGGCGCACCCTCATCGCGCGAAACGCCGCGCGAGACCCCGCGCGAGACCCCGTCACCACGACCCAGCGGTGAACCCCATTCGCTGCTCCTCGAACCGCAGCACGCCGACGATGCTCTTGCGGCGGCCGCCGCGGCCTTGCAGGCGCGTGTCGGGCCCGAAGAAGTCGGGCGCGCCGGCTTGGCCGACCAGTTCGCCCGCTTCGGACACCCAGCCCGAGCGGCCGAGCGTGCCGCCTTGCTCGAGCACGCCCGCGCCGCAGCCCACACGGCATGACGACGAGAATTTCCGACATTCCACGACAACACAGCACGGAGGACACGCTCTTGAACCCACAACGCACCCGTATCCCCTCACGAGCGCTGCTGGCCACGCTCATCGCCACCCTGTTCGCCGGCTGCGCCGTTCAACCGGCGGCCCTGACCGTGGACGAGCGGCAGGCCACCATCGCGGCCGACCGCTCGGTGATGTTTTCCGCGCAGGAGCCCGTGCAAGGGCCCATCACGCTCGAAGAGGCCATGGCACGCGCCATCAAGTACAACCTCGACCACCGGCTCAAGCTGATGGAGGAGGCCGTGTCGCAGCGCCAACTCGACCTCTCGCGTGCCGAGCTACTGCCCAAGCTGGTCGCGTCGGCTGGCTATGCCGCGCGCGACAACGAGCTCGCCTCCTCCTCGCGTGACGTGCTCACGCGCCAGCAGTCGCTTGTGCCCTCGACCTCCACCGACCGCGAGCGCACCTTTGCCGACCTCGGCCTGTCGTGGAACGTGCTGGATTTCGGCGTGAGCTACTACCAGGCCAGGCAGAACGCCGACCGCTCACTCGTGGCCGGCGAGCGGCGCCGCAAGGTGCTGCACCTGCTCATGCAGCAGACGCGCCAGGCCTACTGGCAGGCGGTCGGCGCCCAGCAGCTCGAAGCCCGGATCGAGCCTGTGCTGCACCAAGCCCGCCAGGCGCTCGATGACGCACGCAAGGTGGAAGTCGAGCGTCTGCGATCGCCCCTGGAGGCGTTGACCTACCAGCGCCAGCTGTTCGACATCGTCCGCCAGCTCGAAGGCGTGCGCGACGAGCTCCAGCAGGCCAAGCCCAAGCTGGCCTCGGTGATGAACCTGGAGCCCGGCCGTTCCTTCAGCGTGGTGCCGGCCAGCGCATTGCAGGTGCCTCAGGTGAGCCTGCCGACGGCCAAGATGGAAGAGACGGCGCTGCTCATGCGCCCCGAACTCGTGGAAGCCCAGTACAACGAGCGCATCGGCCTGCTGGAAACACGCAAGGCACTGTCGCGCCTGCTTCCCGGCGTCGAGTTCACCATCGGGGGTCACTACGACAGCAACAGCTACCTCGTGAACAGCCAGTGGGGCGACGCGGGGCTGCGCGTGAGCTGGAACCTGCTCAACCTGCTCAATGCAGACCGCATCCGCGGCATGGCCCAGGCTCAGCTCGAAGTGGCCAAACAGCAGAGGCTGGCGTTGAACATGGCCGTGCTCACGCAGGTCCACGTCGCGCATCTCGACTACCTGGCCAAGGTGCGCCAGTACGACATGACACGCGAGCTGCACAGCGTAGAGCAGCGCATCCTCGATCACACCCGCAACGCTTCCGCCGCCAGCGCGCAAGGCAAGCTGGAGGAGATTCGTGCGGCAGCCGCCGCAATGATGTCGGAGCTGCGGCTGTACCAGTCGTACGGCGCGCTGCAAGGTGCCTACGGGCAGATGGTCGCCACCCTCGGGCTCGACCCGCTGCCCGAGTCGGTGAACGGCCATGACCTGAAGACCTTGCAGGAGGCGGTGTTGTCGTCGGAGCGTTCCTGGGCCGACGTCGTCCACCCGAAGGCGGGTTCTTGATGCCGAGTGGGCGCAAGCCGGGTGCGTGGGCATGGGCGCTGGTGGTGATGGCGGGCCTCGCGCACGCCCAGCATCCCGCGCCCGTGGTGCCCAAGCCGGCCCTCCTTGAAGACAAGGACCATCGCATACGCACACAGCTCACGGCACGCAACGCCGTCACCATCTCCAGCGAGCTGGCTGCGCGCATCGCCGCGCTGTCGCTGCGCGAAGGCGAGGCGTTCCGGGCGGGGCAGCAGCTCGTGGGCTTCGACTGCTCGCTGTACCAGTCTCAGCTGCGCAAGGCTGAAGCCAGCGTGGAGGCGGCCGCGGCGCTGGTGCAGTCGAACCAACGCCTGGCCGAACTCAACTCCATCGGCAAGTTCGAGGTCGAGCAAGCCCAGGCCAAGCTCAAGGAGGCGCAAGCCGAAGCAGCCACCGCACGCACCGTGGTCGGCCGTTGCAGCATCGCGGCCCCGTTCAACGGCCGGGTGGCCAGGCGGCACGTGGCGGCGCACCAGTACGTGTCGCCTGGCACGCCGCTGCTCGACATCCTGGAGACCGGCCAGCTCGAAGTGCAGATGATCGTGCCCTCCCGTTGGCTGGCCTGGCTCAAGCCCGGTGCGTCGTTCACCGTCGAGGTCGAGGAGCTGGGCCGCAGGTTCCCGGCCAAGGTCCGCCGCCTCGGCGCGCAGATCGACCCGGTGAGCCAGACGGTACCGGTCGTCGGCGTGATCGACAGCGCCCACCCCGAGCTGCTGCCCGGAATGAGCGGCTGGGCCGTCTACCCGCAGCGCCAGTGAAAGTGAACGCATGAAGCCGGACGCCTCGGTCCAGCCCCTGCTCACGCTGCTGCAGCTCGGGCGGCGGGCGCGTGCTGCAGCCGACCTCCCGGTCCTGGGTTTCGTGGCCGTCAACGAGACCTTGCAGCTGGTGCCCTATCGCCAGGCGGCCCTGTGGACACAGCTCGGCCTGCCGCGCGTGGCCGCCGTGTCGGGCCTGCCGCAGCCCGACCCCGGAGCGCCCTATGTGCAGTGGCTGGGCAATGTGTGCCGTCACCTCGTAAAGGCCGGCGCCCCCGCCTTAAGGCTCGGCGGCCCGGATCTGCCGCCAGCACTGCAGGAAGAGTGGAAGCTATGGCTGCCCGCACACGCCGTGTGGCTGCCCCTCTCGCGCGACGCGGCCACGGCGCCCGATGGCGCCCTGCTCCTGGCGCGTGACGAGCCGTGGAGCGACCCGGAACTCGCCCTGCTGCAGGAGCTGGCCGGCGTGTACGGCCATGCCCTCGCGGCCTTCCGCCCCGGGCAGCGCGGCCTGGATCGCGCCATCGGATGGATGCGCAGCTCGCGTGGGCGGCGGCGTGTGCTCCTCGCGGCGCTTCTAGCCTGCCTGATACCCGTGCGCGTGGGTGTCCTGGCCAGCGCCGAAGTGGTGCCCCTGGAGCCCTGGCTCGTGCGCGCCCCGCTCGACGGCGTGATCGACCGCTTCGAGGTGCAGCCCAACCAGCCCGTGAAGGCCGGCCAAGCCCTGTTCAGCCTCGACACCACCGCGCTGCGCACGCGCCACGAGGTGGCGCGCAAGGCCGTGGCCGCCGCCCAGGAGGAATACCGCCAGTCGGCCCAGGCGGCAGTCACCAGCGACAAGGACCGCGGCGACATGGCGCTGCGCCTTGCGCAGTTGCACGAGAGACAGATCGAGCTTGACTACACCAGTGGCCAGCTGGCGCGCGTGCAGGTCAAGGCCGAGCGCGATGGGATCGCCGTCTTCGCCGACGTGAACGACTGGCTGGGCAAGGCCGTGGCGGTGGGCGAGCGCATCCTGCTGGTGGCCGACCCCGCCAAGGTCGAACTCGCCGCCGACCTGCCCGCGGCCGACCACATCGAGGTGGAGCCGGGCGACGTCATCACGCTGTACCCGCAAGGCTCGCCGCTGGCCTCCTTCGACGCCCGCGTGATCAGCGTCGCCTACCGGGCCCAGCCCACGTCCGGCGGCTACCTCGCCTACCGGATCAAAGCGCGCTTTCTCGCCGGCCAGTCCCCGCCGCGCATCGGCCAGTCGGGCACGGCGCGCGTGCGCGGGCCATGGGCGCCGCTGGCCTATGTGGTGTTGCGGCGACCGCTCGCCACCCTGCGGCAGTGGCTGGGATGGTGACGATGGCGACCGGCGGCGCTCCCGCCGGCGGGCACCCGGCAGCCCGGCCGGCCGCCGACCCCGTGGTCGATACGCTGCCCCCGCTGCGCCAGGATCTCGCGCTCCACGCGGGCCCCGACGCCCCCGACGGCTCGCCCACCTGGACGCTGCACGACCCGGCCGCCAACCGCTTCTACGAACTGCGCTGGGCGGCCTTCGAAGTGCTCTCGCGCTGGCACCTGGGCTCGCGCACCAACGTCTTGGCCGCGGTGCGGCGCGAGACGACGCTCGACATCGCCGAGGAAGACATCGAGCAACTGCTGCGTATGCTGCAGACCCACCACCTGCTCATCGCGCACAGCGCGCACGACACCGGCCAGTTGAGCCGTGCCGCGGCCGCCGCCCGGCTCAGCCCGGCCATGTGGCTGCTCAAGCACTACCTCTTCATGCGCGTGCCCCTCGTGCGGCCTATGCCCTGGCTGCGCCGCCTGGCGCCTCATGTGGCGTGGGCGTACCAGCCCGCCTTCTGGGCCGCTGTCGCCGTGGCGGCGATCCTCGGCCTCGCGCTCGCCTCCCGGCGCTGGGACGAGTTCACGCACACCTTCTCCGGCTACGCCAGCTGGAGCGGCGCCCTGTCCATCGCCATCGCGCTCAGCCTGGCCAAGGTACTGCACGAACTCGGCCACGCCTTCACCGCCCACCGCTACGGCTGCCGCGTCCCCACGATGGGCGTCGCGTTCCTCGTGCTCTGGCCGGTGCTCTACACCGACACCAACGAAGCCTGGAAGCTCTCTTCGCGCCGCCAGCGCCTGGCCATCGGCGCAGCCGGCATGGCGAGCGAGATGGCCCTGGGTGCCTTCGCCATGCTGGCCTGGACGCTGCTGCCGGAATCGCCTGCTTGGGGCCCCGTGCGTGCCGCGGCCTTCCTGCTCGCCACCACCACCTGGGTGCTCACCTTGGCCATCAACGCGAGCCCCTTCATGCGCTTCGATGGCTATTTCCTGCTGTGCGATGCGCTGAACATGCCGAACTTGCATGCGCGGTCCTTCGCCCTCGCACGCTGGTGGCTGCGCGAGCGGCTCTTCGGCTGGGACGATCCACCCCCGGAAGCCTGCACGCCCGCGCGACAACGATTCCTGATCGCTTTCGCGTTGGCCACGTGGCTGTACCGGCTCGTCCTGTTCGTCGGCATTGCGCTCTTGGTCTACCACCTCTTCTTCAAGGCGCTGGGGCTGCTAATGATGCTGGTGGAGCTGGGCTGGTTCGTCGCCGCCCCGGTGGCGCGCGAGCTGGCGTATTGGAAGTCGCGCCGCGACAGCTGGCGATGGAACCGCGCCACCCGCCGCTTGGCGCTGGTCACCCTCGGCCTGGCCTTCGTGCTGCTATGGCCCTGGAGGGGCACCGTGCGTGCCCCGGCAGTGTTCGGCGCCATGCAGGTGCAAGGCGTGTATGCGCCGCATGCCGCACGCGTCACCGCTCCCCTGCCCGAGGTGGGACGACGCCTGCGGCAGGGCGAGCAGTTGGTGCATCTGCAATCCCCCGAGCTGGATGCGCGGCTCGAACTGGCACGCGCGAGGGAGCAGCAGCTGCGCTGGCAGCTGTCACAGCAGACCTTCGACGCCAGGCTGCTGGAAGCAGGCGCGGCTCTGCGCGCCCGCTGGGAAGCTGCGCTTGAAGAAGCGGATGGCCTGCAACGAGAGGTGCAACGCCTCACCCTCGTCATGCCCTTCGACGGCACGGTCGTCGAATCATCGCAAGACGTGACCACCGGTTCGTGGGTTCCGGCGGGCGAGCGCCTGCTTCAGGTGGTGGGGCCCGAGGGAACACGTGTCGAGGCGTACGTCGACGAGTCGGCACTGGAACGCCTGGGCGGCGACAGACCCGGCGTCTTCGTCCCCGATACCCCCGAGCGCTCCCAGGTGAACTGCGCGCACAGCCTCGTCGACGCAGTGCAGGTGGTGCAGCTCGACCACGTCGCCGTCGCGAGCCTTTACGGCGGCAGCATCCCCGCACAACGCCACGCCGACGGTCGTGTGGTGCCGCTGCAGCCGACATTTCGAGTGCGGCTGGAAGGCTGCGATGTCACATCGCCCCCTTCTTCCGAAATCACGGGCATGGCACTGCTGCACGGCGAACCCTGGTCGCTGGCTGGCCAAGCGTGGCGGCGGGGGGTGGCTCTGTGGCAGCGGGAGGCAGCGTGGTGAACGGCCCGCAGGCTGCGCCAGCGGATGGAAGGTCTACGCCCCGGCGCTCGCGCCGTTGAGGCTCGGCATCATCATGGAACAGGGCAACTGTTGATGCCTTTGAGCCTGCCACGTACCGACTTCTGCAGAGACACTCGATGAGGCCGCCCACCGCAGGCCCAGCTCATCGAGCACCTTGCTCTCCCTTCGCCGTACGACGTGGTGCAGGACAAGCTTGCGCCTTGCCCCAGTAGCCCTCGCAAAGGCGGCGCCGGCATTCGACCGCCTTGGCGCCCTGCATCGCCTCGCATCGCCGCACGAGCTTGGCGATCGACAAGTCCTCGTGTGCGCCCGCCTCATGGCGCCGGACGGTCCGATGGTTCGCCGCTTTCTGCGGCGCGGAAGCCGGCGCTGCGGCATGCGCCATCAACGCCGCGAGCAAGTCCACGTCGGGATCCTCGCGCTTGCCGGCCGCGCGCTGCGCCGGTCGCGGCCTAGAAGGCTGGCCATGGCTGCTCCTGGGCACCGGCGCCTTGGCCGAAGCTGGCGCGGATGGCGCGGCGGGCAAGGAGCGAGCGTCGCTGGAAGCCAATTTCGCAGACCCGGCATTTGGCGAACCGGAACGTGGCGCTTGCGGCGATAGCGCCGCGAATGGATCGTCGCCTGCGGGCGCAGAGGAAGCAGCCTGGGGCGAGGCCGTGGCCGAAGCGGCATCGATCGTCTCGATGCGAGCGCCCTGCGGCGCGCTCGCATCCACCTGCGATGGCACGGTCATTTCGGACACCGAGCTGGCAGCCGGCGTGACCGGCGATACCCGGCCGGCGGCGACAGGCTCTTCGATGCCTCCGACGGCCGGATAGGAGCCGTCGCCCGAAGCTGCGCGGTCGAAGCTGTAGCCAACGATGGCGGCAGCAATCACTGCAGCGCCACCGAACCAGCGCCAGCGGGAGGCACGCCGACGCGATGCCGGAATCTGATGGTGTTCGAGACTCGCCAGGATGCTGATGGGGCCCTCGTCGGAACTCCCTGCATCAGTGAGACTGGGGCGTGCGGCGGGCTGCCGCGGATGGGTATCAGTCAAGCAGGGCCTCCCCGTCGCGCCTATTGCCTATTGCCTGTTGCCTGTTTGTTGTGCTGCCGCGGCATGCCCAGGCCGGCGCGATTCTAGTGACGCACCCTTGCGACGCCCCCCCCCCCAAGAGGGGAGGCCGGGAAAGCCCCCACCTCGGGCACACTCGCGGTCCGCGCGCCGGCTGGCGCCCGATGCAAGACGGTAATGGTTCTCGGCGTTCTCTTGTACTTCGTCGTGGTGACTTCGGCGCTGGCCCTGCTGCTGCTCGGCCCGGTACGCGCCTGGGTGTCGAATCGCCTCGCGCGGGGTGCGGCCGGAAGCCGGGCCGTCGTCAGGCAGGCCGCTTCATCCGGACAGCTGGGCCTGTCCCGGGTAGCGAACACCCTGAATGAAGCCGGCGCGACGGCTTGGCGCTGGCTGAGCCGCCACTGGCCATGGGTGGCGCTCTCCCTGGCGCTGTTGTCGGGGCTGCCGCTCGCAGCCATCACGATCCGCGGAACACACCACTTCGACGGCTTCGATCACACCGCTTCGCGTGCGGCCAACCCGCACATCGAGTCGCTTCTGGCCGGCGAGCAGCTCGTGCCGCCGCCCCCGCTGCCTCCTGAGATGTTCATGACCCGCGAGGTCGAGCTGCGCCGCCCCTTCATCGCCCATGCGAGCCGGCAGTGGGAGTTGCTCGACGACGAGTTCCGGCAGCGGCTGCTGCATGTCTTCAAGATCATGCGCGAGACGCACGGCTACGAGATGGCCTTGCTGGAAGGCTATCGCGCACCGCAGCGGCAGGCCGAGCTGGCCGCGCTCGGCCCGCATGTCACACGCGCTGGAGCGTTCGAGAGCTATCACCAGTACGGTCTCGCGGCCGACTGTGCGTTCGTGAGGGACGGTCGCATCGTCATCGCCGAGACCGATCCGTGGGCATACCGCGGCTACGAGCTGTACGGGCAGGTGGCCCAGTCCGTGGGGCTGACCTGGGGCGGCAGCTGGCACCGCATTCGCGACCTGGGCCATGTGGAGCTGGCACGGCCCGGTGTCCTGGCGGGCCGGACGGCGGCTAGGCTGGCTGCTGCACACTGACACCGAGGCGACAAGCCCCACATACTGAAGAACGAGCGGAGGGAACCGTGAGCAAGCCATTCATCGTCGTAGGCAACAAGACGAACCATGGAGGCGTCGTGATCGAGGGCGCATCGGCCACCGGCACCTCGCGCCGTGGCGACAAGACCACGTGCGGCGCCCCCCTCATCGCCTCTCAGGCCACCACCACCACCACCGAATGAAGCATTGCCGGGGCGCAGCCCCGGCTGCAGGCGCAGGCCGGCACCCGATGCAGTGCCCGGCTTTCGCCCCCTCATGACCAAGATTCTCAAGACTCCGCTCATCGTCGCGCTCGTCGCCCTGTCGCTATGGGCGGCGGCGCTGTGCAGAACGGATGTTCGCGGCCAAGGGGGGAAGCCCAGGCCGTCCAGCCCGTCATCGCCGTGGCGCTGGGCGACACCTTCGTCCGCCTAACCCTGGTCGCGCGCATGCCGCCCACCCCACCGGAAACCACGTCTTCGTCATGAATCGCTTCCTGACTCTCCTTCTCGACAAGCGGGTGCTTACCGTGCTGGGGATCACGGCCTTGGCCGCTTTTCTGTTCCTCGGCGCGAGCGCGTTGAAGATGGCGGCGGTTTACGCAGGCGTGGCGCTCGCGGTGTTCCTGCTGGGATGGTCGGCGGTATGGGCGGTGCGCAAGGTCCGCGCTCGCCGCGCCTCCCAGCGCCTGGAAGCCGCGCTCGAACACGATGCCGACCAGCCCACTCAGGGCGAGCCGCCACAGGGCGCTGACGCGGGCGTGCTGCAAGAGCGCCTGAAGCACGCCATCAAGACGATCAAGACATCGAAGCTGGGCGAGACCACGGGCGCGGCGGCGCTCTATGAACTGCCCTGGTACATGGTGATCGGCAACCCCGCAGCGGGCAAGAGCACGGCCATCGTGAAGTCGGGGCTCAAGTTCCCGTTCGCACAGCAAAGCGGTCACCAGATCATCCAGGGCATCGGAGGCACCCGCAACTGCGACTGGTTCTTCACGAGCGAGGGCATCCTGCTCGACACCGCGGGCCGCTACTGCGTGGAGCAGGAAGACCGTAAGGAGTGGCTGGGCTTCCTGTCGCTGCTCAAGAAACATCGGCCCAAGGCGCCGATCAACGGCATCGTCATTGCCGCCAGCGTGGCGGAACTGACTAACGCCAGCCCAGAGGCAGCCATCCAGCTGGCCAGGAACCTGCGCCAGCGCGTGCAGGAGCTCACCGAGAAGCTGGAGGTCTTCGCACCGGTCTACGTGATGTTCACGAAGGCCGACCTCATCGCCGGTTTCGCCGAGTTCCTGGAGGACAGCGACCGCAGCGAGCGCGACAAGGTCTGGGGCGCAACACTGCCCTACGACCCCGAAGCCCGCAGCGATGCGTTGACGCTCTTCGACCGTCACTTTGATGAGCTGCATGCCGGCCTGAAAGACATGGCGGTCGCGCGCTTGTCGCTGCACCGCGGGCAGGCGCTGCCGCCAGGCGTGCTGACCTTCCCGCTGGAATTCGCCGCGCTCAAGCCCGCGTTGCGGTCCTTCATCACGACACTCTTCGAGGACAACCCGTACCAGTTCCGCCCGGTGTTCCGCGGCTTCTACTTCACGAGCGCCGTGCAAGAAGGTACCGCCAGCAACCGTGCGAGCGACGCCATCGCACATCAGTTCTCGCTGACACCGAGGGCGGAGCACACCACGGCGCGCATCGTGGCGGACAACGGCCTCTTCCTGCGCGACCTCTTCTCGCGCGTGATCTTCGCCGACCGGCATCTGGTGAAGCAGTACGCCAGCCGCCGCAAGGTCCGGCTGCGCGCCGTCACCTTCGCCGCTGCGGTGATGCTGCTCGCCGTGGCCCTGGGCGGCTGGACCTGGTCATACATGGGCAACCGCCAACTGGTCGACAACGTGCGCGCCGACCTCGACAAGGCGGCCAAGCTCCAAAAGGACCGCACCGACCTGGCCTCGCGGCTGGAAGCACTGGAGGTACTGCAGGACCGCATCGAGCAGCTGCAGGCCTTGCGCGAACGCCGGCCCCTGGCTGTCGGACTGGGGCTGTACCAGGGCGACGTCATCGAGAGCAAGTTGCGCGAGGAGTATTTCGCCGGCGTCCGCCAGGTGATGCTGCAGCCGGTGAGCCAGGCCATCGAGGCGTTCCTCGCCGAGGTCAACGCCCATGCCGGCAAGCTGCAGCCGATGACGCGGCCACCCGAATCCGGCGCGGCGAGCGCGAACGGGCGGCACCAGGCGGGAGCAAACCGCTTCAGCGAAGCGTCGCCCGAAAGCGTGGAGGACGGCTACAACGCGCTCAAGACCTACCTGATGCTGGCCGACCGCAGCCGCATGGAGCCCGGCCACCTCACCGACCAGATCACGCGCTTCTGGCGCGCCTGGCTGGAGGAGAACCGCAGCACCATGCCGCGTGAGCAGATGATCCGCAGCGCCGAGCGGATGATCTCCTTCGCGATGGCCAACCTGCACGACCCGGCCTTCCCGGTGCTGCCGAACAACTTCGGCCTGCTGGACCAGACGCGCGAAAACCTCGCACGTGTCGTGCGCGGCATGCCGGCCCGCGAGAGGGTCTACGCCGAGGTCAAGGCCCGTGCGGCCACCCGATTTGCCCCCATGACGGTGGCACGGATCGTGGGCGAGCAGGACAAAGACACGGTCGCGGGCAGCTATGCCATCCCCGGCAGCTTCACCAAGGAAGCCTGGACGGAGTACATCGAGCCGGCATTCAAGCAGGCGGCGACCACTGAGTTGCAGACTGTCGACTGGGTGCTCAAGACATCAGCGCGCGACGACCTGTCACTCGAAGGCAGCCCGGAGCAGATCCGCAAGGCGCTCGCCGAGCTGTACAAGGCCGAGTACGTGCGCGAGTGGCAGCGCTTCATGCAGGGCGTGACGATTGCGCCCTTCTCCAGTTTCGACGCCGCCGTGGCCCACATGAACCGGCTCGGCGATGCCACCGACTCGCCCATCAAGAAGCTGATGACGACGCTGTACGACCAGACGTCCTGGGACAACCCCTCGCTCCTGAACCAGCGCGTCGGGCAGGCCCAGCAGGGATTCCTGGCCTGGATCAAGACGACGATCCTGCGCATGAAGCCGGGCACGGTGGACGTGAACGTCAACCTTTCGGCGCAGCAGGCCCAGATCCCCATGGGCCCCATCGGGCGCGAGTTCGCCGCGCTGTCGCGCATCATGATGGCGCGGGACAAGGAGCCCACCCTGCTCGCAGGCTACCTCCAGGCATTGGGCAAGCTGCGATCGACCTTCAACCAGGTGCAGACGCAGGGCGATCCGGGCCCCGCCGCGCGCAAGCTCATGGCCAGCACGCTGGAAGGCTCGAACTCCGAACTCTCCGAGGCACTGCGCTTCGTGGACGAACAGATGTTGCTGGGCATGACCGACACGGCGCGCGCCACCTTGCGCCCCCTGCTCGTGCGCCCGCTGATCCAGTCCTTCGCCGTGATCGTGGGCCCCACCGAGACCGAGCTCAACCGGTTGTGGGCAGCGCAGGTACACGAGCCGTTCCAGCGCACGCTGTCTGCCAAGTACCCGTTCGATGCCGGGTCCAAGGTGGAAGCCACACCGCAGGAAATCGCCAAGGTGTTCGGGCCCGCCGGCTCGATCGCCAAGTACGCCGACGAACAACTGGGCCCGCTGGTCGTTCGGCGCGGCGACGTGATCACGCCGCGCGCCTGGGCTGAACTCGGGCTTCGGCTGCGGCCCGAGTTCAGCGGCGGATTCGCCGCGTGGGTGGCGCCGCTCGAAGGCGCGGCCGGCGCATCTGCGGGCGCGGGCGCATCCGGCGCCGTGGAGGACATCTCGCAGACGGCGTTCCAGATCCTGCCGCAGGGCGCACCTGGCCTGCTCGAGTACTCCATCGAGATCGACGGGCAGGTGCTGCGCTATCGCAACACGGCCCCGGCGTGGACCCGCTTCGTCTGGCCCAACCCCGGCGGCACGCCGGGCGTGCGCATCACCGGCGTTACCCACTCCGGCCGCACCGTCGAGATCTTCAATGAGCCGGGCCGGTTCGGCCTCACGCGCATGTTTGAAGCGGCGGCCCGCAAGAAGCTTCCGGACGGCGTCAATGAGCTGAGCTGGACCGAGGGCGTGGACACCGTGACGCTGCAGTTGCGCATCATCAGCCAACCGGGCGCTCCCGCCGCCCAGGGGGCCAACGCCGCGCCTGTGGCGTCTTCAGGGCTGCGTGGCCTGCGCCTTCCCAGCCTGGTCGCCGGCTCCGATGCACCAATGCCGGGTGCATCGGCCGCGGTGTCCACCTCCGCGTCCAACCCGCGGTCCTCGTCCTCTCAAGGAAACGCCGGGCCGCCCCAAGTTTCCTTGTCCCCCGCGGGGGGCGGGCTGGGCGCAGCCCGGCCCTGGGGGCGCTCAGAAGCAGCGAGGGTGGCCACGCAATGAGCCTCATGTCCACGCTCTACTTCGGCAAGCTTGCATCACGAGGCGACTTCGTCCGCGGCGGCCCACATCGCTCGCTCATCGATACGCTCGACCGCTGGCTCAGCCAGGCCATGGACCTGCTCTCTGCGGATCCCCGGTGGAAAGAAACCTACGACCGCACCCCGCCGCTCAATTTCGCGTTCCTCGGGCCCGGCAGCCGCCTTGCACTGGCCGGCCACCTCGTGGCGAGCACCGACACCTCCGGCCGCCGCTTCCCGTTTCTCGCGGCTGGCAGCTTCGAAGTGCGATCACCCTCGTGGTTCGTGACGCGCAGCCCCATGGCCCTCGCGCGGCCGTGGCGTGCGCTTGAAGTGGCCGCGCGCGAAGCCTGCGCGGCAGAAGATGCGGGCCCGCGGCTGGTCGAACTGCTGAATGCCCCCGTCGACATCGATCTCGACACGCAAGCGTGCGACGCGGGGTTTCGCGAGTTCATCGACCGGCACACGGTGGCGTCGCTGCAGGACCTGCTGCATCAGGCGGGGCATGCAGTCGACCTGCGGCAAACCCTGCTTGCACTGGGCATGCTGCTGCAGCCCATCCCCGCCAGCGGCGCCCGCCACCTGGACAAGGGGCTGCGGCTGCCCCTGCCGGCCGATGCCCTGCAGCGGCACTGCGTGGCGGCGCTGTGGCTGGACCTCGTCTCGCGCTTCCTGCGCGTGGCCGATTTCGAGCTGGTGATGTTCATGCCACCCGCCGTACCTCGCGAAGCGCCTACCCTCGCGCTCGGGTTCAGCGGCGGGTCGCCGCGCGTGCTGCATGCCGCACTGGATCCTCGCATCGGCGAAGCCGTCTTCGTGGACCTGCGCCAGTCGCAATGGGCGGACGATCCCGCCGGGCAAGACTACGCGGTGCGCAAGTTGTCGAGCTACTTGCAGCAGCCGCAGCTCTCGCTGAAGCAGGCGGTATCGACGTTCAGGGAAGCATTCCTGGGAGAGTGACAGTGAAAACGGTGAGTTCTCGTGCATGTGTGCGCACCAGCGCCAGCCTGCTCCTGTGCAGTCTGCTCAGCATGATGTCTTCCGCAGCCGCCCAGGAGACCGCCGCGCCCGGCAAGGTGGTGGTCTCTGGGGTGGTGCCCGACGAGTCGAGCCGCCAGGCGATCCTCTCGAAGGCGCGCGAGGTCTATGGCGCGGACCGCGTGGTCGACCAGCTCGGCGTGGGCAATCTGGTCGCACCGCCGCAATGGGCGCACAACGTCCAGAAAATGATCACGCCCGAACTGAAACGCGTCTCGCGCGGCCAGCTGCGCGTGAGCGGCAACGTGGTCGATGTCACTGGCGAGGTCGACAACGAGGCGACACGGCAGCAGGTGGTCAGCCTGATTTCGACGCAGCTCAATCCCACCTACACGGTGCGCAATGGCCTACGCGTGAGCGCCGCCGGCCAGGAGGCGGTGGATGCCGCCCTCGCCAACCGCATCATCGAGTTCGAACCCGGCAACGCCACTCTGACGGCCAGCGGTATCCAGGTCCTCGACCAATTGCTGCCCGTGCTCAAGCAGCTCGGCACGACCAAGTTCGAGGTGATCGGCCACACCGATGCGCAGGGCAGCCGGCAGCGCAACGTGGCGTTGTCGGCCGCGCGTGCCGATGCGGTCAAGGCCTACCTCGTGAGCAAAGGCGTGGCGCCTGAGCTGATCCAGACCTCGGGCGTGGGGCCGGACCGCCCGGTGGCAAGCAACGACACCTCCGAAGGCCGCGCGCGCAACCGGCGCATCGAACTGCGCGTCACGCAGTAGCGAGCGACGTTCCCTTCACTGCGGATCGGTCTGGGGCGGAACGCCCAGGAGTTCCTCGATTTGGGAGAGCGAGCCCCCGTCCTTCATGACCGTGCGCAGCCACACGTGCAAGGGCATCTCGCCCCACTGTGCCGCGCGCTCGGCCAAGTAGGCCACCGGGCTGTGCGGCTCCGTCGCACGGAAGAACTGCGCGACCATGCGCAGCTGCGCGAGCGCCTGAGCACGCGTGAGCGGCGGGCCGCCTGCCGTGGGGCCCGATGCCCGCGAGACGATCCCAGGGAGCGCAGTCGCGGCCTCGGTGGTCACGGCGCCTGCAGGCTGCGCGTCGCCATCGACCGCACCCGCTTCGCGTGCGAGGCGACGCGCGGCGTGCACGGCCGCATCGACAGCGCGCCGCGCCGAGACGAAGCCGGGCCCATCGGCCCCCAGCAACCCATCGACCGTGGCCTTCAAGCTCGCCAACGCGTCCAGCGTGCGCTGCGCATCGTCCAGATTGGCGAGGAGGAACTCGCGTGGCGTGTCACGCTGGACGCGAGCGACCTCATCCATCGACAGAGCCGCCTCACCCGGCATCTTGTCTGGGCCTTCCCGCGTGCCGGTCTGCTGCCGGACACGGGCGTTGTCGATTTCCGCCATCCCGACCGCACGCGATCCCGCGCGCAGCAGCGGCACGGTGCGGCTGAGCGATTCCACGCGTCCTAGCAGCCACGCAAGATTGCCGGCGCGCAGTTCATGCTCGCCTCCTTCCGGCAGCGGATGCACGCCGTCCCAGAACCGCGCGCACAGCTGTTCGGTGAGCTCCAACCCGTCGGCCAGACCTCCAAAGCCGCGCAGATGAGCCCACGCCTCCACGAGCCACCCGGCCAATCGCAGGTCTTTCGTGCGCGTCTTGAGCAACTCCTCGCACAGCGAGGCGGCCCCCTGCCAATCGGCCACTTTGAGATCGGTGACGAACTCGCCTTGCGGCAGGCTCGCATCGTCCTCGCGGCGCAACTCCTGCACCCTGTCGAATTCAGTCGAGAACGACATGTCCGAGCCGCAGGGCAAATCGCCCGAGATGGGTTGAAGCAAAGTCTCGGTCGCCACCGCCATCCCCCTCCTGAATATGCCGGCGCGATTCTAGTGTCGTGAGTTGGAAATACGTTTCGACGGGCCGGACCGTGGCGTGCGCGAGCAGTTCACGAACAGCCACGTCGGGCGGCCGGGTGTCTGCGAGGGGGCTCGACGCGGCAGCCTACGCGAGGGCGTACTTGAAGTCGCCGGTCTTGGCGGCCGACACCTTGATGCGCTCGATGGCCTGGCCGCCGGCCATGCGTTCGAGCACCTGCCCCGCAATCTCGGGCAACAAGGTGCCGTTGAGGATGTGGTCAACGTTGCGCGCGCCGCTGTCGACTTCGGTGCAGCGGGCAAGCACCGCCTCGACGAGGCGGGTGTCGTAGTCGAACGCTGCCTTGTGGTTGGCTGCCACGCGAGCAGCGATGCGGTCGAGCTTGAGGCGGATGATGCGCTCGAGCACGTCGTCGCTGATGGGGTAGTACGGCACGACTTTCATGCGACCGAGGAAGGCGGGCTTGAAGTGCTTGTAGAGCACGGGTCGCAGCGCCTCGGCCAGCGCATCGGCCTCGGGCAGTTCCTCGGCCGGCTTGTTGAGGCACGCCTGCATGATCTGCGCGGACCCGACGTTGCTCGTGAGGATGATGACGGTGTTGCGGAAATCGACCTCGCGGCCTTCGGCGTCGTCCATCACGCCCTTGTCGAAGACCTGGAAGAAGAGTTCCAGTACGTCGGGGTGGGCCTTCTCGACTTCGTCGAGCAGGACCACGGCGTACGGGTTGCGGCGCACGGCTTCGGTCAGCACGCCGCCTTCGCCGTAGCCCACGTACCCGGGCGGCGAGCCCTTGAGGCCCGACACGCTGTGCGCCTCCTGGTACTCGCTCATGTTGATGGTGACGAGCTTCTTCTCGCCGCCGTACAGGATGTCGGCCAGGGCCAGCGCGGTCTCGGTCTTGCCGACGCCGCTGGGGCCCACGAACATGAATACACCCTTGGGCTTGTTCGGGTCTTCGAGGTTGGCCCGCGCGGTTCGCACGCGCTGCGCCACGGCTTCGATGGCGTGGCTCTGGCCGATGACGCGTGCCTCCAGCATGGGCTTGAGGTTGAGCACGGTCTTGATCTCGTCCTTGACCATGCTGCCCAGCGGAATGCCAGTCCAGGCGGAGACGATGCCGGCCACGACGTGGGCATCAACCTGCATCGGCACGAGGGGGGTCTCGCCTTGCAGGGCGGCCAGCTCTTCGAGCTTGGCTTGCAGTTGCTGCTGGGCGGCGGTGGGAGGCGCGGCTTGCGGCCTGGCCGGCTTGCGGGCGGGCTTCTTCTTGGTCGCAGCTGTGTGGTTCGCCGTGTCGGGGGCGGGCGCGTCGTTTTGGACAACGGGCGCATCAGCCTCAAGCTGAGCGCGCAGTTGCCTGATCTCGGCCACCAACGCCTTCTCGGCGTCGTAGCGCAACCGCACGACATCGAGATCCTCCTGCGTGGCCCCACGCCGGCCGCGCAGCTCGGCGAGCCTGTCCACATGATCGGCACCCGCCGCGACTTCGCGCTCCAGCGCCGCGATCTCGGCTGCGAGGCGCTCCAGCAGCTTGGCGCGCTCCTCAATGGCCGCCGGCACCGCCGCCTGGCCCAAGGCCACCTTGGCGCACGCGGTGTCGAGCACGCTGATCGCCTTGTCGGGCAGCTGGCGCCCGCTGATGTAGCGCGCCGACAGCCGCACGGCCTCGGTGATGGCCTCGTCCAGCACGCGCACCTGGAAGTGCGATTCCATGAGCGGCGCCATGCCACGCAGCATGGCCGCCGCAAGCGGCTCGCTGGGCTCCTCGACCTTCACTACCTGGAAGCGGCGGGCGAGCGCGGCGTCCTTCTCGAAATACTTCTTGTACTCGCCCCAGGTCGTGGCCGCCACCGTGCGCAGCTCACCGCGCGCCAAGGCCGGTTTGAGCAGGTTGGCCGCATCGCCCTGCCCCGCCTGCCCGCCGGCACCGATCATGGTGTGGGCCTCGTCGATGAACAAGATGATGGGGTGCGGGCTGCGCTTGACCTCGTCGATCACGTTCTTCAGCCGGTTCTCGAACTCACCCTTCACGCTCGCGCCGGCTTGCAGCAGGCCCATGTCGAGCACGTGCAGTTCCACGCCCTGCAACGGCGGCGGCACGTCGCCCGAGGCGATGCGCGCAGCCAGCCCCTCCACCACGGCCGTCTTGCCCACCCCCGCCTCGCCGGTGAGGATGGGGTTGTTTTGCCGCCGTCGCATGAGGATGTCGACGGCCTGTCGGATCTCGGCATCGCGGCCGATCACGGGATCGACCTTGCCCTCACGGGCACGTTGGGTCAGGTTGGTGGTGAACTGGTCGAGTGCGCGGGTGGGGCTCGATGTCGTGGAGTCAAGGTCGCCGCCGATGGTGTCCTCGGACCCTGCCGACGGCAGCGCGCGAAACGCATCCCCGGCTTCCTGCGAACCTTCTGTGAAGTCGGCGAGCTTGTGCTTGAGCTCGTCGACGCGGAACCTGGCCAATTGCTTGCTGCTGCGCAGTGCCAACTGGCTCAGGTTCGGCTCAGTGAGCAGGGCAACCAGCAGATGCCCGCTGCGAATGCGGGCCTGGTGGGAGTCCAGCGACGCGATAAGCCAGGCATGCTCGAACAGCGTCGGAAGATGGGCGCCAAACACCGGCGTGCGGGTATTGCCGTTCTTGAGCCGCCGCAGCTCGCCTTCGAGATCGCGCTGCAGCTCGGCAGCCGACACGTCGAAGCGCTTGCACAGCAACGCGAAGTCGCTGCGAGGCTGTTCGAGCAACGCCATGAACAGGTGCTCGATGTCGACCTCGTAATGGCCCTGCGTCATGCACAAGTTCGCTGCACGCTCCGCCGCCTTGCGGCTGGTGTCGTTCAGCTTCGAGATCAGGGTCTTCAGGTGAGTGCTCATCGGTGCGTGAGTCGTGTGAGCGCCGCCCGTCAGGCGACGGCGTGAATTTCGTAGCCTGCGTCGTGGCGGTCGGCCCGTACGGCGCGGGTGATGAGAAAGGCATCCCAGGCCAACCGGGCGCCCTGGTCCTCGCTCAGGCGCAGGCCTTTCACCTCGGCGGCACGCAAGGCCAGGCGGATTTCGTACTCCAGCGACACGCCGGTCAGCAGGGTGAGCAGCTCCCGCAGGGCGAGTGCGGCGGGGCCGCCCGGCAGGAACCGGCGAAACTGCTCATGGGACAGGGGCCCGAGAGTGAGCCGCACACGCAAGTCGCGCTGCCACACGCGCTGCCCGCACACCATGCCGCCACCGAGTTGCATGTTGGCCAAACCGAGCGAGCTCTGGTGCTCCTTGGGCAGCGCATACCAGCGGCCAACGAACTGTTCCAGTTGCACATCCACGCCGAAGTACTGCGAGACCACGCGCTGGATGGCGCTTGCGGACATCGGCCGGGTCTGCAGCGTGCCGCTGAAGTAGGCGATCGTGTCGTCGGATACGCCGCCTTGACCCGCATGCAACCGATCTCTGAGCGAGGACTGCCCCACCCCGGCGAGCGCCAGAACGTAAGGCAGGAAACGATTGCGCCGGTCCCCCTCGAACTGCACCGGCAGGCGGTGCTTGCGCCATGCCTGGTAGAACAGCGTCGCGGCCCGGTTCAGGAAGATGTCGAGGAAAGCGCGCCCCCCGCCATCGCGCTGATACAGCTCACGGCGGGCAAACATCTCGGTATAGAACGCTGGCAACGTGCCCGCGACGCCGAGCAAGCCCATGAAGCTCGGAGTGATCTCGACATGCTGCACGCGGTGCGTGTGCGGTTCAGCCGAGGAGCCCGAAGCAGGTGCCTCTACCGCCTGGAGCTGCTCAATCTCGCTTGCTGGGAACGACAGCATCAGCGAGTTGCGAAAGCGCACGTACCGCCCCAGTACATCACCCGCCGGCACCCCCTCGCGCTGAACGAACCACCGCTCTAGCAGCCGCACCGCCTGGAAGAACCCGAATCCATGGGGTTCCTCCAGCAGCCGGTCGATCACACCAACGGGCTGCTTCCGCTGCGGCGTGGACATGCGATCAGCTCCTCCTGGTTGCGTGCCGACACGACCTTCAGCTGGGTGTAGCTGTTGACGTGCACGTACAGGCCGAAGAAGTGGTCGAGCACCTGTGCGAACAGACGCAAGCCAGTACCGACGAAGCTCTGCTCGTCGACGCTGAGCCGGATTTCGGTGCCGCGCACGAACACCGGATAGGGATGCCCCGGCAGGCACGCCGATGCCGCGCGGAACTCGACACCGACCAGGCCATCGACCTGCCTGCGCGTGGCAGGGCTGCGCGGCAGGTCATACAGGCGCAGGATTTCCTTCAGCGCATCGATGCCTCCCCCTGAGAGGGACAGATGATTGAGCGACAGATGCGACACCAGCCTCCACAGCGCTCCCTGCCCCGCCTGGAAGCGGTAGGTGGGTGTGGGCCTGCGCAGCAGGCGGATGTCGCCTGTCGGGCCGGAATCCTCGGCGCAGAGATCACCGCCCGCGTCGCCGCTCGCCAGGAGGCTCGGCAGATCACGGTTGGTGGCGAGCACTTCCACCGACAACGTCTCCGTCTGCGGCGATGCCGGTTGGAACTCCACATCGACGATGGACAGTTCGGTCTCGAAACCCGGACTCTGCTCCGCCATCGTCTCGTCGCGATGCGAGTACCAGTAGCGTCCCCCGGATTCGCCCTCGGCGAGCAGATGCTCGTGCTGCAGCGAATAGAACGGCCGGAACTCGTCGATGCTTTCGCCCTGCGGCGTCTGGTGCACACGATAGACCTTCTCGATGGAGTGGACCTCGTAGCCGTAGGCACACCGGCTGTCAGGCAGCACGGGGTAGCTCTCGCGCTCGTGAGTCACGCGGATCGGGTCGGCGCGCAGGCGGAAGAGGTTGACCACCGGGGTGCAGCCCAGGAGCAGATGCTGCGCGGACACCGTCTCCAGCAGATGCCCGTCGGCAGAGTCGGACCGCAGGCCCGACATCACATAGTGCAGCGTCACGGCGCGTGCGCTTCCCTCTCGCACGACACGCGGCAACGGGAGATCGACAAAGTCGAACTTCTGGGGAAAGGCGAAGTACTCCGTGAACAGGCGGTAGGCGGGATGGGCACGGGGATCGCACTCGATCAGCGCCTCGTCATCGGCGAAGCCGACTTCACGCGGCAGCGCATCACCGCCGGACAGCCAGGGCCCGTGCGGCGAAGCCTGCACAAGGCAACCCACCACCTTCCCGCACAGGGCCTCACGCAAGGCGCACACCTGGGAAGGCTCGGCGTCAAGGTAGATGCGCAGGCAGTCCACTCCCAGCGTGCCCCAGCTGGCCTGGTCCGATGTCAGCTCCAAAGTGACGGATAAGGCCGTCGTGGCGCCGCGGGGCACGGGCGAACCTGCCGGCGCGGCCAGCGCCCGTCGGAATCCGGCTGCCGCCACGCGCAGCGGCAGCAGTGTGACCTCGTACGCCGTGCGGAACTTGCAGGCCACTCCACGCACGGGGCGCGTATTCAGCGAGGTACCGCGCGGCACCTGCGCGCCCTGGCTCATCTGATCGCCCGTGCCGTCCAACTCAAAGCGGGCAATCGAGCACGAAGGGAAAGGCCGCAGGTAGTGCGGATACAGCACCTGCAGCAAGGACTCCGTGAACAGCGGGAAGTCGTCATCCAAGCGCTTGTGGATGCGCGATGACAACAGCGCAAAGGACTGGATCAGCCGCTCGACGTGCGGGTCTTCCGACACATCACCCGTCAGCGTCAACCGGCCCGCGATACGGGGGTACTGGCGCGCGAATTCGCCCGCATGGGTGCGCAGATAGGCCAGCTCGCGCTCGAAATGGGGCAGCAGGTCCTTCACAAGGGTTACTCCGTCTCGAGCGCCGCGCGCTGATCCGCCTGCGAAACCTGGTAGCGCTTTGAACCGGGCTGCAGCACGGCGTCGAACAGGACCGGCTCAGCATGGGGATGCAGCACGAGCTTCGCGCGAATCAGGAAGGTGAGATTCGCACGCGGCCCTGTGCCCCCGCGGACCTTGACCTCCACATCGGACAGGCGCCGCTCATGAGTAGTGAGCGCTCGGCGAATCGCCTCGTTGATGCGCCGACGATCGTGGTCGCTCGCCAGGCTCATGGAGGAGATATCCACGAGGCCCAGGGTGAGGAGCGACTGTGCGCTCAGCGGCGCTTGCGTCAGCTCGTCCGGCTCGTAAGCCGGGTGCGCGTTGAGCAACATCTCGATATCGCGCGCCACGGAGTCCTTGACCTGGTCTACCGTGTGCCGCGTGACTGCGCCATCGCGGCCACTGGGCGCATCGTCGAGCAGCTTGTCGAGCAGGGAGGGGGAGTACAGATCCACAAAAAAGAAGCGGCACTTGAAGCCGCTTCCTCCGCACGTGTATCGCTCAGGTCGCAATGTTCTTGCGCAGATCCCAGCCAGCAGGGCCGGTAGACGCAGAAGAGCCGTCCATCTTGTGCTGCTTGTATTCCCAGACCACCTTGCCGTACTTCAGGCCGAAGGTCTCGGCCGGCAAGTCACCGTCGCCGATAGCCACATTGACCGAGGAGATCACCACGTCTTCCAGCGTGATCTTGAAGTAGTCGACGCGCTGCTGGGAGGTCGCCGTGGAACCCTTGCCGCCGTAAGCACGGTAGAACGTGATGATGACCTTGGGATACACGGTGCCTGCCGAGCAGGCGCGCAGCAACTTCGAGCTGGCCTTGTCCACTTCCTTGGTGAACAGCATCTCGCCATGCTCGGTACGCTCGGCAGTGTGCCCGCCGGACGTGGAGGCTGAGGCCGATTTGGGCTGCGTGATCTTGTGCGAGAAGCTCGAGACTTCGATCTCGTTGACGTGCTTGGTATCGGTGCTGTCACCTTGCAGCTCGGTGGCGCCTTCGAACTTGACGTAGATATCTTTCAACTCTTGGTTCCTCCTTGAGACGGAATACTTGGTTTAACCCTTCTGGGACTGCGGCAACTCGGCGACGAGACGAAGGGAGACAGACAGCTCGTCGAGTTGGAAATGCGGGCGGATGAACGACACCGCGCGGTACACCCCAGGCCTGCCCGGCACCTCAGAAACTTCCACATTGGCAGCGCGCAGCGGGTACGCCGCCTTGGTTTCCTGCGTCGCGTTGTCGTCTTCCACGACGTATTGCCGGATCCAACGGTTCAGGAACTCTTGGACGGATCCGGTGGATGCGAAACTCCCAATCTTGTCGCGCATCATCGACTTCAGGTAATGCGCGATGCGACACACTGAGAAGATGTATTGCAGCTGGGCCGCCAGCACGGCATTTGCGTTGGCGGCGTCAGAGTCGTACTTGCGTGCCTTCTGCGCCGACTGGGCACCGAAGAATGCCGCGTAGTCGGTGTTCTTGCAGTGCACCAGCGGCATGAAGCCGAGGTCGCTCAGCTCCTTCTCGCGGCGGTCGGTAATGGCAATTTCGGTCGGGCACTTCAGCGCGACCTCGCCCTGGTCGGTCTTGAAGGTGTGCGTCGGAAGATCCTCGACGAGACCACCGCCTTCCACACCTCGGATCGCGGCACACCACCCGTAGTTCTCGAAGGCGGATGTCAGGCGCGCGCCGAAGGCGTAGGCGGCGTTGACCCAAAGGTACTTCGCATGGTCCGTCCCGTCGACGTTCTCGACGAAGTTGAAGCCTTCGACGGTGGTGCCGTCCTTCGGGTTGTAGGGCAAGCGGCCCAGGAAGCGCGGCACCGTGAGGCCTACGTAGCGAGAATCCTCGGACTCGCGGAACGAGGTCCATTTGGCGTACTCGACGGTGTCGAACACTTTCGAGAGGTCGCGCGGCTTACCCAGGTCGGTGAAGGTTTCCAAGCCGAACATCTCGGGAGACGCCGCGGAGATGAAAGGCGCGTGCGCTGCCGCAGCCACATGTGACATCTGCTCAACGAAGTACATGTCCTCCGGCTGGCGCGAAATCTCGAAGTCACCGATGAGTGTGCCGAAAGGCGCGCCGCCGAAGGTACCGAACTCCTCTTCGTAAACCTTCTTGAACAGCGCACTCTGGTCGAAGTCGATGGCGGTCTTTAAATCGCGAATCAGTTCCCTCTTGGTCGTGTTGAAGACCTTGATCTTCATCATCGAGCCGGTGGAAGTATGCCGGCACAGGTAATGCAGGCCGGTCCAGGAAGACTCCAGACGCTGGAAATCCGGGTGATGAATGACCTCACTCAACTGCTCGGAAATGAGGCGATCCAATTCGGCCACCCGGGCATCGAGGGTGACACTGAGGTTGTCGGACACAACGACCGTGCCCTGCATCACCTCGCGCACAAGCTCCGAGATGATGTCCTTGGCGTGCTCGCGTTCGCTGTCGGAGCGCGCCACCCGGCTGTGGGCGACGATCTGGTCAAGCAGGCTGCCTTCGCCAGCTATAGCGGCAACACCCGCCTCCCGAAGTGCTTGTTGACGCATCGCCTTACTCCTCGGCTTTGGTTTCCTGCCCGAGCTTCAACAGCTTCTCGGTGTTGCTAAGCACCTCGGAGAGGATGTCTTCGAGCTTGTCGTTTCCAGCGAGCTTGTTGCGCAAGTCGGCCAGCTTGGCACGCGCTTCAAGCAGCTTGCGCAAAGGTTCCACCTGCTCCACCACCGACTCGGGGCGGAAGTCGTCCATCTTCTCGAACGTCAGATTCACCGCGAACTCGCCGCCCTCGGGGCTCAGCTTGTTCTTTACCCGGTACGAGGCCTTGGGTGACATGCCCTTCATCACTTCGTCGAAATTGTCGAGGTCGATGTTGACGAACTTTCGGTCCTTCAGCTTTTCGAGCGGCTTGTCAGGATCCTGCTTGCCTGTGAAATCGCCCAGAACGCCCGCGACGAAAGGAATTTCCTTCTTCTCGATGGCGTCACCGATCTCGACGTCGTAGGTCAGTTGCACACGCGGCGGGCGCACCTTGTCGAGTCGCTTTTGGATGCTATCTTTCTTGGCCATGGATTGCCTTCGAGTTACCTGGAGTGATTCGTAGGGATGCGGGCTACTTCAATGTGTCGAACGGATTGGCTGCTGCGGGAGCCGGCCGGGATACGCGCCTCTTGGTGGTGCCGGGTGCGGCTTCCGGGACCCGAGGAGCAGCCACCGCGCTCTGCTTGGCCCGCGTACCCCGTGGCGGTGCAGCAACCGGCGGTTCCGGGGGCTTAGGAACGAGCACCGGCTCGCCCAGCAATTCGCGCAGCGTGCGCGCCAATGTTTCCGCCTCGCCGCGCGTTCCTTCGCTGATGCCACTTTGACCTCGGAGCGTCGCAAGTGCGGAAGCGGAGATGCGCAAGCCGCTCACAGCCAGGATGCCGGCCGCCGTGGTGTCGCTGCCATCGCGATGCAGTGCCTCTTCTGCGTGGAGCACCGCATGGCCATAGTCGGCTGATTCGAAGTAACTCTCGGCGAGCTTGAGCCAGGGCGCTTTGGACGTGGGATCAGCCTGGGCGGCCACCCGATACGCCTCGCGGGCCTTCTGCTGGTCTCCCGCCGCCGCAGCGGCCTGGGCCGCACTCATAAGCTCGGCCGCTGTCTTGGTGTCCGGTGCCGGCTCAGGCGCCGTCGCGCAGGCACCGAGGCTCAAGGCCGCCACACATACTGCAATGCGCGCCGAATAGAGCCAAGCGCGTTGAAGCGCGCGATCATGGCGAACACGATCACCGAGCACGGATACGCCCGTTGCTGTCCTCAAGCTGAAACCTCCCTGATTGGTTTTGCAAGCCTAGCCAGATGCCAAACAGCACCCTTGCGGAACTGGCCACCGAGTGCGAGCGGCGCGAATGTATGCCAACCGGCCGCCCCTGCCATCCCCCCCTAATCGGGGAGCTTGCACCACCTGGATGCAAGAGCGCCGCGTTTACATTGGAACTCATGCAAATGGCACGACCAGCAAGACCGGCACAAGCATCCCCTTGTGCTTGAATACGCCCGCGCCAGCTTTGACTCGGCAGCCGAAACACGGCCGGCGTTCGCTTTAGTGGCACCCAGGAATCGCCGATGCCTCGTCTGTTCTCACTGCGTCATGCCCGATCGACTGCGTTTGCCTTCATCTGCCTCGGAATTGGCGGCTGCGCCTCGTCGCCAGATGACATCGGCTGGGTGGGCAAGACGATGGAGTCCTTGGGAATCACGAAATCCACCACGTCGGAGATGGCTGGCGAATTGGCGGCAAGAGTTCCGAAATCCAGGCAGGTCACGTTGCGCCTGCACGCCGCGCCCCTGATGAACCTGGACCCCTCGGGCCGGCCCCTTGCGGTCGTTGCGCGCATCTACAAGTTGAGAGGCGCGAGCGGCATGCTTCAGGCCACGTACGAGAGCTTGCAGCATGCCGTCGGAGATGCGGCCAGGGCACCAGAGGAGGTGATCGACGTCCATGAGATCGTGCTGGCGCCCGGCCAGCACCAAGAAGTGGTGGAGGCCCTGCCCGAGGGTGCCACGCACGTTGCGGTCGTGGCCCTGTTGCGCTCGCCCGACCCGCAGCGCTGGAAGTTCGTCTTTGATGCGCGGGAGGCGGCGAGCACCGGCCTGGTGATCGGACTGCACGCCTGCGCGATGAACGTGGCCCAGGGCACACCGCTCGGCGTTCCGCCCGAAGCCGGAAGCCTGGCCGGCATGGTATGCCCCAAGGGATGACACCCAGAAGGGGGGTGTCATCGGCACGACAAGCCGCGCTCCGCGCCCACTTTTCTCAGTAAGCTCGCCCGCCGCCGGGCACAGCTCGCGCCTGCGCATGGGCAAGAACAAGAGGGGCACCCTTGATCCAGTCATCCAAAGTCCTTTGGGGCGAAGGCCTATTCCTTCGCCCGCAGCATTTCCAGCGCCAGGACGCCTATCACGAATGGCGCGTCGCGCAGGGCATGCGAGTACTCCATCCCTACAACTGGGGCGTGCGGTGCATGCGCATCGATGCCGACGCGCTGGCCACGGGCATCCTGCGCTTCCTGGAGCTTCAGGTCGTGTTTCCAGATGGCGAGATGTACTCTGCCCCCGGCGAGGACGAACTGCCGGCACCCGTCTCGCTGGCATCGCTGCCCACCGGCGCGCCCGACATCGTGTTCCATGCCGCCATCGCCACGCTGCGGCCACAGGGCACCAACTTCGTCACCCCAGAGCAGCTCCCCGACGGCTCACTGCGTTACATGCAGCACAACC
>CBINKC010000049.1:0-27921 GCA_966251135.1 uncultured Burkholderiaceae bacterium
GCCCCGCACCGCACAGCGGCCCTTCGACAGGCTCAGGGCGAACGGGTGGGGGAGGCAGGGCATAGCGTGCTCCTCACCGACGTTTGCTCCCCTCACCTCCGTTCGGGCTTCAGCCGGCCGCGCGTGCGGGGTGTCCGTTCTCCCGTGGTTGCACCTCCTGCGCTGCCACGCGCCGACGGCCGCAGGGAAGCAGAGGCTTGGCGATGGCCACCTTCCCCGCGGCCACGGCCTCGGCCGGCACTTCAGGCGGGGCCTCTTCTCGCGAGCCCGGCGCGAGAGGCACGGCCGCCGGTGGGCTCGCCTGCTCCAAGACCTCGCCGAGGGCGCCGCGCACGCACCGCGCGGCGTTGTCCCACGAATAGCGCGACACGGTGGACAGCATCTCGCTGATCCGCTCGGCACGCTTGTACGCGGTCTCCGACAGCGCCCAGCGGCACGCGTCGATAAAGCTTGCCGCATCCCGCGCGATGCGCACCACGTCGCCGTACATCGCGACCACGTCGTGCACTGCCGTGCTCACCACCGGCTTCTCCGCGGCCATGTACTCCAGCGTCTTCGTGGGGCTGATGAACCTCGTGGATTCGTTCAGCGCGAAAGGCAGCAGGCACACATCCCAGTCGGCCACCAGCTGCGGCAGCAGCTGGTAGGGCTGCGGGCCGAGCCAGTGGAGGTTGGCGCGTTTGGGCAGGCGCTCCCGGTCGATCTTGGCGACCGGGCCCACCATCACCAGCTGCCAGTCGGGCTCGGCTCGGGCCACCGCGTCCAGCAGATCGATGTCCAGCCGCTCGTCGATGACGCCGAAGAAGCCCAGGCGTGGGCCGGGAATGCGGCCCTGGATCTGCTCGGCCCGCAGCATCAGGTCTATGCGCGAGGCGGCGTGGCGCGGTGAATAGTGCTGCGCATCCACCGCGCTCGGCAGGCACACCACGTTCGGGTGCTGCGTGCGCTTGGCCTCATACAGGCTGGGCCCGCCGGTCAGCACGAGCTGAGCGACGCGCATCAGCATCTGCTCGCGCTGTCGCAGCTGACGCGGCGCATCCTTGAATGCGGCAAGCTCGTCCATGCAGTCGTACACCACGGCGCGCGGGTGCATCTCGGCCAGCAGGGGCAGCGCCATGGGCGTGTAGAACCACACCAGGTAATCGCTGATGCCCCGCTCGCTCAGATGGTCCGCGATGAGCGGCTGCAACACCGGAAGCTGGTCGTCGTGGAAGCCAGCCGCGTCCACCGGCGTGCGCGGGGTCAGCACCTCGACGCGGTCGGCCACGACGGCGCGATCGATGCGCGCCGGCCCCGCATCGTGCAGCGGCTCCTCGACGAACAGCACCGGATAGTGCCGGGCCAGGCGCGACAGCAGATGCTGGGGCCGCTGGTACACGAAGTTCCAGCGCAAGTGCGAGAACACGACCAGGTGGGGGCGGGCTCCTTGCTCTCCTTTGCCAGGGGCGCGCATATGGCTCACTCCGTCTCTGGCGAGGACGAGCCCTTGGTCTCGCGCGCCTGCGGCCTGGCCTCGCCCTGGCTGCGCGATCCGCCCCGAGCCGCGCCGCCTTGAGCGCCCGCGCCCGCGGTGCGACCGGACGCTTCTTCACCTTCCTCTCCTCGTTCTTGCGCGCCCTCGCCCATGCCCATCTTCTGCATCAGCTGCTCGCGCTGCGACTGCATCTCCTCCAGCAGCGCTTCCCAGTCGGTGCTGGATGTCAGGCTTTTGAAGATCTGCCCCTCTTCTTCCTCGATGTGGTGGTTGAGGTACTCGCCCAGCACCTTGAAGGTGGCGGCAAACTTCTCGTCTTCCGGCTGCATCGCCTTGAGCTGCTCCATCAGCACCTTGGCGGTCATGTGCTCGACCTCCGCCTCGTCGATGAGGTCTTCTTCCTTGATGGCACCGCGGGCGGCCGGGTAGAACAGCTGCTCTTCAAGCTCGGCATGCAGCTCGATGTCCTGCAGCGTCTGCTCCACCAAGTCCATGCATTCGCCGGGATCCTCGTGGGGATCCATCTTCTCGAAGTCCTTGAAGGCCTTGCGTACCTTCTTGTGGTCGGCCTTCAGCATGGCGAGGATCTGGTTCTTCGCGCCCGAAGCGCCACGGCTGCCGCCCGCGCTGCCCGTTGTGTTACGTGTAGCCATGTAAATCTCCTGTGATTGCGTTGCCTCGTGCATCGCGTGCAGCGGTGTCGGCAAACCGCATGCCCCTGCGGCCGGGCCTGCCCGGGGCTTCCAGCAGAAGCTGGCCCGGCCAAGGCAGCGACGATGTAATTTCTCCACCCTGCCGGTTGCGCTTGCAGAGGTCTTCTCGACCCTGATGCAAAGCGGGAGCGCGGTTTGCACGCAGTCCGCGTGCCGCGCCGAAGTTGTTGCGGCAAATCAGACAAATCGCGGGGCGCTCATGCCCGGGAGAAAGCGATGGCAGGACGCCCGCAAGGGATCCGTTTCCCTCGGGGAATCGGCCTGGCACTTCGCGGGGGCGCGGCGTTCGCCGCAAGCTGGCACAGGGGTTGCGTTCAGGCCCTCCCGAGTCGCTCCAGTGGGCCGCCGCTTCGACGCGCAGCGAGACTGCGCGCGGCCACTGTTCCTTGCCACAGCCCTACCGAGTAGTACACATGGCTACACCGGCGCTTCAAACCCGAACCGAGCATCGACAACATCAGACGCTGACCCCCCGGCTTCAGCACGCGGTGCGATTGCTGCAGCTGTCCTCCCTGGATTTCGCACAGGAAGTCCAGGAGGCCATGGGCAAGAACCCCTTCCTCGAAATGGATGAGCCAGCCGAGGCATCGGCGGCACCTGATGAGCGCGACGGCTCTGCGGAAATGCCGGCCGCTCCGGCCACGGTCGTCGAAGTGCCTGCGGTTTCCTCCGAGGCCGACGCGGTATGGGAACGCGAGAACTGGCAGTCGGTGGGCGGCGGCGGCAGCAGCTCCGCCAGCGGCACGGGCGACACCGACGGCGTGATGGAGATGGTCGCCGCGGACGTGGACCTGCGCCAGCACCTGCACGGCCAGGTCAACGTGATGCCGCTCAGCGACCGCGATCGCGCCCTGGTGGGCACCGTCATCGAATCGCTCGATGACGACGGCTACTTGCGACTGTCGCTGGACGAGCTGGCCAGCATGGCGGAAATGGAACCGCTGGTCGACGAGTGCGAAATCAACACCGCCCTCAAGCTGGTGCAGTCGCTCGATCCGTGCGGCGTGGGCGCGCGCAGCGTGTCGGAGTGCCTGCTGCTGCAGCTCGAGTGCATCGACGATGCCAGCGACCGTGCGCTCGCACGGCGCATCATTTCCGAGCACCTCGAGAAGCTGGCGCAGCGCGACATCCCGGGCCTGGCCCGGCTGCTCGGCGAGGAGCCCTCGCGCATCGAGGCGGTGTGCGAGCGCATCCGGCACCTCGACCCGCGCCCGGGCTGGCGCTTCGGTTCCTCGCACGTGCATTTCATCGTGCCCGACGTGATCGTCAGGAAGATCCGCGGCCAGTGGACGGCGCAGCTCAATCCGGCGGTGGTGCCGAAGGTCAGGCTCAACCGCGTCTACGCGGACCTGTTCCTGCAGCACCGCAACGCCAAGCACGCCGAACTCGCTGCGCACCTGCAGGAAGCGCGCTGGACCGTGCGCAACGTGGAGCAGCGCTTCTCCACCATCCTTCTCGTGGCCGAGGCCATCCTGCGACGGCAACGCCACTTCCTCGAATACGGGCCGCTCGCGATGAAGCCCCTGGGCCTGCGTGAGATCGCCGACGAGGTGAAGCTGCACGAGTCCACGGTGTCGCGCGTGACGAACAACAAGTACATGGCCACGCCCTGCGGCGTGTACGAACTCAAGTACTTCTTCTCGCGCGCCATGCCCACGGCCAGCGGCGGCGCCTGCTCGGCCACCGCGATCCGAGGCGTGATCCAGGACATGATCTCCGCCGAGAACCCGCTCGACCCGCTATCGGATGCCGAGATCGCCCGCCAGCTCGCCCGCCAAGGCCTCACGGTGGCGCGCCGCACGGTCACCAAGTACCGCCAGATGCTCAAGGTGGCCGCTGTGGAGCGGCGTCGCAAGCACCACACATGATCAGCACATGATCAGCACGTGATCGACACCAACACTTGAGGCCCCCGGGCTGATCGGCCGTATTCCAGCCGCCCGCATTCAATCGCATTCAGCCCCCGCAATCAGTCGCGTTCAGCCCTGCTCAGCGCTGTGGTCGCGGGGCACGTGCCTCATTGGTACGCGGGCCGCCACCGGCCTCGCGCAGCTGCTGCAGCGTGCGCTCGCAGCCGGGGCGCTGGTCCTGCTTGTCCTTCTCGCCGGGATCGAACAGCGCCACCAATGCGCCCAGCGGGTGGACGGCGGCCAGCACCGCCGCCAGGCCCACCTTGGTGGCCAGCTGCTTGGCGTCCAGCCCGAGCTTGGGCTGGGCGAACGTGCCCTGCACCTTCACGGGCGAGCGCAGCGTCACGGGGCTCACGTCCTTGGGCTTGGTGATGAGCGTGAGATCCAGGCGCTCGCCGGCAAGCGACACCGAACCGGTGACGAAGAGCGTCGAATCAGCGGTGTCGATCAGCCCCACTTCCGGCACCAGGATGCCGTCGCCCGCGCGAAGCTGCACCACGGCGCAATGCATGGGCAGGCGTTCGTCGCGCGTCATCAGGATGCCCAACGCTTCGGCGATGTCGATGCCCGCGCCTTCGATCAGCAGGTGCGAAATCGAGCCGTTGCGCACCCACGCCTGGATCGATCCTTCCAGCGAGCCGATCATCGCCGCAGTGGAGCTGCCTCGGCTTTGAAGCCTGGCATCGCCTGCGAGCCGGCCGCTGATGTAGCCAGGCCCGGCTGTCCCCGGGCCGGCCGCCTTCTGGTCGCGAGGGGCCAGCCACTGGTCGAGGTCGATGCCGGTCCATCGCAACTCGGCTTTCCAGCGCGGGGGAGATTGCGTACCGTCCAGGCCGAAGCCGCCTTGCACCTGGCCTGCGGCCGTGCGCGCGAGCACGTTCGACAGCGTGAGCACTCCGCCTTGGAGCCGCAGGTCGCCTTGCAGTGGCGAAAACGGCTGCGCGAACAGCGACCCGAGCTCGGCGCGCCGCAGCCGCACCTTCACGTTGGCGTTCATTGCACGCAGCGAAGGCACGTCGAACTCGCGCCGCGGCAGCACGTGGCCGGCCGGGGGCTTCGGATTCACCCCGGCCTGGCCCGCGGCGCCGAAGGCCGGCAGCAGGTCGGCCAGCACCAGGCGCGTGCCGGTCAGCTCGCCCGAGAGCAACGGCACGCGCTGCGTCAGGTCGAAGGTGAAGCTGCCACCCAGCCGGCTGCCGCCCACCTCCAGCGAGCTGTCCCGCAGCATCCACTGCTCGCCCGACTTGGCGAGCCGCCCTCGCAGCTCGAAGGGCGAGGTCGTTGGCAGCGTCACGCCCACGGCATCGCCCACGTGAGACAGCGAAACGCCCTTGACCATCGCCTGGCCGTCGAGCGAACGCAGGCCGAGTAGGTCGGTGCCGCTGCCTTCGAAGGTGAATCGCGAGTCGGCGCTGCGGATGTCGATGCTCACCGGCACGCTCGTCGATGCGTCGCGCGCCATCAGGGGCATCACGCCCGAGGATGTGGCGCGCAACTCGAACCGGCGGTCCTGGTAGCGCCCGCGCCCCTCCACGACCAGCGCAGCGCGCCCGCCGCCGGCCTGCCCACCTTCGGCGGTCCTCACCGAGGCATCCAGCGTCGAGCGGGTCACGGCGTCGTCCCAGGCGATCTGCCCGTTGGCCAGCACCAGCTCGTCGAAGCGCGGCAGGCTGAACTGCGATGCTTCGCCTTGCGGCTTTGCGGGGCCGAAGGTCCAGTTGGAACGGCCGTCGGCCAAGCGCTTGAGCGAGAGCTGGCCGCGATCCAACCGCAGCCGATGGATGTGCATCGGCTCGTGCAGCGTCGCCTCGTCCATCAGCCGGCGCACGGTGGCATAGGGCACTTCCAGCCGCACGCCATGGGCATCTAGCAACGGCGCATCGAATGCCGGGTGTGACTGCGGGCCGCGAGGCGGGCCGATGCGCAAGCGATCCGTCGCGAGCCGGATCGACCCGAACAGGCGCAACGAGAAATCCTCCCCGATCCTCACGTCACGTTGCAGCTGTTGCTGCATTTGCCGCTCCAGGGGCTCGCGCAGGAACGGCCAGCCCGCCCACTCCGCGAGCCCCGTACCCGCCAACACCGCAGCCAACAGGCCCAGGGGCCAGGCGGCCTTGCGCCAGCGGGAGCGCTGCGTCGGTCTCGTATGCGCCATTGCCGGGCATGCGGCAATCGCCGTGCCGCGCGAGCCACGGACATCTCGGACACCGGCGCCTGCCATTTCTTCGCGCGCCGTGACACCATCCACGGCGGGGTACATGGAGTTCGAGTGTGTAAAGGTTTCACTCCCCGCCTCTCGGCGGCCGGAGGAGCGTCGCCATGACACGCGCGGCGCACGCCTCCCTGAGTCGGAAGGTCACCACCGTCGTGCTGCTGGCGACCTGCGTGGCGCTGCTGGTGAGCGCCACCGCGCTGCTGATCTACGAGCTGCGCTCCTACCAGACCGCGCACATCAACGAGCTGCATATGCAGGCGCGCATGCTCGCCTCGGGCAGCGTCGCACCGCTCACGAGCGACGACCCGGCGGCCGTCGCCAAGGACCTGGCCCTGCTCGCACTGCATCCGCAGGTGGTGTCGGCCGCGGTGTACCGCGCCGACGGCCTGCTGTTCGCCGGGTACCCACCACCCGGCGCGTCACAGGCGCCTGCCGCCATGCGGCCCGCGGCCCACCCGCGGCTTCAGGTCAGCCGCGATGTCCTCGAACTGAGCGAGCCCGTGATGGATGATCGCCAGACCCTCGGCACGGTCGTGCTGCGTTCGCGCTTCGACCTCGTCGGCCGGCTGTTCGACTACCTCCTGATCCTGGCCGCCGCCATGCTGCCCAGCGTGCTGGTGGCGGCCCTGCTGTCGTCGCGCCTGCAGGCGGCCGTAACGGGCCCCATCCTGCAGGTGGCACATACCGCTCGCGACGTGCTGCAACGTCGCGATTTTTCTCCGCGCGTGCCGAAGACCTCCGACGACGAGGTCGGCGTGCTGGTGGACGCCTTCAACAACATGCTGGAGGAGGTGGGCCGCCGCACCGAAGCGCTGGAGCAGTCGAACCGGCACCTGTCGGTGGAGATGGCCGAACGGCGCCGGGCCGAAGAGGCGCTGCTCGCGGCCGGCCGCACCAAGGACCGGTTCCTCGCCACCTTGGCGCACGAGCTGCGCAACCCGCTCGCGCCCGTCGTCAACGCCGTGGCGCTGCTGCGCCGCACCGGCGTGGACGAGCCGGCGCGCCAGCACGCGCTGGAGATCATGGATCGGCAGGTGCGCCAGATGGTGCATCTCATCGACGACCTGTTCGATGTGTCACGCATCACCACGGGCAAGGTTTCGCTGGAGGTGAGCCGCGTCGACGTGGTCGAGGTGCTGAAGGGTGCGGTGGAGATCGCCTCGCCCGGCATCGACGCGCGCGGCCATCGGCTCACGCTCGACCTGCCCGCCGGCCCGGTCTGGATCCCAGCCGATGGCACGCGCCTGGCGCAGGTGTTCGCCAACCTGCTGAACAACGCCGCCAAGTACACGGAGCGCGGCGGCTGCATCGCGGTGCGCATGGACGAAACGCTCGACGAAGTGGTGCTGCACTTCAGCGACACGGGGGTCGGCATCGCACCCGAAAAGCAGGACAGCATCTTCGACATGTTCGTGCAGGTGGAGCAGCCTGCCACGCGCGGCATGGTGCGCTCGGGCCTGGGCGTGGGCCTCACGCTGGCGCGCGAGCTCATCGAACTGCACGGCGGCCGCATCGAGGTCCACAGCGCCGGCCTGCAGCAGGGCTCCGAGTTCGTCGTGCACCTGCACCGCGGCGAGGCGCCCGCGCCCGGCTCCGGCGATGGCCCGGTGCCGGGCGAACCCCTGCGGCAACACCGCGTTCTCGTGGCCGACGACCACGTCGATTTCGCCTGCAGCCTGCAAAGCTTGCTCGAGTGCCTGGGGCAGCAGGTCACTGTCGTGCACGACGGGCACGCCGCGCTGGCCGCCGCCGTCCGCCTGCGCCCCGAGTTCGTCTTTCTCGACATCGGCATGCCGGGCCCCGACGGCTACGAAGTCGCGCGCCGGCTGCGCCTGCACCGCGCCACCCGCGAAGCCGTGATCGTGGCGGTCACCGGCTGGGGCCAGGCGCAGGACCGCGAACGTGCCCGACAGGCCGGCTTCGACCACCACGTGGTCAAGCCCGCCACGGTGGACCAGCTCGTCGCGCTGCTGCGCGACCGCGCGGGCACGGCGACCGCGAGTTGACGCGGCATGCCGATTGCTGCTCGCACGCGGCACGGCGTTATCCAATCGGAGCGTGGGCATGCAAGACGACATCTTCGACAGCGCAGCCGAGCGCATCGCCTTCAGCGAGGCGGTTGATTTCCTGGAGCAAGGGCGCGGGCAGCTCATCTCCGCCGACAAGCTGGAGCGCTACATCGGCAAGGGCCTCATGGCCCGCGCCGGAGAGCGCATCGAGCTCACCGACGTGGGCCGGCGCCAGCATGAGATCGCGCAGCACGAGCGCTTCACCGACGGCTGAAGGCAGAAGAGAGGGGCTTCGACGTGCTGGTCTGCCTGGGAACGGTGTTTGCCGCTGTCCGGCAGGCAGTCATATGGAGCAGCATGACATGACGACCGACCCCAGAAAGACCCGTCCCGGCGAGCCCCAGCGCCCGGGAGGAGCCGAGGACAAGACTGGGCCGCGGGCCAAGGCCGGCGGCACGCGCACTGCGGCCGGCAGCACTTACGGCGACTTCGTGCCCACGGCCGGGCAGCCCCGTCGCAACGACGACCTTGACAGGGTCCAGCCGGGGCTCGGCGATCGACCCGGTGGCGGCGACCTGGAGCATGTACCTCGCGAGCCCGGCTCGCAGCCGATGGCCGGCGATGCCGAGCAGGAGGGTGTGCTGCAAACCGGTTCCGCCGGCGAGGCGGCCGTGCGAGACCAGCGCGAGGCGGCGCACGAGTCGAACGTGAACAAGTCGCAGCACACGACGCACGTACATTCGGGGACCACCCCAAGGCGGGTGTAGCTCTCTCGCACACCCGCAACCGATGTCAGCGGCTGCGAGCAGCTGCGCTGAGGTACTGACCCCAGGGCTTCTGAATCGACGGGCGCCACCAGGCGTCGTCGTAGTACGTCGAGGGGTAGTAGATGAAGTCAGATGCATTAAGCGCGGCCGCGCGCTCGGCCGGTCGCGCTGCCGCCGGGTTCATCCGCTCGATCGCCGGCCGGGGAAAGAGGCTTCTCTTCCCCTATCGCGATTACCGCGTGTGGCACGGAAGCGTGCTGCCGGCACCCGAGCTGCGCTTCAATGGGCCCGACCAGCAGGACGACGCGTTCTACCTGGCCTCGTCGATGCACGAGGCCGACCGGGTGATCTCCAAGCTGGGGTGCGAGCCGTCGAGCGTCCTCGTCGACATAGGGTGCGGGCAGGGACGGCTGCCCATCGGGCTCGTGCTGCGGCTTGCTCAGTTGCGCTACCTCGGTCTCGATGTCTCGCATCGGTCCATCGACTGGTGCCAGCGGCACATCCAGAGCCGCCACCCAACCTACGCCTTCCAGCACATCGACCTGGTGAACGCGCGCTACAACCCGCAAGGACGCGCGCTGCCGCCGGACTTTCGCCTGCCCGTGCCTGACGGTGGCGCGGACGTGGTGTACCTGTGGGGCGTGGTGACGAACATGGAGCCTGAACATCTGCCGGTCTACACGCGGGAGATTGCACGCATGCTGCCCCCCGGCGGCCGCCTGTTCCTCACGGCCAACGTGGAGGATGGCGTTCCGCCGGTCTCGATCAATCCCGAGAACTACACCCGGTTCGCGTGCCGCGGCCCGCTGCACATCGTGCGGTACGACCGGCGCTACTTCCTCGATACGTTCGCGCAGTACGGACTGGCGATGACGGACTATGCGCACCACGCCGCCGGCAACTGCCAGAGCGACCTGTACTTCATTAGGCGTACATGACTCGCCCGATCGCGGCTGGCACGCAAGGAACTTCAGCGCAGCGGCTCGCGCGTGGTTCGGTTCTGGTCCTCGATGCCCGTTTCCTCGGCCAGCCCTGCGGGTCCGCCGGACATCCCTGCGCTCGCGCCGCTGAACCCGGCCGTGCTGCCGTAGCCCGCCGTCCTGACGCCTTCGGCCGACAGGGCCGGGTCGGGGCCGAGTTGAGACCCGGTCTCGGGCAGCGCGCCGCCCTCGCCTTCCCAGGTTTGCTGCGCCGAGCGCGTACCCTCGAACTCGCGACTGCGCCACAGGCTGCGATGACGAGCCAGCGACGTGAGCGTGCCCGCAGCCACGCCGACCAGCAGCAGGGACGATAGGAGTCGGATCATGGATTCACCTCGTCTGATTCGGTAGAAGGAGCCGGCAAGGCGCATGCCCGGCATCGCTACACCGCATCGCTACACCATCTGCTCAGGCCGCACCCAGCAGTCGAAGTCGTCGCCTTGCACGCCCATTGCCAGCGCCGCCTCGCGCAGCAACAGCCCTTCGGCGTGCGCTTTCTGCGCGATCTTGGCCGCGCGGTCGTAGCCGATGTGCGGCGTCAGCGCCGTCACCAGCATCAGCGAGCGTGAAAGCAGCTCCGCGATGCGCTGCGGCAGGGCCTGCAGACCGCGCACGGCATGCGCCTCGAAGCTGTCGCTCGCGTCGGCCAGCAGCCGGATGCTTTGCAGCACGTTGTGCGCGATGAGCGGCTTGTAGGTGTTGAGTTCGAAGTGGCCGTGCGCCGCGCCCATGTTGAGCGCCATCTGGTTGCCCAGCACCTGGCAGCACACCATCGACAGCGCCTCGCACTGCGTGGGATTCACCTTGCCCGGCATGATGGAGCTGCCCGGCTCGTTCTCCGGCAGAAACAGCTCTCCCAGGCCGCTGCGCGGGCCCGATGCAGCCAGCCGCAGGTCGTTGGCGATCTTGAACAGCGCCGTGGCCGTGGTGCACAGCGCGCCGTGCAGCATCACCAGCGGCTCGTGGCCGGCCAGCGCAGCGAACTTGTTCGGCGCGCTGCGAAACGGCAGTCCGAACTCCCGCGACAGGCGCGCCGCGACTCGCTCGCCGAACTCCGGATGGGTGTTGAGCCCGGTGCCCACGGCGGTGCCGCCCAGCGCCAAGTCGTACACCGCAGGCAGTGCGGCCTCCACGGCACCCATGGCCAAGCTCATCTGCGCCTCGTAGCCCGAAAACTCTTGCCCCAGCGTGAGCGGTGTGGCGTCCTGCAGATGCGTGCGGCCGATCTTCACGAGATTCCGGTATTGCTGTGCCTTATCGGCCAGCTGTGCCCGCAGCCGCCCCAGCGCCGGCAGCAAACGTTCCCGCACCGCGACCGCGGCCGCCACGTGCATTGCCGTGGGAAACACGTCGTTGGACGACTGGCCCTTGTTCACGTGGTCGTTGGGATGCACGAGGCGCCGCGCACCGCGCTCGCCGCCCAGGCGTTCCGAGGCGCGGTTGGCCAGCACCTCGTTCATATTCATGTTCGTTTGCGTGCCCGAGCCCGTTTGCCACACCGCCAGCGGAAACTCACCGTCATGCAGGCCCTCGATCACCTCGCCCGCGGCCGCCTCGATGGCCCGGGCAATCCGCTCGTCCAGCAGCCTCAGCTCCAGGTTCACCACCGCGCCTGCGCGCTTGATCGACGCCAACGCCGTGATCAGTTCGGGCGGCATGCGCTCAGACGAGATGCGGAAATATTGCAGCGAGCGCTGGGTCTGCGCGCCCCATAGCCGCTCGGCATCGACCTCGATGCCGCCCATCGAATCGGTTTCCGTACGTGTGGACATGCGCGCAGCCTCATTCATCGCGGCTGTCGGACCGGGCCAGCCGCCACCCTCGCAGGCATGCATGTTGCCGCGCCACGGCTCATCCAGCCGACGCCATGCGCATGCCCGTGCCGTGTTGCGCAGTCTCGCCCGAGGACGATCTCCCTGACGTCTCCGCGTCCAACCGCCGTCACGGGGTGCCGTGGTTGTCGCTGCGATGTCCTCTGTGCACGTACACCGAAAGGAGCACCTCATGGCGACAGGAACCCCCGGCGACAAGGCCAAGAGCGGCGAAGTCCAAGGCGAAGGCGACTACGTCGCGGGCCGCCGCCTCGACAAGTCGCAGGCCGACTTCGTGAAGTCGGGCCAGGTCGAGGAAGGCGCGCAACGCGCCAAGCCCGAGAACCCGGCTCAGGCGACCGACATGGAGCAGGCCGAACAAGCCGGCAAGTCCCACTCCAAGGGCGAGGCCCCCGGCGACCTGAAGGGCGGCAAACGCGGCGCGAAACCCTGAACAGCGCGTGTCGCAGGCGCGGGTCGCGGCATGCGAGAGCCACCACGACCCGCGCATGCTGGCGACGCGTTGGCGCGGGTGCGGGCAGCTGCCGCGACAGCGGTGAGCGCTATCCAAGCGGTGAGCGCTACGCTGCCTCCCCCGGCTCCGAGTGGCTGTTCGGCGACGGCCGCTCTGGCACGGTCGAGTATTCCTTCAACCGGTTGTAGAGCGTCTTGAGGCTCACACCCAGCGTGGCGGCGGTCTTCTCCTTGTGCCGTCCGAAGTATTCGAGCGTGGCGAGCGTCACCTGTCGCTCGATCTCGGCCAGCGGCGTGCCCACGCGAACCTGCAGCACGGGCGCCCCGGTCATCACCGGCAGCGGCGCGTCGGTGGAAGGCAAGCATTCGTCGACGATGGTGTTCTCGGGCGCCATCACATAGGCGCGGTGCACGATGTTGCGCAGCTCGCGCACATTGCCCGGCCAGCGGTAGCCTTGCAGCCGCTGCAACGCCTGCGGCGCGAAGTGCTTGACCTGCCCTTCGCGGCGCGAGATCTCGTCAAGGAAGTGCTCGGCGATGAGCGGGATGTCTTCCGCCCGTTCGCGCAACGGCGGCAGGTGGATGGGAAAGACGTTCAACCGGTACAGCAAGTCCTCGCGCAGCTTGCCCGCCTGCACCGCCTCCATCGGGTTGCGATTGGTGGCGGCGATCATGCGCACGTCGGTCTCGAGCACCTGCGTGGAGCCCACCCGCATGAACGTGCCGGTCTCGAGCACGCGCAGCAGCTTGACCTGCAGGTCCAGCGGCATCTCGGTGATCTCGTCGAGGAACAGCGTGCCGCCACTCGCACGTTCGAAGAAGCCCTGGTGCTGCCGATCCGCGCCCGTGAAGCTGCCCTTCTCGTGGCCGAAGATCTCGCTCTCGATGAGGTGCGGCGAGATCGCCCCGCAGTTCACTGCCAGGAAAGGCTTCGCCCTGCGGCGGCTGAGGTCATGCACGGTGCGTGCGACCACCTCCTTGCCGCTGCCGCTCTCACCAGTGACGAACACCGTGACCGCGGTGCCCGCCACGCGCAGGATCTGCTCGTACACGCGCCGCATGCCGGTCGACCTGCCCCACAGCAACCCGAAGTGACCTTCCTTCTCCAGGCTCGACTGAAGCGTGTCGGCCTCGGCGCGCAGCGTCGACGGCTTGGTCACCCGCGACAGGATGCCGTGCAGCTGCTTCATGTTCAGCGGCTTGACCAGGTAGTCGGCCGCACCCAGGCGCAGCGCCTGGATCGAAGTCTCCAGGCTGGCGTGCCCGGTGATCAGCACGATCTCGGCGTTCTGCAGCTGCTTGGCGTCCTCGAACAGCTGCATGCCGTTGCCATCAGGCAGCATGAGATCCAGCAGCACGATGTCGGGTTCCTGCAGCGCCAGCTGGCGGCGCGCATCTCGCAGCGAACCGGCCGTGGCGACAGTAAACCCTTCGGACGCGATCAGCGCTGCCATCATCTCCGCAGAATCGGCTTCGTCGTCGACAACCAATGCATGGGGCATGGCTCTTCCTCCTGACACACCCGGAGACGGAAACCCTCACCACCTGGCAAGGCGCAAGGCGCTTGGGGACCGCAACTCAGGGCCTCGGCGGGCAGCGGTGAACTGCCCATGGTGTGGAAATCATCGTTGCAGCGCCTCGGTGCTGCAACGGAAGCGAGACATGAGCGAGAGGCCGCAAGGCAGCCCCCGCCGGGGAGCGGGCATTATGTTCGATCGTCCAATGCCCTTTCGTGGTCATCGACGGTTGTTTCGATGAGCAACGCCTGGCGCCTGCCCTTGCCGCTCGCCGGTATCATGGCCCGCACTGCGCCGACGACTCAGCACCCGGGTCACGGCATCCCCTGCGTCGCAACTGTGGTGATCTCCGAGGTGCTGTTGAGCCGGTGGCCTGCCAAGTGGCTTTCTCGCCTTCCGCGCGGTGCGACCGAGCGGTGGCTGCTCGGGTCCATGTGGGCCGCGGTCATCGTTCCCGCGCTCATGTTTGCAGTGGCCGCGCTGCAGAGTCACCGGAGCGCATTCGCACAAGCCAAGGCCGAGATCGAGCAGGCAGTGCGCATTGCGCACGAGCACGCATTGCGCGTCTTGCAGACCCACGCCCTCGCCTTCGACCGCATCACCGAGGATCTGCAGGGCCTGTCCGACGACGAAGTCCTTCACAGCGAGGAGGTGCTGCGCGAGCGCATGCGGCTGATCGTAGACCGCATTCCCGCGCTGGAGTCGCTCACCGTCTGGGGCGCCGATGGCAGGCTGCTGGTCAGCACCGACAAGCGCGCCGGGCCCGGCAGCCTTTCCGCCGACCGTGCGCCGTTCTTCCGGCTCGCCGCGCAGGGCGCCGGGTACCGCTTCAGCGTGCAGCCCGACGCCGACCTGCGCCAGGGACGGCGGCTCACCGTGAGCCACCGCCGGCTCGATGCACGCGGGCGTTTCGCGGGCGTCGTGGCCGCCGCCTTGCGGCCGTCGTATTTCCTGGACTTCTATGCCGAGCTGGCGCGCACCCGGCCCGGCATGTCGACTACGCTGTTCCTCGCCGACGGCGAGATCGTCGCGCGCGTGCCGCTCGCGGCAGCCCCCATTTCCTACTCGCCGGCCACAGATCCGATGCTGCAGCGGGTGAGGGCCGGCGAACGCCAGGGCATGCTGGATCTCGTGTCGCCGGAAGACCACGAGCGACGGCTGACGGCGTTTCACCGCATCGGTGACACGCCGCTGTATGCCGCGGCCGGCATGGCCCATGAGGCCGTGCTTGCGCAGTGGCGCAACACGCTGGTGCTGCTGGCGGTGTTCACGGTGCCTCTCGTGCTGGCACTGCTGGCCATCGCGCGCATCGCATGGACGAAAACCCGGCGCGAATACGCCGCACTGCATGAATTGAACGCCGAAGCGGACAAGCGCTTGAAGGTGGAGGCCGCGCTGCGCCAGGCACAGAAGCTGGAGGCCCTGGGCCATCTCACCGGCGGCGTGGCGCACGACGTCAACAACCTGCTCATGGTGGTGAACAACAACGCCCACCTGCTCCAGCGCATGCCGCCGGGTTCGGACATGTCGGCACCCATCGCGTCCATCCAGCGCGCGGTGGAGGCCGGCTCGCGGCTCACGCGCCAGCTGCTCGCCTTCTCGCGCCGGCAGGCTTGGCGAGCGGAAGTGATCGACCTGTGTCGCTGGCTGCCGCAGGTGCTGGAGCTGGTGCGCCACACGCTCACGCGCAACATCGAGCTGCACTGTGACATCGCGCCCGACGTCCATGCCATCGAAGTCGATGCGGCGGAGATGGAGCTGGCGCTCATCAACCTCGCCATCAACGCACGCGACGCCATGCCGCAAGGCGGTGTGCTGCAGATTTCCGTGGCCAACGCAGTGCCCAACGCGCCCGGGCGCGAGCGAGGTTCGGCGCGCCCTTACGTGCAGATTGCCGTGTCCGACACCGGCATCGGCATCGCCCCCGAGGTGCTCGATCGCGTTTTCGAACCCTTCTTCACCACCAAGGAAGTCGGCAAGGGCACGGGGTTGGGCCTCAGCCAGGTCTACGGCTTTTGCAACCAAGCCGGCGGCACGGCCACGGTCAGCAGCCGGCTCGGGCACGGAACCACGGTGACCATGCTGCTGCGCGCCACGGATGCGTACGCCATCCCGGCTGAAGCCCGCAGCCACATCCCCGAGGCCAGCGGTGACGTCCTGCTGGTTGAAGACAACGACGATGTCGCCCAGGCCACTGGCGCATTGCTCCAATCCATCGGTCATGGCGTCACGCGCGCCGCCTCGGCTGCGCAGGCGCTGCAGCTGCTGGAGGCGACGGGCAGCCGTTTCGACGCAGTGTTGAGCGACATCGTCATGGCCGGCGGCAGCGACGGCCTCGAACTCGCGCTGACCCTGCGCCGCACGCATCCGCGGCTGCCCGTGTTGCTGATGACCGGCTACACCGCCCGGCTCGATGCCGCGGTCGCTTCCGGCTTCGCAGTGATCGCCAAGCCCTGCCCTCCCGAGCAGCTGGCTGCCGCGTTGCGCCGCGCAATGAAGGCAAGGCTGAGCGAAGCGCCAGTGTAGGAGCGCCCCGGTCGTGTGTAGGTTCGCGCACCCATGTGCGGGAATGCTGGTGCACGGCATCCACGGGAACGCTCGTTGCTCGTACCGTGACCCGTCTTCATGGGACCAAGGAGATGTCATGGCAAGGATCTGCGAAGTGATGACCCGCGGCGTGCAGGTCATCCGTCCCGACGAATCGCTGCAACGCGCAGCGCAGCTCATGGACGAGCTCAACGTCGGTTCGCTGCCAGTGTGCGAAGGCGACGCGCTGGTCGGCATGATCACCGACCGCGACATCACGGTGCGCGCCACCGCCGCCGGCATGCAGCCAGCCGCGCACCATGTGTCGGAGGTGATGACCGCGCAGACCCGTTGGTGCACCGAAGACCAGAGTACCGAGGAGGTGATGAAGCAGATGGGCGACGTGCAGATCCGCCGCCTGCCCGTGCTCGATGCGCAGCGGCGCGTGGTCGGCATCGTGTCGCTCGGCGATCTGGCCACCCGGCAGGGCGAGCACACCGGCGAGTTGCTGCGTGAGGTCTCCTGGCCTTCCGAACCTGACCGGCCGCACGCACCTGCACGTCACTGATGCCGTCGTCCGCACATGACGCCGAGGTACTGGTCATCGGCGGCGGGCCAGGCGGCTTGGCCACGGCGATCTACCTCGCGCGCTTTTGCCGCCGCGTGCTGGTGATCGATTCCGGCACGAGCCGGGCCTCGCGCATCCCCTGCTCGCACAACTACCCCGGCTTTCCTGATGGGGTGCCGGGCAGCGAGCTGCTGGCACGCATGCGCCAGCAAGCCGAGCGGCACGGCGCTCACTTCACCGCGGGCGACGTGTACACGATCGAGAAAGACGAAGCCGGCTATACCGCCCGCTGGAACGGCGCCAGTGCGCGCGCCCTGCGCGTGGTGCTCGCCACGGGCGTGAGCGATGTGCCGCCCCGTATGCCCCACTTGGCCCAGGCCCTGCAACTGGGCGCCCTGCGCTACTGCCCTGTGTGCGACGGCTACGAGACCCGCGGACGCGCCGTGGGCATCGTGGCCGATCAGGGCAGCGACGCGCTGGAGGCCGTCTACCTGCGCCACTTCACCGGCCGGCTCACCGTGTTCCGTGTCGACGACGAAGTTCGCTTCACCGAAGCCCAGCGTCGGCGGCTGGCCGAGGCCGGCGTCACGCTCGTGCACGAACCCGTGAGCAGCATCCGTCTCTGGAATGGACGCGTGGTCGTTCGGCACGGCACGAAGGAGACCAGGGTGGACTCGCTGTACGCCGCGCTCGGCACCGAGGTCCACTCTCGGCTCGCCATCGCCCTCGGCGCCGAACACGACGACGAGGGCTACCTGATCTGCGACGGCCATCACCAGACCACAGTACCGGGGCTGTATGCCGTGGGCGATGTGGTCCAGGGCCTGAACCAGATCGCGGTGGCTACGGGCGGCGCCGCAATCGCCGCTGCGCACATTCATCTGCACCTGCTCCATCGCTGAACCGTCGAGACTTCGGCGGGAACGCAGATTGCCGCTGTCCTGACGCCAGGCCGCCCGGGCCGCGCGACCCGCGCTCACGCAAACGGGCGGGCGCACACTGGACAATGTGGGCCCGCCGCGAACGGACGTTTGCCGCAGCATGCGTCGATGCACCCGCCCCTGCGGCTTGGCCCTTCCCTTCAAGGCGTGACAAACGCCTCACCTTCCCGGCTTTTCGCCGCGTTGGCCGCGTTGGGCGTGCGATGGCCTTTCCATCGGCCGCGGCGCCCTCCACCCGCCGCATTCAGCTTCCACGCCCCGCAAGCAGCGCAAACGCAACGCGCCATACCCTCGCGCGTCGTGAACAATTTCACGCCCCACCGTCAAGTTGAAATGTGCATAAAGCACATTTACACTCTTTGCAACAGGGGCCCTGATGAGTCAACGCCGGGCCGTCCCAAGTTGACTCACCCCCCTCGAGGGGCGGAAACGTCAAAGACGTTTCCTGGGGGCACTATCCAGGACGAACGCCAAGTGGACGACGCACTCGACACCAGCACCAATGCAAGTCTGGCCGACAAGGCCGACGACGCGCTGGTGTTGCGTGCATGCCGTCCCGTACTCGCACCCCTCGCGCAACTGGCGATCTCGCGCGGCATGCAGTACGCCCAGTTCGATGAACTCGTCCGCAGCGCCTTCGTGCAGGCCGCACGCGAGGCGCACCCCGATGTGCCGGCCCACCGCGCCGTGAGCCGGCTGAGCGCGGCGACCGGGCTGAACCGGCGCGAAGTCACGCGCCTGATCAAGTCCGACGAACCCGAGCCGCCCCGGCGTTCGCCAGCCACCGAGATCTTCGCCCGCTGGATCACCGATCCCAAGCTGCGTCATCAGGGTGAGCCCCGCCAGTCGCTGCCGCGGCAAGGCGCCGCCCCGAGCTTCGAGAGCCTCGCACAGTCGGTGACCAAGGACGTGCATCCCCGCAGCCTGCTGGAGGAGCTGTGCCGGCTGGGCCTGGCGAAGGTGGACGAGGACAGCGACAGCGTGGTGCTGTTGCGCGACACCTTCGTGCCCAGCGGGGACGACGAGCGCATGTTCGGCTTCCTCGGCGCCAACGTGGGCGACCATCTGTGCGCGGCGGTAGACAACGTGCAGGGCCGCGCGCCGCGCCATCTTGAACAGGCCCTGTTCGCGGACGGTATGTCGCGCGAGTCGCTCGAGCGGCTGCGCCCGATCGTGAGCGAGCAATGGCAGTCGCTGGTGCGCACACTCGTCCCCGTCGTGCGTCAGTACATCGAAGAAGACGAAGCGGCCGCGCGTCCCCAGGACCAGCGTCTTCGCGTCGGCATGTATGCCTATGCTGAGGCCGTATCCGGCACGGCAGCGCCACAGGGCACCGCCTCCGCCGGATCAACTGAGCCCGCCGCCGGCAGCGTCCGCGCCCAGGCGCGGCGCGGACGCAGGAGCACGAAATGATCCGCACCACCCGATGCCCATGCCTGCGCTGGTCTGCGCTGCTGACCGCTTTCCTCGCCGTTGCCTTGGCCGCGGCCTGCGGCGGAGGCGGGGTAGACACCGGCGGGACCGGAGCCCCCGTGTCCGCCTACTCGAGTGGCCGCGTCACTGGATTCGGCTCGATCGTCGTCAACGGCGTCCACTATGACGAGTCGGGCGCCACCATCGTCGATGACGCCGGCCAGCGCCGCGCAGCGAGCGAGATCCAGTTGGGCATGACGGTCGAAGTCGAGGCTGGCGAGGTGAGCGTGGACAGCACCGGCCGCGCGCACAGCGTGGCCACGCGGGTGCAGCTCGGCAGTTACATCGCCGGGCCAGTGGAGTCGGTCGACGCTGCAGCCGACACACTGCAGGTGCTCGGTCAGACAGTCGATATCGACCTGAACACAGTGCTTGCCGGCTTCAGTGACGGACTTGCCGGCCTAAGCCCTGATGACCTCGTCGAGGTTTTCGCGTTCTTCGACCCGACCACCGGCCGCTACGCCGCGACGCGCCTGGAGCTCCTGGGCAACTTGAGCACCTACAAGCTGCGCGGGCCGATCGCCCAGCTCGACACGCAGGCCCGGACCTTCACCATCGGCGACACGCTCATCAGCTACTCCTCGATCGAAGGCACCCTGCCGCAACTCGAAAACGGCACGATAGCCCGGGTCGAACTGCAGACTGCCCCGCAAGCAGGCACCTGGCTCGCCAGCCGCCTGCACACATCGCTGCCGGTGCTGGCGGAGCGCGTGAAGGCCGAGATCGAGGGCTACGTCACCGATTTCGTCAGCCTCGCGGACTTCAAGGTCAACGGCGTGCGGGTCGACGCGAGCGGCACGGACGTCAAGTTCTCCAAGGGCAACTCCTCCCAGGTAACCGGCGGCGTGCGCATCGAGGTGGAGGGCCGCACGCAAGATGGCGTTCTGGTGGCCGAGAAGGTCACCACCAAGAAGGCTCGTCGCGGTGGTGGCGGCATCGATGAGCCCGAGCAGTTGGTGCTCGAAGGGCGCGTCGGTGGCCACATCCCGGCGGCGGGCAGCTTCTTGGTGCGTGGCGTGATCGTGGTCTACGACGACAGCACCCGCTTCGAGGGTGGTACCGCCGCCACCCTGGACAACGGTGACTCGGTGGCCGTCACCGGCCAGCTCGAGAACGGCAGCAGCCTGCGCGCCGCGGCCATCAGGATCAACGAGTGAGGCCTGTATGAGCGCCATGCTGCACCACGACTCCACGACCGCCACCGAGCTGCTCGCCCTACGCGCACTCTCCCGCCCTGCGGACTCGGACTTCGCCGCGTGCGCGTCGGTGCCGCGGAGCGTGCGCGAGGCGATGCATGTGCTGGTCGTGGAGGACACGCCCATCCAGGGTCTGCTCGCGATGCTCTTCCTGGAGCGCTTCGGCATCCAGGCCACGCTCGTCACCGATGGTGCGCAAGCGGCAGCCGCCGTGAAATCGGGCCGGTTCACGCTGGTGCTCATGGACTGCCAGCTGCCGGTGAAAAGCGGCCCGCAGGCCACGCAGGAGATCCGCGCCTGGGAGCAAAGCAGAGGCCGCGCGCCCGTGCCCATCGTGGCCATGACGGCCAGTTGCATGAAGGAGCAGTGCGATGCGTACCTCGCCGCCGGTATGGATCGCGTGCTCCACAAGCCGTTTTCCGCGCGCGAGTTCGGCACGTTGATCCGAGATTACCTGCTGGCCGGGCAGGACACGCTCATCTCGGATTGAAATGGTTGTTGCACAAGGAGCTTCCCGATGTCGCATGTGCTGGTGGTCGATGACGAGCGGGACACTGCAGCGACGATGGCCATGCTCATCGCCGACGAAGGATTCACCGTCGCGACGGCAGGCTCACTCCGTGACGCCCGCCGGCAGATGGCGTTACAAGCGCCTGATCTCGTGTTCATCGACCTCCAGCTGCCCGACGGCAGCGGAATGCGGTTGCTCGAGGACGATTCGCTGCGCGAGCAGAGCAACGTCGTGCTCGTCACCGGCCACGGCGATGTCGAAAGCTCGGTGCAGGCGCTGCGACTGGGCGCGGTGGACTACCTGCTCAAGCCCATCGCCCCGGAGCAGTTGCACGAGGTGCTGCACCGCGTGAGTGGCCGTGCGCGCGACGCCTGCGCTGTCAGTGGGCGTTTCGGACGCCTGCTCGGGCGCTCCGGAGCCATGAAGCAGGTGTTCCAGCAAATCGAACGCGTGGCGCGCACGAGCGTGACCGTCATGCTCACTGGCGAAAGCGGCAGCGGCAAGGAACTGGCCGCCGCCACCCTGCACGAGATGAGCTCGCGCCGGAATCAGCCCTTCCTCGCCGTGAACTGCGGCGCCATCTCCCCGAACCTGATGGAAAGCGAGCTCTTCGGCCACGACAAAGGCAGCTTCACGGGCGCCGACCGCGACCATGCCGGCTACTTCGAGCGGGCGCACGGCGGCACGCTGTTCCTTGACGAGATCACCGAGATGCCCCTGGAGCCGCAGGTCAAGCTGCTACGCGTGCTCGAAAGCGGCAGCTTCCTGCGCGTGGGCTCGTCGACACCGCGGCAGTGCGATGTTCGGGTCGTGGCGGCCACCAACCGCGATCCGCAGCGCGCCGTCAACGAAGACCGGCTGCGCGAAGACCTGCTGTACCGCCTGAACGTGTTCCCCATCCACATGCCGCCGCTGCGTGCGCGAGCAGACGATATCGGCCTGCTGGCAGAGCACTTCCTGCAGGCCATTGCGCGTGACGAGGGGCAGCCCAGACGCCTCACGCCCTCGGTGCTGGCGCAGTGGATGCACTATGGCTGGCCCGGCAACGTGCGGGAGCTGCGCAACATCGTCCATCGGGCGTACGTCATGGCGTCGGGCACCGAGATCAGCGAAGCTTGCCTGCCTCAGCCCGCGCCGGTGTCGCGCACGCATTCGTCTGCGCATGCGCGCGAGCCACGCACGCTCACGCTGCGCATAGGCAGCCGCTGGGATGAGATCCAGCGCCAGGTCACGCTGGCCACGCTGGAGCACTTCGATGGGCACCATCAGCGCACTTGCACTGCACTGGGGATCAGCGTGAAGACCCTGTACAACTGGATGCGTGAATGGGAGCCGCTCACCGGCCACCTGACGCGCCGCCCGCGCCAGAACGCACACGCACGCGATACGGCGGTGAGACCCTGACGGTCGTGGCGCCGCCCATGCGGCTCGCCACGTGGTTCTTTGCTCGCTGGCTCGCAGGGTGAATTGAAGGGTGAAGCACCCCGTTTCCCGTGGGGAATTCAATCATTCAGGTGACTGCAGCGCAACACGACCGCAAAATGCCCGGTCGGCTGAAGGGCCGAGCAACCGAGGCATGACATGGCGGTGGATGACCGGCAGGCCCGTGACCCCGAATTGCGGGGAACGGTGCTCTACATCGAGGACAACCCCATCAACATGGACCTGATCGAGAGCGCCTTGGCCATGTACCCAGGCGTCAAGCTGATCAAGGCCCAGACGGGGATGGAAGGAATTCGTCTCGCTCGTTCCGAGCAGCCGGACTTCGTGCTCCTGGACATGCACCTGCCCGACATCGGTGGCCTGGAGGTCGTGCGCGCGCTCAACGAGGAGATCGCAGCGGGCAAGCTGCGCGTCACCCTGCTCACCGCCGACTCCCTGTCGATGGACATCGTCAAGGCCATGAGCCTCGGCGCCTACGACTACTGGGTCAAGCCGCTGAACCTGGCGAAGTTCGAAGCCGCCCTGAAACGGGCCCTGTCTCGCAAGGACACGTCCACGCAGTGAAACCGGTCTTTCCGGGGCGCACGGGATGAATCCTCCTCAGGGATCCTGACTGAGCCTCACTGCCTCACGAAGCAGCGCACACCGCCCTGCGCCTCATCCCCCAGGCTTCGCTCACAGCCAGCGTGGCGAGAACCAACGCGCCGCCGCCCAAGACATGAGGCCCGGGCTGCTCGCCCGCGCCGATCCAGGCCCACGCAATGCCAAACACGATCTCGAGCAGGGCCAGCAGCGAGACTTCTGGCGCCGGCAGACGCCGAGCGACCCTCACGGCCAGGGCACAAGGAATCGCCAACTGGAACAGACCCAGCACCGCCAGCCACGCGATGTCGTGCGCAGAGGCCTGAAAAGGCAGCGCGAGCGGCAAGGCCACAGCGCAGGAAATCAGAGCGCCTATGAGCAGCGCAGGCAACAGGTCGACCGAAGCCCCGCTGCGTTGCAGTGTGTTCCAGTTGATCGCCCCGGCGATGGGCACGCCCAGCGCCACCATCGTTCCGAGCCACTGCTTCGGGTCACCGCTCACGCTGTGTCCGTACATCCACGCAATGCCCGAGCCTGCGACCAGGATCGCCAGCCAGGTGCGCAGCTGTACCGCATGGCCCAGCATAAAACGCGCAAGCAGCGCCGTGAGCAGCGGCGATACGCTCATCGTCACGAGGACGTTGGCCACACTCGTGAGCGTGAGCGCCACCATGAAGCAGGTGAACATCACGCTCCACATCACCCCCGAGATCCACAACGGCTGGCCTCCGGCCGCGAGCAGCCGAGGCGTATCACGCCCGTGCACGAAGGCGTAGTACGCACCCAGCGACAAGGCGGTGAACAGGCTGCGCCAGAAGGTAACCTCGAAGCTGCGGGCCGAATCCAGATGGCGCATCACCACGCCCGCGCTGCTCCACAGCAGCGTCACCAGCAGCATGCAGAGAACAGCTCGACGATGCGACACCGCTGGCCCCTGTTCAGTGCCTGCTCAGGCCGCTTCCCGCGAAGCTCGCTTGCGCTCGTGCTCCTTGAGATGACGCTTGCGGATGCGGATCGACTTCGGCGTAATCTCCACCAGCTCGTCGTCATCGATGAACTCCACCGCGTACTCCAGCGTTAGCTGGATCGGCGGCGTGATCTTGATGGCATCTTCCTTACCCGACACGCGGAAATTGGTGAGCTGCTTGGCGCGCACCGGGTTGACCACGAGGTCGTTGTCGCGCGAATGGATGCCGATCACCATGCCCTCGTACAACGGATCGCCGGCCTTCACGAACATGCGGCCGCGGTCGTCCAGCTTGCCCAGCGCGTAGGTCACCGCCTCGCCGTCGTCCTGGCTGATAAGCACGCCGTTCTTGCGGCCTGCGACCTCGCCCTTGTACGACTCGTAGCTGTCAAAAATGTTGCTGATAAGACCGGTGCCGCGCGTGAGGTTCAGGAACTCGGTCTGGAAGCCGATCAGTCCTCGCGCCGGGATGCGGTACTCCAGCCGCACTCGACCCATGCCGTCCGGCTCCATGTTGACCAGCTCGCCACGGCGTTCGCCGAGCGCCTGCATCACCGCGCCCTGGTGCTGGTCTTCGACGTCGGCCGTCACCAGCTCCATCGGCTCGTGGCGCGCACCGTCGACGTCCTTGAACACCACGCGCGGCTTGGACACCGCCAGCTCGTAGCCTTCGCGCCGCATGTTCTCCAGCAGGATGGTCAGGTGCAGCTCGCCCCGGCCCGACACCTCGAACACGCCGTCCTCGTCCGTGTCGCGCACGCGCAGAGCCACATTCGACTGCAGTTCGCGGTCCAGCCGGTCCTTGATCTGGCGGCTGGTCACGAACTTGCCCTCCCGCCCGGCCAGCGGAGACGTGTTGACGCAAAAATTCATCGTCAAGGTGGGCTCATCGACCTTCAGCATCGGCAGGGGTGCCGGGCGCTCGACGTCGGTCAAGGTCACGCCAATGGCAATGCTTTCGATGCCGTTGATCAGCACGATGTCTCCAGGCCCCGCCTCCGTCGCTTGCTGGCGCTCCAGGCCCTCGAACTTGAGCACCTGATTGATGCGCGCCGTGTACGGCTGGGCCTCGGGCCCCTCGTACACCGCGACGTTCTGCCCTGGCCGCAACGTCCCCTGGTTGATGCGGCCGATGCCGATGCGGCCCACGTAGGTGGAGTAGTCGAGCGAGCAGATCTGCAACTGCAGCGGGTCGTCCGCGCGCCCCTCATGCGCGGGCACATGCTTCAGGACCGCGTCGAACAAGGGTGCCATGTCGCAGCCGACCTCGCCCTTCACGGTGGTAGCCCAGCCATTGAGACCCGAGGCGTAGATCACCGGGAAGTCGAGCTGCTCCTCGGTCGCGCCCAGCTTGTCGAACAGGTCGAAGGTCGCGTTGATCACGTAGTCTGCACGCGCACCCGGCCGATCCACCTTGTTGACCACCACGATGGGCTTGAGCCCAAGCGCCAGCGCCTTCTTGGTGACGAAGCGCGTCTGCGGCATCGGGCCTTCCACCGCGTCCACCAGCAGCAGCACGCCGTCCACCATGGACAGCACGCGCTCCACTTCGCCGCCGAAGTCGGCGTGCCCCGGCGTATCGACGATATTGACGTGCGTGCCGTTCCACTCCACCGCACAGTTCTTGGCGAGGATGGTGATGCCGCGCTCGCGCTCCAGGTCGTTGCTGTCCATGACCCGCTCGGCGACCTTCTCGTTGGAGCGGAAGGTGCCGCTTTGCCGCAGCAACTGGTCCACCAGCGTGGTCTTGCCGTGGTCCACGTGGGCGATGATGGCGATGTTTCGAATCTGTCGGGTCATGATGTGGCTTTCGCGAGGAGGCCTTGCACCTCCGCCGGGCTCAAGAGCCTTGTAGAAATGAGTTCACCGGCGCAGACATGGCCGCTGCCGAGGAAGGCCCGCGGATGCGGGCCGTAGATGCGCACCTGAGGTGCATCGGCCAGCGGCAGTCGCTGCCGCACGCCGGCCAGGAAACGTCCGGCGTCGTCGCTGTTCAGATGCACGGCCGGCCACTCGGCCAGCAGCGTATCGACATCGCGCAAGGCCGCTTCGCGCTCGTCCTCGCCCATGGCCGCCAGCTCATCGAGCGTGTGCGTACCCTCCAGCGCAAGCGGGCCGCTTCCGGTGCGCCGAAGCGCCGACAGGTGTGCGCCGCAGCCTAGCGCCTCGCCGAGGTCCTCCGCAAGGGTGCGGAGGTAGGTGCCTTTGCTGCAGCGCACGTCGATCACCCATTCGTCGCCCTCCCCGCCGAGGAGCCGGATCTCGTGCAGTGTCACGCGCCTAGGAGCTCGCGCGATGGCAATGCCCTCGCGCGCGTACTCATAAAGCGCCCGGCCCGCATGCTTGAGCGCCGAATGCATGGGCGGCGTCTGCTCGATCTCGCCCACAAACCGCGCACAAGCGACCTGCACGTCATCTCTCGAGACCGCGACGGGACGGCGCAGCAGCACCTCACCCTCGGCGTCGCCGGTGCTCGTTGTCACGCCAAGCTTCAGCGTGGCGACGTATCGCTTGTCCGCGTCCAGGCTCACCTGCGAGAACTTGGTGGCTGCCCCGAAGCACAGCGGCAGCAGCCCGGTCGCAAGCGGATCGAGCGTGCCCGTGTGGCCGGCCTTCTCGGCACGGTAAAGGCGACGCACCTTCTGCAGCGCATCGTTGCTCGACAGGCCCAGGGGCTTGTCGAGCAGGAGCACGCCGTGAACAGCGCGACGAGGCGAACGGGTTTGCGTCATGTCATGGATCGCGGCACTATGCCGGACACGGGCAGGCGCCCGGCGTAGCGCGGCTCACTCCTTCGCGCGCGTGGCGTTGGCCTGGTTGATCAGCATGTTCAGCTCTGCCGCGCGTTCCGTGCTCCGGTCGAACAGGAAGTGCAGGGTTGGCACCGTGTGTATCTGGAGGCGCTTGAAGACGCTATTGCGCAAATAGCCCGCAGCCTCGTTCAGTGCAGCCTCACACTCCTGCGGGTCGCCCACCAGCAGCGAGAAGTACACCTTCGCGTGCGCATAGTCGGGCGTGACGTCCACGGAGTTGATGGTCACCATGCCGATACGGGGATCCTTCAGCTCGCGAATGAGTTCGGCCACGTCGCGCTGGATCTGGTCAGCCACGCGATAGCTACGGTTGGGAATGGATCGCTTATGTCGCATGGTCTGCTCCTGCTCTCAAACGAGAACCCCGCCGTCTTGTGGAGGGCGGGGTTCGGGGGTGAGGACCCGCGCGCCTCTTACAAGGTTCGCGCGACCTCCTTGACTTCGAAGAACTCCAACTGGTCACCTTCCTTGATGTCGTTGTAGTTCTTCAGCTTGATGCCGCACTCGAAGCCCTCCTTGACCTCGCGCACGTCGTCCTTCAGCCGACGCACCGACTCGATCTCGCCGGTGAACACCACGACGTTGTCGCGCAGCAGGCGGAAACGGGCACCGCGGCGCACCACGCCGGCTGTGACCATGGAACCTGCCACCGTCCCGATCTTGGAGGCCACGAACACCGTGCGGATCTCCGCTGTACCGATGACCTCTTCCTTCTGCTCGGGGGCCAGCATGCCGGTCATCGCCGCCTTCACCTCATCCACAGCGTCGTAGATGATGTTGTAGTAGCGAATGTCGACGCCGTTGTTCTCGGCCAGCTTCCTGGCACCCGCATCTGCTCGCACATTGAAGCCGATGATCACCGCCTTAGAGGCGATTGCCAGATTGATGTCGCTCTCGCTGATGCCACCCACTGCGGCGTGCACGATCTGCACCTTGACCTCGTCGGTGGAAAGCTTCTGCAGCGACTGCGACAGCGCCTCCTGGGAGCCCTGCACGTCGGCCTTGATGATGAGCGCCAGGGTCTGTACCTC
>CBINKC010000050.1:0-27738 GCA_966251135.1 uncultured Burkholderiaceae bacterium
GCCACCGCGCCCAGCACCCACGACACCCAGAACAGCACCGCCCCCCACCAGACGGAGCGCAACTCGCGCAGGAACGTCTCATGCGCCGCCTGCTGCTCGGGGCCGAACTCGCGCAACGAGCGCATCACGCCATAGACGGAGGCCGCGATGAGCACGCCGAACAGGGCCACGAACAGCAGGGCGACCTGCTGCGTGATGTCGAGCTGCCGCAACGCGCCCATCAGGCCACGTTCCGAAGCACCATCACGGCCTCACGGGCACGATCCAGAAAGGCGCGCTTGTCCTCGCCGGGCTCCAGCCGGATTGGGGCGCCGAAGGTGACCGAGCACAACACCGGAACGGGAACGACCTCGCCCTTGGGCATGACGCGCTGCACGTTGTCGATCCATGCGGGGATGAGCTGAACTTGCGGAAACTGCTGCGCCAGGTGGTACAGCCCTGACTTGAACAGCTGCGGGTCGCCCAGGTGACCGCGCGTCCCCTCGGGAAAAATCACCAGCGAATCGCCGTGTTCAAGTGCCTGCACCAGCGGCTCCAGAGGATCCTGGTCATCGGTGCGCTGACGGTTCACGTACACGGCGTTGAAGATCTCGCGGGTGATCCAGTGCTTGAGCGGGGTGGCCGTCCAGTAGTCGCGCGCAGCGATGGGCCGCGTGACGGCGCGCAGGTCGGCGGGCAGCGCGGCCCAGATCAGCACCCAGTCGATGTGGCTCTGGTGGTTGGCGAAGTAGATGCGCTGCTCCGCCTTGGGTGGGCAGCCGTACCAGTGACCCTGGGCGCCGGTGATGAGCCGGGCAACGAACGACAGCAGGAGACCGGCCGCCTCGGCAAGCTTCATGGCGCGCGATGGTAGCGAGGCGAGCCCCGCCTGCAGCGCGCGCCGCCGCCCGTCTGGCGCGTCATGAGGATCAATGCCGGAAATGCCGCACGCCGGTGAACACCATCGCGATGCCTCGCTCGTCGGCCGCGGCGATCACCTCCTGGTCGCGCACGCTGCCGCCAGGCTGGATCACGCAGGTGGCGCCGGCGTCGCACACCACATCCAACCCGTCCCGGAACGGGAAGAAGGCGTCGCTGGCCACGGCCGAGCCTTGGAGCGAGAGGCCTGCGCTCTGCGCCTTGATGCTCGCGATGCGGGCCGAGTCGACGCGGCTCATCTGCCCGGCCCCCACGCCCAGCGTCATGCCGCCACCGCAGTACACGATGGCGTTGCTCTTGACGTACTTGGCCACCTTCCAGGCGAACAGGAGGTCGGCGAGCTGCGCCTCGGTGGGCCGCACCTGGGTCACGACCTTCAGCTCGGAAGCCTGCACCTGGCGGTTGTCGGCCGTCTGGACCAGCAGGCCGCCTCCCACGCGCTTGAGGTCCTGCGCGTTGCGCCCCTGTTGCCACGGCGTATCGCCGCCCAGCGGCAGGGCAATCTGCAGCACGCGGGTGTTGGCCTTGGCCGCAAAGACCGCCAGCGCCTCAGGGGTGTACGACGGCGCGATCAATACCTCCACGAACTGGCGCACAACCTGCTGCGCGGCCGCCTCGTCCACCTCGCGGTTGAAGGCAATGATGCCGCCGAAGGCCGATGTCGGATCGGTCTTGAAGGCCTTGGCATAGGCTTCGGCCGGCCCGGCGCCCACCGCCACGCCGCAAGGATTGGCGTGCTTGACGATGACGCAGGCCGGCGTGTCGAAGCTCTTCACGCATTCCCACGCGGCATCCGCATCGGCAATGTTGTTGTACGAGAGCTCCTTGCCCTGCAGCTGCCGGGCGGTGACCAGCGAGCCGGGCGCGGGTTCCAGCTCGCGGTAGAAGGCCGCGGTCTGGTGCGGGTTCTCGCCATAACGCAGATCCTGCAGCTTCACGTAGCGGCCGTTGCTCTGCGCCGGGTACTCGCTGCGCGTGCCGTCCGGCTGCAGCGACGACAGGTAGTCGCTGATCGCCGCATCGTAGTTGGAGATGCGGTTGAAGGCGGCCACCGACAGCCTGAAACGGGTCTCGCGGCCCACCTGACCGTCGCGCTGGAGCTCGGCCAGCACTTCGGCGTACTGCGAAGCGTCGGTGAGCACGGCGACGTCGTTCCAGTTCTTGGCCGCCGAGCGCACCATGGCCGGCCCGCCGATGTCGATGTTCTCGATGGCGTCTTCGAGCGTGCAGCCCGGCTTGGCGACTGTGGCCTCGAAGGGATAGAGATTGACCACCAGCAGGTCGATGGTGGATATGCGGTGTGCCTGCAGCGAAGCCATGTGTTCGGGCACGTCGCGCCGCGCCAGCAGCCCACCGTGGATCACGGGGTGCAGGGTCTTAACGCGGCCGTCGAGCATCTCGGGAAAGCCGGTGTGGTCAGCCACCTCGGTCACCGGCAGGCCGGCGTCGGCCAGCAGCTTGGCAGTGCCGCCGGTGGACAGCAGCTTCACGCCCAACGCGTGCAGCTCACGGGCGAACTCGAGAACACCGGTCTTGTCGGAAACGGAAATCAGGGCTTGCATGGATGTGGGGCTCAGGGTTTGAGCAGCTTGTGCTCCACCAGCTTGCGGCGCAGCGTGTTTCGGTTGATGCCCAGCCATTCGGCGGCTCGGCTCTGGTTGCCCTCGGCATGCTTCATGACCACCTCTAGCAGGGGCTTCTCCACCACGTTCATGATCATGTCGTACATCGACGTGGGCTCCACCCCGCGCAGGTCCCTGAAGTACGCCTCCAGGCTTTCGCGGATGCACTCTTCGACGTGTTTCTTGCTCATGCTCGTTGTTCGATGAAATCGTCGTTGGCCGCCCGGTCCGCGATGGGCAGCAGGCGGTACGAGTCGGACAGTTCGTCGAACCACTCGGACACCGCGCGCATCTGCTCGTCGCAACGCTCGAGCAGGTTCATGCGCGCGCGGAACGCTTCGCCGCCGGGCAGCCCGCGCACCGCCCAGCCGATGTGCTTGCGTGCGGTCCGCACGCCGGCGTATTCGCCGTACAGGCCGTAGTGGTCCTCCAGGTGCTCGAGCATCCATCGCTTGGCCTGCTGCACCTCGGGCGCCGGCAGCTCACAGCCGGTCGCAAGGAAGTGGGCGATCTCCCGGAAGATCCACGGGCGGCCCTGCGCGGCGCGGCCGACCATCACGGCATCGGCCCCGGTGCAGACGAGCACCTCGCGCGCCTTGCGCGGCGAGTCGATGTCGCCGTTGGCCACCACCGGGATCGAGAGCGCGGCCTTGACCGCGGCAATGGTGTCGTACTCGGCTTCGCCCTTGTATCCCTGCTCGCGTGTGCGCCCATGCACGGTAACCATGTTTACGCCGGCAGCCTCGGCAGCGCGGGCGATACGCACGGCATTGCGCTCGGCGGCACACCAGCCGGTGCGCATCTTCAAGGTGACCGGCACGCCGCGCGGGGCGCATGCAGCGACCACCGCCTCGATGATGGCGAGCGCCAGCGGCTCGTCCTGCATCAGCGCTGAGCCCGCCCACTTGTTGCAGACCTTCTTGGCCGGGCAGCCCATGTTGATGTCGATGATCTGCGCGCCGCGGTCGATGTTGTAGAGCGAGGCCTCGGCCATCATGCCCGCATCGGTGCCGGCGATCTGCACCGCGATGGGCTCGACCTCACCCGCGTGATCGGCGCGCCGGCTCGTCTTGAGCGTGTGCCACAGCTCGCGCCGCGAAGTGACCATCTCGCTCACCGCGTATCCGGCGCCGAGCCGCTTGCACAGCTGACGAAAAGGACGATCCGTCACCCCGGCCATCGGCGCGACAAAGAGGCTGTTCGGCAGCTCGATGTGGCCGATCTTCATGGGCAGGCGGGGGAGGGGTGTGCTGAAAAAGGAGGCAGGAGTATAGCGGCCCGCCCCTGCGGCTCCGCTGGGCCCGCGAGGCCTTTGGATAATGCCTCGGATGCAGGCATGGATGGATACGCTGATGGCTTGGATGGCCCTGCCGCAACACGGACTGGGCGCCGTGTTCGTGGTGGCGTTGGTGTCGGCGACCTTGCTGCCGATGGGATCGGAGCCTGTGGTGTTCGGTCTCGTCAAGCTCAGCCCTGAGCTGTTCTGGCCCGCGGTGCTCGTGGCCACCGCGGGCAACACAGCGGGCGGCGCCATCAGCTGGTGGATGGGCTACGCGGCGGAACGTGCCTGCGAACGTGTCACCCATCACCCTGGCGTGGCGCATCCGCGCGCCCTGCGCTGGCTGGAACAATTCGGCCCTGCAGCCTGCCTGCTGTCCTGGCTGCCTGTGGTGGGCGACCCGCTGTGCGCGGTGGCAGGCTGGCTGAAGCTCTCCTTCTGGCCGTGCGTGCTGTACATGGCCATCGGAAAGTTCGTGCGCTACCTCGCGATGACGGGCGCGCTGCTGTGGGTGTTTCCCGGCGGGCTCTGAACAGCCCCCCAGGGGCGCGGCGCCACATCCAGCCCGCCCCCTGCCGAGTCAAGGAAGCTTGGGGCTGGCCGGCTTTTCCTTGTGACTCGACGCTGCGCCCAGCGCGTGCTCAAGTTCGTCCAGCACGGACTCGAGCCTCTGCAGGGCACGGCCGACGCGGCTATGTGCGTCCACCGCATGGCAGCCCACGAGCGTGCGCGACATGTCGTCGAGCAGGTCCCGGCGGATGCGCACGCCATGGCGCGACAGGCGCGGCACGAGAACCGCGTGCCGTTCGCGCAGCATTCGGCGCGTCTGCTGGTAGGCGTGTTCGGCCAGTTCGCGGCGCTGCGCATAGCTGAAGGTATTGGCGAGAAACATCTGCGCGTCGCGCTGGTCGGGCTCGAAGAGCACGATGGTGGTGTCTGGGTGGCTGCGGGCGTAGCTCTTCATTCCCAGCTGGAGCCGGGAATGGATCATGGTTCGGAAGGTCTGCGACAAGACCACGGGCAGGCCGCCATCGACGAGCCGCGGGATGCGTGCTCCCGCCAGCACCCGGTAGCGGCCGGAGTCGGAGGCGAACGGCACGAGCGGGTTGAGACACAGGAGCAGGTCCACGTCTTCCTCCAGCAGCACCGACGCATGCAGCGTCTTCTTCAGTGCGCCGTCCACGTAGTGGCGCCCATCGATTTCCACGGGAGGGAACAGGCCCGGCAACGCAGCGCTGGCCTGCACAGCCTTGGATATGGGGACGTGATCGAATCCGGGCTGCCCGAAGGGCGCGGAGTCGCCGCTGTCCAGGTCGGTCGCCACGAGCACCAGCTTGCGGCGCAGCTTGCGGAAATCGTTGGTGCGGCCACGCGCCGAAAACAAGCGCCGCAACTGCACATCGATCATGTCGTTGGAGAACAGTCCCGCGGGCAGCGCACGGCCGAGCCGCTCGAACGCACTGGACAGCGGGCGTCCCGTCAACAGGTACTCGTAGGAGGCCTGGGCTGCCAGCAGCGGCAGCGAGGCCAGGCGGGCGGCGATTTCGCCCCACGCCGGGCGGATCAGCACCGACGGATCGAAGACATCATGCTCGGCCGCGTTGTTCTCGATGAACGAGGCACACAGCTCGCGCGCGGTCATGCCATTGGCCAAGCCCGCCGCGATGAAGCCGCCGGCCGAGACACCCACATAGGCATCGATGCCGGCGAAGCTCAATCCGTCGAGAGATTCCTCCAGCGCGCACAGCGCGCCGATTTCATAGATGGCCCCCAGCGGCCCCCCTCCGGCGAGGGCGAGGGCGATTCGAGGCTTGTGTGCGGCGACAGCCATGTGGAAGCGGATAGGGGCACCACCGCCCCTCGTCCCTGCGGCCCGAAAAGATCAGACCGACTTGCGAGCAGCCGCGCGCTTGGCAGCAGGCTTGGCGGCGCCGTTCGCGCGAGTCGAATCCGCTTTTGTCGCACGCGGCAGCTTGGGCGGCTTGGACAGCTTGGCCACCTGTGCCGACAGTTCGTCGATGCGCTTGATCAAAGCCTCCACGTCCTTGGCGGATGGCACGCCGAGCTTGGCCAGTGCCTTGGAGGTGCGTTCCTCGAAGATCGCTTCCAGCCGGTCCCACTGCTGCCCGGCCCGGGCACCCACATCGCCGGCCATGTGGCTCACGCGGTTGGTGACCTCGCCGATCTTCCCGCCCGCGACCGCCTGGGTCTTGCGCTGCAGCGCGGTGCCTTCCTTGACCAGCGACTCGAACACCTTGCCGCCCTCTTCCTGCGCCTTCGAGAAGGCGCCCAGGCCCGCGAGCCAGATTTGCTGCGCGGAGTCCTTGATGGTGCCGGCCAGCGCGCCGTCGAACAAACCCGCAGCCGATGCCGCCTTCTTCTCAGCCACCTGCTTGAGCTTCTTGACCATGGTGTGTGTGACCTCCGGGTGGTACGCGCACTGCCGGGCGGCAGCGACCGAGGGAACTATAGGTGCGAGCGACCCGGCCGGGAGTAGCTTTCTCTAGTGCGGCGGCTCTATGCGAGCGCTCGCCGGGCCGTGGGTGAATCAAGGAAAGTACTTGCCGCACCGCATTTCGCAACAAAGGCGTTTCGGAAAGAATGTGCGGCCCATTCACGCAAAGGAGGATGCATGCAGTACTTCGTCACTGGTGCGACCGGTTTCATCGGCAAGCGGCTCGTCAAGAAGCTTTTGGAACGCCGAGGCTCGACGGTGTACTTCCTGCTGAGGCCCGAAAGCGAAGGGAAGGTACCGGATCTGCTCGCGTTCTGGGGCGTCGGACGCACACGTGCGATCCCGGTCTTCGGCGACCTCACCGCCCGCAAGCTGGGCGTCTGTGCCGAGGACCTCAAGAAGCTCAAGGGACAGGTGGACCACATGTACCACCTGGCCGCGGTATATGACCTGTCGGCCGACGCCGAGTCGCAGGTGCACGCCAACATCGACGGCACGCGCAACGCGGTGGAGTTCGCCAAGGCCGTCGATGCGGGACATCTGCATCATGTCAGCTCCATTGCCTCGGCCGGCATGTACGAGGGCGTGTTCCGCGAAGACATGTTCGAGGAGGCCGAGGGCCTGGACCACCCGTACTACATGACCAAGCACGAGAGCGAGAAGATCGTGCGGCAGGAGTGCAAGGTGCCCTGGACCGTGTACCGGCCCGCAGTCGTGGTAGGCGACTCGACCACCGGCGAGATGGACAAGATCGACGGCCCCTACTACTTCTTCAAGCTGATCCAGCGCATCCGGCAGATCCTTCCGCCCTGGATGCCGAGCGTGGGACTCGAAGGCGGGCGCATCAACATCGTGCCGGTGGACTATGTGGTGGCTGCGCTCGACCACATCAGCCATCTCGGCAACGGTCTGGCGGGCAAGTGCTACCACCTGGTCGACCCACGGGGCTACCGTGTGGGCGATGTGCTCGACATCTTCAGCCGCGCTGCGCACGCCCCGAAGATGAACCTCTTCATCAATGCCGCACTGCTGGGGTTCATTCCCAGGAGCGTGAAGAAGGGCCTGATGGCGCTGGCGCCGGTGCGGCGCGTACGCAATGCGATCATGAAGGACCTGGGGCTGCCCGAGGACATCTTGACCTTTGTCAACTACCCCACACGCTTCGACAGCCGCGAGGCGCAGGCCGCGCTCAAGGGCTCGGGCATCGAGTGTCCCAACCTGAACGACTACGCGTGGCGGCTGTGGGACTACTGGGAGCGGCACCTCGACCCGGCACTCTTCATCGATCGTTCGCTGCGCGGCGCGGTAGGCGGCCGGGTGGTGTTGGTGACCGGCGGCTCCTCGGGCATCGGTTTGGCCGCGGCCACCAAGTTTGCCGAGGCCGGCGCCGTCACGATCATCTGCGCGCGCGAAGAAGCCAAGCTGGCGACGGCCAAGCAGGAGATCCTCGACAAGGCCGGGGCCGATGCGACGGTCGTGACTTACTCCGCCGACATTGCCGACGAGCAGAGCTGCCAAGGCCTCGTCGCGTGGCTGCTGGAGAACTACGGCGGCGTCGACTACCTCATCAACAACGCAGGCCGCTCGATCCGCCGCGCCATCGAGTCGAGCTACGACCGCTTCCACGACTTCGAGCGCACCATGCAGCTGAACTACTTCGGCTGCCTGCGCGTCACCATGGGACTGCTGCCCGCCATGGTGGCCAAGAAGAAGGGCCACATCGTCAACATCAGCTCCATCGGCGTACTGACGAACGCACCGCGCTTTTCCGCCTACGTAGCCTCCAAGGCAGCGCTCGACGCCTGGACGCGCTGCGCGGCCAGCGAGTACGCCGACCAGGGCGTGACGTTCACCACCATCAACATGCCGCTGGTGCGCACGCCCATGATTGCACCCACGAAGATCTACAACAACGTGCCCACGCTCACGCCTGAGGAGGCTGCCGAGATGGTGGCCCAGGCTTGCGTGGAAAAGCCGGTGCGCATCGCCACGCGGCTGGGCGTGTCCGGCGAACTCCTGCATGCGGTGATGCCGCGCGTGGCGCAGATCGTGATGAACACGAGCTTCCGCATGTTCCCCGACAGCACCGCGGCTTCCGGCGACAAGGCGGCCAAGCCGGTACTCTCGCCCGAGGCGATCGCGATGCAGCAGATGATGCGCGGCATCCACTTCTGACCGGGCGGCCCACGCCGCGGCCGGCGCCCCCGCGACGCCCCGGCCGCCCGGCGTCCCGTCACGCAAACGTGCCTTCCTCCCGCCCGCCGCCGGCCGGCGCGCCGGGAGCGGGCATGCGCTTGGGAGACAATTCGCCGGATGTACGCATTGTTCGAAGACGGCGGCAAGTTTCTTACGGGACGCGTGATGGCCGAGGCCGACAGCTCCATCCAGGTGGAGATGGACTCGGGCAAGCGCGTGAAGGTCAAGGCTGCCCACGTGCTGCTGCGGTTTGACAAGCCGACGCCGGCCGAACTGATCAGCGCCGCACAGACGCTCGCGCAGGACATCGACCTTGACCTCGCCTGGGAATTCGCGCCCGAGCAGGAGTTCGGCTTCAAAGACCTGGCGCGCGAGTATTTCGATGCCAGCGCGGGCCCCACCCAGCAGGCCGCTGCGCTGCTGCGGCTGTTCGAGGCACCACACTACTTCCGCCGCATCGGCAAGGGCCAGTTCAAGAAGGCACCCGAAGAGCAGGTGAAAGCCGCGCTACTGGGCATCGAGCGAAAAAAGCAGGTCGCCGCGCAAATCGACGCCTGGGCAAGCGACCTGGTGGAAAGCCGCTGCCCGCCGCCCATCCGCGAGCAGCTCTACCGCATCCTCTTCAGGCCCGACAAGAACGCGCCCGAGTACAAGGCCGTGGTCGAGGCGGCGCACCGGGCCCAGCGCGCGCCGCTGGACCTGCTCACCGCCGCGGGCGCCGTGGACTCGCCCTACCAGTTCCACTGGAAGCGTTTCCTCTTCGAGAACTTTCCGCGCGGCACCGGCTTTGCACCCCTTTCGGCACCCGCCGTCAAGGAGACGCTGCCGCTCGCGCCGGTCGCGGCCTTCTCGATCGACGACTCGGCCACGACCGAGATCGACGATGCCCTGTCGGTCCAGGGCCTGGGCACCGGTACCGTGGTGTACGGGATACACATTGCCGCACCGGGGCTGGCGATCACGCCCGACAGCGAAATCGACCGCGTGGCGCGCGAGCGGCTGTCCACGGTGTACATGCCGGGATACAAGATCACCATGCTGCCCGACGATGTGGTGCAGGCGTACACGCTGAACGAGGGCAGCGAGTGCCCCGCGGTGTCGCTGTACGCGACGATCGACGAGGCCACGCTGGAGATCAGGTCCACCGAGACAAGGCTGGAGAGGGTGATGATCGCCGCCAACCTGCGTCACGACCAGCTCGACAGCGTCATCACCGAGGCCTCGCTCGCGGGCACGGCACCCGCGCCCTACCCTTTCGCCAGCGAACTGGCGTTCGCGTTCCGGCTGGCGCAGCGACTGAAGGCACAGCGCGAAGTGGTGCGCGGCAAGCCCGAGACCTTCAACCGGCCGGACTACTCCTTCCGCCTCGAAGGCCACGACGGGGGCGAGCCCCGCGGCGATGAACGCGTGGCCATCAAGACGCGCCAGCGCGGCGCCCCGCTGGATCTCATCGTCGCCGAGGCGATGATCCTGGCCAACAGCACCTGGGGCGCCTGGCTCGACCAGTACGGCGTGCCGGGCATCTACCGCAGCCAAGCCAGCCTCGCACCCGGAGTGAAGGTACGCATGGGGGTGAAGCCCGCGCCGCATGCCGGCATGGGCGTGGCGCAGTACACCTGGGCGACTTCGCCGCTGCGGCGCTACGTCGACCTGCTCAACCAGTGGCAGATCATCGCCTGCGCACGTCATGGCCGCACCGCAGCGCTCGCCGCGCCCTTCAAGCCCAAGGACGCGGCGCTGTTTTCCATCATCTCGGCCTTCGATGCCGCCTACACCGCCTACAACGGCTTCCAAGGCGCCATTGAACGCTACTGGACGCTGAAGTACTTGGCGCAGAAGGACCTGCACGAGCTCGACGCCGCTGTGTTGAAGGAAGGCTTGGTGCGCGCCGACGCGCTGCCGCTGGTGTTCCGCGCCCTGGGCACCGAAGGGCTGCCCCGCGGGGCCCGGGTGCGGGTACGCATCACCGGCTGCGACCTGCTCACACTGGACCTGCACGCCAACCTCGTCGCCCGGCTGGATGACCCGAGCACTTCTTCCGACGATGCGACCGTCGACGAGGCCGACGTTGAAGAAGCCGCGGAAGGCGCAGGCCCGCTGACCTTGGCCATCGACGTGCACGATGGCGAAGCCGAGCCGGCTGCCGCTGTCACACCCTGAGGGCCATGAATCCCCCGCCCATGCGACGCACACAGCAAAGCTTCACTACGCTACACATCGCGCTCGGCGTCTCGCTCGCCGTGCACGCGGCACTGCTGTTCGTGCGGATCGTGAATCCCGAGGCCTTCAACCGCGTGTTCGAAGACACGCCGCTGGAAGTCATCCTGGTCAACACGCGAACCAAGGAAATGCCCGTCAAGGCCCAGGCCATCGCACAGGCGCAGATGGCTGGCGGCGGCGAGGCGGAAGAAGGACGGGCGACTTCGCCGCTGCCGCCCTCGGCTGAGGTGTCCTTCGGCGACGCACTGGATGACTCCCAGCGCCGCATCGAGCAGCTCCAGGAGACACAGCAGGAATGGCTTGCCAGGCTGCGCCGGGAGTTGGCGCGGATGCCCGCCCCCGACCCGCACCGGCAGGCGACCACGCAGGCCGAGCGCCAGCAGCAGGAAGAGCGTCGACGCCGGGTCCAGCTGCTGGCGGAGATCGAGAAGCGCATCCGCGAGGAGAACTCCCGGCCCAAGAAACGCTACATCAGCCCGGCCACGCAGGAAGCGGCCTACGCGCTCTATTACGACGGGCTGCGCCTCAAGGTAGAGGAGCGCGGCACGCGCAACTTCCCCGAATACCGAGGCAAGCGTCTCTACGGCGAGTTGATCATGCTCATCACCGTCGATGCGGCCGGGCGCGTGGTCGACGCAGAGATCGTCCGGTCGTCCAACTCCAAGGTACTGGACAAGCGCGCCGTGGCCATCGTCAAGGCTGCGGCACCGTTTGGCGCGTTCACCTCGACCATGCGCCGCGAGGCTGACCAGCTCGTCATCACCTCGCGCTTCCGCTTCCACGGCGAAGGCCTCGAGACGACGCTGACGGCCAATCCCGCGCAGCCCTGAATGTCACTTGCTTGAGCATGGATCGCTACGTCGTCTGCGGCAACCCGGTTGAGCACAGCCAGTCGCCGTTCATCCACGCCCTGTTCACGCAGGCCACTGCGCAGGAGATGCGCTACGACCGGCTGTGGTGCCCCCTGGACGGCTTTGCCGACGCGGTGCGCCGCTTCGCCGTCGAAGGCGGATCAGGTTGCAACGTGACCGTGCCGTTCAAGTTCGAGGCCTACGGCATCGCACCGAGACACAGCGCGCGGGCCGAGCTGGCCCAAGCCGCCAATGTGCTGCGGTTCGATGCCGAAGGCTGGTGGGCCGACAACACCGACGGCGCCGGCCTCGTGCGCGACATCGAGGTCAACGCTGGCAGGCGGCTGGCGGGGCGGCGTTTGCTGCTGGTGGGCGCGGGCGGCGCCGCCGCTGGCGCCCTGGGATCGCTGCTGCAGGCGCGGCCTGCACAAGTCGTGGTGGCCAACCGCACGCCGGACAAGGCCTCGGCGCTGGTCGACCGACACCTGCCCCTGGCGCAAAGCCTAGGCGTTGTAGTGAGTCCCGCGTCGCTGCGCGACCCCGGGGAGGGCTACGACGTGGTCATCAACGCGAGCGCCAGCAGCCTGCAGGGCGATACGGCACCCGTGGACGCGGCAGTCCTGCGCCCCGGCAGTCTCGCGCTCGACATGATGTACGGCCCGGCTGCACAGGGCTTTTTGTCATGGGCCACGCAGCATGGCGCCGACGCACGCGACGGCCTGGGCATGCTCGTCGAACAGGCCGCCGAGTCGTTCTGGCTGTGGCGCGGCATCCGGCCCGACACGGCGCCTGTACTGGCGGCCTTGAAGCGTCGGCTCGCGGACAGCGCGAAGTGAACTTACTCGCGAATGTCTGGCGCCTGGGCGCGCTGGTGCTGGTGAGCGCCCTGTCACTGCAGGTCTACTTCGTCGCCCGCGTAGCGATGATGCGGTTCGTCGATCCCGCATCCACGGCCTTCGAGCGGTCGGAAGCCTGGCGCTTGCTGGTTGACAAGCACCACATCGCCTGGCGCCAGGAGTGGGTCGAGTACGAGCGCGTCTCGCCGCATCTCAAGCGGGCGGTCATCGCCTCCGAGGATGCGGGCTTCACCGATCACAGCGGTGTCGAATGGGACGCCATCGAGAAGGCTTGGGAACGGAACCAGAAGGCCGAGGAGCGGGCAGCACGGATGCAGGCGCAGCTGGAACGACGCGCTACCCGGCGAGCCGAGCGTCGCGGGGTGTCGACGGTTCCGCCGGCTCCCCTGCGCGTGCAGCCTCGCGTCGTGGGCGGCTCCACGATCACCCAGCAGCTGGCCAAGAATCTTTTCCTCGCCAGCGAGCGCAGCTGGACCCGCAAGGGCCAGGAGTTCGTCATCACCTTCATGCTGGAGAGCCTGCTCGACAAGCAGCGCATCCTGGAGATCTACCTCAACCATGTCGAATGGGGCGAAGGTGTCTTCGGGGCCGAGGCCGCGGCCCACCACTATTTCAGGACGAGCGCTGCGCACCTGCCGCCGTCGGCGGCGGCGCGGCTGGCCGTCATGCTGCCCGCGCCCAAGCGCTTCGAGAGACGCCCCAACTCGGCCTACGTCGCCGGTCGTGCCGGTACGGTGATGGCCCGCATGGGCGCCGTGGAACTTCCTTGAGGCCGGCCCATCTGCCCGCCGCAGTGCTCGACGCTGTACGCAACTCAAGGAAACCGATGGGACCCGTTGTCCTGACTTGTTGTCCTGGCCGCAGGCACAAACGCAGCGATACCCGCAGGTATCGAGCTGATTTGCCACGACACCAGGGCGGCGAAGACCTGCTTTGATGTCCCGCTTGGCGTCGAACACCACACCAGGAGTCTGGATGGCAGAGGGCGCGACCCGCGCTCCTAGAATCGGCCTCATGCCATCCGAGCTCACCACCGAGATCGCCGCCGCCGCCGCCCGACTCGTGGTCGAGGAGGGCCTCGAGTATGGGTCTGCGAAGCGCCGCGCCGCCCGCACCGTCGCCCGGCACAGCGTCCGTCCGGCGGACCTGCCCAGCAACGACGAGGTCGAGGACGAGGTGCGCACCTACCTGTCGCTGTTCCATGCCGACACGCAGCCGTCGGAGCTGGAAGCCCTGCGCCGCGTCGCGCTGGACTGGATGCAGCGGCTGGCCGTCTTCAGGCCGCATCTGACCGGCGCGGTGTGGCGCGGGACCGCCACCCGGCTCAACAGCGTGCACCTGCAACTCTATTGCGACGACTCCAAGTCGGCCGAGCTGGCACTCATCGATCTCGGCATCGACTATCAGGTGGGCAGCATGCCCGGCCCCCGCGGCGACGCGGTGGATGTGCTGAGTGTCGCCAGCCGCAGCACTGAGCTGGGTGAAATGGTCACCGTGCACATGGCCGTCCTCGACCACGACGACTTGCGCGGGGCCCTCAAGCCGGATAGCCGGGGCCGCTCGCAACGCGGCGATATCGTGGCATTGCGCGCGCTGCTGCAGGCATGAAGCGGCGCCGCCTGCTGGGAGTTGGCGTCGCAGGCGCGGCAGCCGCGGCCGGCATCGCCGGCTCGCTTTGGCGGCGCGCTGGCACGGGCACGCAGGCCGAGGCGCTGTGGGGCATGAGCTTTCCCCAACCGCAGGGCGGCATGCTTGAAATGGCGGCTCTGCGCGGACGGCCGTTGCTGCTCAACTTCTGGGCGACTTGGTGCGCCCCGTGCGTCAAGGAGATGCCCCTGCTGGACCAGTTTCACCGCGAGTACGGCCGCGCCGGCTGGCAAGTGGTCGGACTGGCGGTGGACACGTCCGGGCCGGTCAACGAGTTTCTCGCCCGGGTGCCGGTGAGCTTTGCGATCGCGCTCGCCGGCCTGGATGGCGCGGCACTCAGCCGCCAGCTGGGCAACGAGGCGGGGGGGCTGCCCTACACGGTGGTGTTCGGTCCGTCCGGCCGCATCCATGACCGCAAGGTGGGGGCCGTGACGTTCGAGGATCTTCGGCGCTGGGCAGATGCCCAGACGGGAAAATCGCCTGCGGCCGCTTGAAGTCGGCATTTCGTCTTGTCAAGCGCTTTATTTGCCGTCAATCAGCCAGTAACGGCCCCTAAACCGCGTAAAGTTCGGCCCGCTCGTGGCGGCGAACTCCGGGCAGGAGGGAGCCATGCAGCCGGGAACGCGCAACGCGTAGCTGCTAGATGACGGCGACATCGCGACAAAAGCCGTTGATCGCCGGTTTCGCCGAGTGCCGAAGACTCGTCATGCACGGACGGCTCGCCGGCGCGCCGCCGTCCACGATGAGACAACTGGTTTTGGAGCGTTCATGGACCTTCGCAAGCTGAAGACGCTGATCGACCTCGTGTCGGAATCGAATATCTCGGAACTCGAGATCACCGAAGCCGACGGCAAGGTGCGCATCGTCAAGGCGGACCCCGCTGCCGCCGCGGCACAGTTCGTTGCAGCCCCCGCCTTGCCGGCGGCCGCCGTAGCGCCTGTGGCAGGGGGATCCCAAGTAACACCGGCAATCAGCCCGGCACCTGCCACCACGCCGGCCGAGACACCCGCACAGCCAGCGGGTCACGTCGTCAAGTCCCCCATGGTGGGCACGTTCTACCGCTCCTCCAGCCCCGGCGGCAAGCCGTTCGTGGACGCTGGCTCCACCATCAAGGAGGGCGAGCCGATCTGCATCATCGAAGCCATGAAGATCATGAACGAGATCGAGGCCGACAAGGCCGGCAAGGTAACGCAGATCCTCTGCGAGAACGGCCAGGCCGTCGAGTTCGGCCAGCCCCTGTTCGTCATCGAGTAAACGGGGCGGAGTTTTGAAGACCATGTTGATCGGAAAGCGGGGGAACCACCCCTGGTGCACTGCGGCCTCGCCCCTGTGCCCGCACACGAAGTCAGGCGACTGAGCGCAGGGACCATGTTCAAGAAGATCCTCATTGCCAACCGAGGCGAAATCGCCCTGCGCATCCAACGGGCGTGCCGCGAGTTGGGCGTGAAGTCGGTCGTCGTCTATTCCGAAGCCGACCGCGACGCCAAGTACGTCAGGCTGGCCGACGAGGCCGTATGCATCGGGCCGGCACCCTCGGCGCAGAGCTATCTCAACATGCCGGCCATCATTTCCACTGCGGAGGTGACGGACGCCGAGGCCATTCACCCCGGCTACGGCTTCCTGTCGGAGAACGCTGATTTCGCCGAACGTGTCGAGCGCAGCGGTTTCACCTTCATCGGACCGACACCCGATGCCATCCGCGCGATGGGCGACAAGGTGTCAGCGAAGCAGGCCATGATCAAGGCTGGCGTGCCCTGCGTGCCAGGCTCCGAAGGCGAGCTTCCCGCCGATCCGAAGGAGATCATCAAGATCGCCCGCTCGATCGGCTACCCGGTGATCATCAAGGCAGCCGGCGGTGGCGGCGGACGCGGCATGCGGGTGGTGCACACCGAGGCCGCACTCATCCACGCGGTCCAGACGACCCGCGCGGAGGCAGGGGCAGCCTTCGGCAATCCGGCCGTTTACATGGAGAAGTTCCTGGAGAACCCACGCCACGTGGAGATCCAGGTGCTCGCCGACCAGCACAAGAACGCCGTATGGCTGGGCGAGCGCGACTGCTCCATGCAGCGCCGGCACCAGAAGATCATCGAGGAGGCGCCCGCGCCCGGCATCTCCCGGCGCGTCATCGAGCGCATCGGCGAGCGCTGTGCCATGGCCTGCAAGCGTATCGGCTACCGCGGCGCCGGCACGTTTGAGTTCCTGTACGAGAACGGCGAGTTCTACTTTATCGAGATGAACACGCGGGTGCAGGTGGAGCACCCCGTCACCGAGCTCGTCACCGGCATCGACATCGTCCAGATGCAGATCCGCATCGCGGCTGGCGAAAAGCTGCCCTTCGCGCAGCGCCAAGTCCAGATGCGCGGCCACGCCATCGAGTGCCGCATCAACGCTGAGGATCCGTACAAGTTCACGCCGTCACCAGGGCGCATCACGATGTGGCACCCACCGGGCGGTCCGGGTGTGCGCGTTGACTCCCACGCCTACACGAACTATTTCGTCCCGCCTCACTACGACTCCATGATCGGCAAGATCATCGTCCACGGTGACACGCGCGAGCAGGCGCTGGCGCGCATGCGCATCGCCCTGTCGGAAACGGTGATCGAAGGCATCCTGACCAACATCCCGCTACACCGGGAGCTGATGGTCGACCCCAAGTTCGCCGAGGGTGGCACTAGCATCCACTACCTCGAAGGCTGGATGAGCAAGCACAAACGCTGACAATCCGTCATGGTCGAGCTCCTGCTCATCGCACCGCAAGCTAACGTCGAGACGGTCTCCGACGCCCTCACCTTCGAGCTGGGCGCCCTGGCTGTCTCGGTGGAGGACGCCGACGCCGGCAGCGACGCGGAGAACGCGCTCTTCGGCGAGCCGGGCCTGCCGGCCCCGCGCGTCGGCTGGGACCGCTCGGTGCTGCGCGCGCTTTTCACATCGGAAACCGAAGCCACCGAGGCCGCCACGCTCCTGCTCGCGCAGGACTGGGCCGCCGACGTGCACGTGCAGTCTCTGTCGCCGGTCGCCGACCAGGACTGGGTGCGGCTCACCCAGTCGCAGTTCGCGCCGGTGGAGATCACCCCCGAGTTCTGGATCGTGCCGAGCTGGCACGACATGCCGAGCGCCGCCCGCCGCGCCATCCGGCTCGATCCCGGCCTGGCGTTCGGCACCGGCACACACCCCACCACCCGCATGTGCCTGCGCTGGATTGCCCGTGAGGCACCGGGCCGCGCCGAGCGCTGGTCACGCGTGCTCGATTACGGTTGCGGCTCCGGCATCCTCGCCATTGCGGCGGCGCTGCACGGCGCCCGCGATATCGACGCGGTGGACATCGACCCGGCCGCGGTACAGGCCACCCGGGCCAACGCCGAGGCCAACCGCGCCGTCGTCTCGGCCGGCCTGCCCGAGGCCGCCAACGGCCTGTATCCGCTGGTGCTGGCCAACATCCTCGCCGGGCCGCTGAAGCTGCTCGCACCGCTGCTGTCCAGCCATGTCGACGCCGGCGGCGACCTGGTGCTCGCCGGCATCCTGGAGCGCCAGGCCGATGAGCTGCGCGAAGCGTACGCCCCGTGGTGCGACCTGCAGGTGTCGGACGAGGAGGACGGATGGATCCTCATGACGGCCCGCAGGTAACCCGCGGCATGGCGCGCACGCTGCGTGCCCTCACACGCCGGCCCGGTGGCAGGCGCCGAAGAGCCAGCGGGAGGGGGATCGCGCCATGAGCATGGCCACCCGCTGCATGGCGTGCGGCACCATCTTCAGGGTGGTGCAGGACCAACTCAAAGTGTCTGATGGCTGGGTGCGCTGCGGCCGCTGCGAGGAGGTCTTCAACGCGCTCGAAGGCCTGTTCGATCTCGAACGTGAGTCACCCCCGCCATGGGCACCCGGCCAGATGACTCAGCGCAGCAGCCACGAGCAGCGCAAGACCGCGGCCGAGCTTGACGAGGAAGACCGCATCGCCTCGCGCTTCTTCCGACCGGAGCAGGAAGACGTCGAGCGCACCCCGGCCGAGTCGGTGGCCGAGCGCTTCCGCACCGACTTCATGGACGCGCGCTTCGAAGAAGAGGCGGAGGAGCTTGCCGAAGAAGCCCCGACCTTCGTGCGCAAGGCCGAAGCCGAGGCGCGCTTGCATGCCCCAGTCATGCGGCTGGCCTATGGTCTGGCCGCGGCGCTGCTGTCGGTCACGCTGTTGCTGCAGGTGGTCCACCATTTCCGTGACGGCCTGGCCGCTCGCGTTCCCGCGATGCAGCCCATGCTGAGGGGCTGGTGCCGCCTGGCTGGCTGCCAGCTGGGAGCACCCCTGCGCATCGACGACATCACCGTCGAGTCGACGGCCCTGAGCCAGGCTGCCCCCGGGAGCAACACCTACCGCCTCTCCGTCATGCTGCGCAACCGCAGCACGCTGCCGGTCAGCCTGCCTTCCGTCGAGCTCGCGCTCACCGATGCCGGCGGCCGGCTCGTGTCGCGGCGCGCACTGGACCCGGCCGACTTCCGTGTCGCCACCACCGTCGTCCCCGGGAACACGGACATGCCATTGCAGTTGCTGTTCACCACGCCCGGCACGCGCGTCACCGGCTACACGGTTGAGTTGTTCTACCCCTGACTCGCGACGCCGAGTTCATCATCCCTTCAACCCGGAGCTTCCATGCCGGCCCTGATCTGCGGATCCCTCGCCTTTGACACCATCACCACCTTCCCCGGACGCTTTGCGCAGCAGATCCTCCCGGAGCAGGTCCACATCTTGAACGTCTCGTTCCTGGTGCCGACCCTGCGCCGTGAGTTCGGCGGCTGCGCGGGCAATATCGCCTACACGCTTGCACAGCTGGGGGGCGAACCGCTCGTGCTTGCAGCCGTCGGCGCAGACGGGCAGGACTACCTGAGCCGGCTCCGTTCGTGGAACGCGAGCACCGAGTACGTGCGCGTGGTGGAAGACAGCTACACCGCGCAGGCCATCATCATCACCGACACTGACAACAACCAGATCACGGCCTTCCACCCTGGGGCGATGCAGTCGGCACACCTCACGCCGGTGCCTAGGCGCAATGACATCGCCGTGGGCATCATCGCGCCGGACGGTCGAGATGCCATGCTGCAGCACGCCGCGCAGCTGGCCGAAGCCAGCATCCCGTTCATCTTCGATCCGGGTCAGGGGCTGCCGATGTTCGACGGGCTGGAGCTGATGCGCTTCATCGAGCAGGCCACGTGGCTGGCCGTGAACGACTATGAGGCGCGCATGCTTTGCGATCGGACCGGCCAGACCCTGGAGGCGCTGTCGCGCTCACACCTTAAGGGTGTGGTTGTCACGCTGGGCGCCGAAGGCTGCGACCTCTGGGAACAAGGTGTGCGCACCCGGGTGCCCGGCATGCCGGCTGCGGAGGTCGTCGACCCCACGGGCTGCGGCGATGCCTTCCGCGGGGCGCTACTCTACGGCCTGGAGCACGGTTGGCCGCTATCGCGCTGCGTCACCCTGGGCAACCACATCGGCGCACTCAAGATCGCCTGCCGCGGCGGGCAGAACCATCGGATCGATCGGGCGATGTTCGACGCCTGAGCGGGCGCTACCAAGTTGCCGCGTCTTTACCGCGGCACTCGGCAGGCGAGCCAGGCCTCGATGCGCTCCAGGGGCACGGTCATCGCCACCTGCTTGCGCCGAGATGACGCTCCGCGCAGCAGCTGAATCTCGCGCCTAGCGCATCCCAGTTCGTCAGCCAGCCAGGCCAGGAGCGCCTCGTTGGCCTTGCCATCCACCGGCGGGGCCGCCAGCCGAACCCGTAGGGCACCGTCGTGCAGACCGACCACCTCGGTGCGCTTTGCCCCAGGCACCACGCTGAGGTCGAGCACCACCCCTTCGCGAGCAGGCCTCATGCACGGCCAGGGCTCGCTGGGCGACGGGTCCGGATGCTTCACCACGGTCATCAGGAAAAAACCCGGCCTAGGCCGGGTTTGCTGAGATCACGCGGGCGCCCGCCGATCAGGGCTTGTTGCCCGTCGGGAAGGGCCACGCGGCCTGCGGGCTCAGGGCCGTTTTCGCAGCCGGAGCCGGAGCCTGCTTGGCGGCGGCAGGGGCAGCCGGAGCAGGGGCAGCAGGAGCTGCCGGCGCCTTCTTCGCAGCGGCCTTCCTTGCGGCAGGCTTTTTCGCTGCGGCCTTCTTCGCGGGAGCGGCCTTCTTGGCCGGCGCTGCCTTCTTGGCGGCTGCCTTCTTCGCTGGCGCAGCCTTCTTGGCTGCCGCCTTCTTGACCGGTGCTGCCTTCTTGGCTGCCACCTTCTTCGCCGGAGCCTTCTTGGCGGCTACCTTCTTTGCTGCGACCTTCTTGGCTGCAGCCTTCTTGGCCGGTGCCGCCTTCTTGGCTGCCACCTTCCTGGCCGGCGCAGCCTTCTTGGCGGCCGCCTTCTTCGCAGGCGCAGCCTTCTTGGCCACGGCCTTCTTCGCAGGGGCCTTCTTCGTAGCGGCCTTCTTTGCGGCCGGTTTCTTGGCCGCAGTCTTCTTCGCAGTTGCCATCACATTCTCCTTGATCAAGTTACGAATGCACCAGCGTTGGCGGCCGTCGCCGCTGCCCGCCGGCTATCCACCGCCCGGGAATCTCGCGCTTGCACATGGCAAGCACAGCCCCCGGTGCGATGAATCAGGGTGCGCCCCGCGCCCGCCGCTTCTGTCGTCGGCAGGTCACGGACCGCGAATCTTGATCTGTCAGTTTCGGCCTCTGCGTACGCTCGCTTGAGGCCGTTTCAGTCCCAAGACAGCGCGCCACCGGATTGGTACTCGATGACGCGTGTCTCGAAGAAATTGCGCTCCTTCTTCAGGTCGATCATTTCGCTCATCCACGGGAACGGGTTTTCCTCGTTCGGGAAGAGCTCCTCCAGGCCGATTTGCGTGGCCCGCCGGTTGGCGATGTAACGCAGGTAGCCCTTGAACATCGAGGCGTTGAGTCCCAGCACGCCACGCGGCATGGTGTCCTCCGCGTAGCGGTACTCGAGGTCGACCGCTTTCATGAACAACTCCCGGACCTCGGCCTTGAACTCGGATGTCCAGAGGTGCGGGTTCTCCAGCTTGATCTGGTTGATGACGTCAATGCCGAAGTTGCAGTGCATCGACTCGTCGCGCAGGATGTACTGGTACTGCTCGGCGGCGCCCGTCATCTTGTTCTGTCTGCCGAGCGACAGGATCTGGGTGAAGCCGACATAGAAGAACAGGCCTTCCATCAGGCACGCGAAGACGATCAGACTCTTGAGCAGCGTCTGGTCGGCCTGCAGCGTGCCGGTGCGAAATTTCGGATCCATGATCGCGTCGATGAACGGGATCAGGAACTCGTCCTTGTCGCGAATGGACTGGACCTCGTGATAGGCGTTGAAGATTTCGCTCTCATCCAGGCCCAGCGACTCCACGATGTACTGGTAAGCGTGGGTATGGATCGCCTCCTCGAAGGCCTGGCGCAACAAGAACTGGCGGCACTCGGGCGCCGTGATGTGGCGGTAGGTGCCCAGAACGATGTTGTTGGCGGCCAGTGAATCCGCGGTGACGAAGAAGCCGAGGTTGCGCTTGATGATGCGGCGCTCGTCATCGCTCAGGCCGTTGGGATCCTTCCAGGTCGCGATGTCGCGCGACATGTTGATCTCTTGCGGCATCCAGTGGTTGGCACAGGTGGCAAGGTACTTCTCCCAGGCCCACTTGTACTTGAACGGCACCAACTGGTTGACGTCGGTCTCACCGTTGATGATGCGCTTGTCGGCGGCATTGACACGGCGCGTGCTGCTCGCCGCCGCATGCACGGATTGCACGGAAGCACCCGCGCGCGGCACGGCCTGACCTGCGAGTTGAGAGGAGCGAGGAACCGTGGGTTCAACGGGCGACGCGGGCATGTCCGGCGTGGCGGTTCGATGCGCGTCGCGCGCATGAGAGGACAGACTCTGCGCGGAACTCGAAGCGTTCGATGTCGAGGGAGTGGCTTCTTCTTCCCAAACCAACATGGTGGATTTCCTGTGCGGTCGAATTATCTGAGTGTTGCGTCTAAACACCAAGCACTTCTTGACATTCGACGCGGTTCGCTGTTGTTCAATGTTGCGGCATTGCATCGATGCATCGCGCGCTCGACAACTCGCGCGACGCATCTCGTGCACTCGATCACTGACACGCTTCGCAAGTGGGATCGTCGATGCGGCACTGCTTGATGGCGGAAGCCGTTTCACCGCTTGCTGCAGCAAGCTGGTCTCGCGCTGCTGCAGCCGCGGCGTCGAGTGCGTTTGCACCGCTATCGACCGCATTGAGGCGGCCCGCCTTGACCGTGGATTTCTCCGCATGTGTCGCACCGATGGTGCGCAGGTAGTACGTGGTCTTGAGGCCTCGAGTCCACGCCAGCTTGTAGGTCTCGTCGAGCTTCTTGCCGGACGCACCCGCCATGTAGATGTTGAGCGACTGCGCCTGATCGATCCACTTCTGCCGGCGCGCCGCGGCCTCGACAAGCCACACAGGCTCGATCTCGAAGGCAGTGGCGTACAGCACCTTGAGTTCCTCGGGCACGCGGTCAATGCGCTGCAGCGAGCCGTCGAAGTGCTTCAGGTCCATGACCATGACGTCGTCCCAGAGACCCAGCTTCTTCAGGTCGCGCACCAGGTATTCGTTGATGACGGTGAACTCGCCGGAGAGGTTGGACTTCACCGACAGGTTGCCGAACGAGGGCTCGATGGAAGCCGACACGCCGATGATGTTCGAGATGGTGGCTGTGGGCGCGATGGCGACGCAGTTGGAGTTGCGCATGCCGTACTGGCTGATGCGCTGACGCAGCGCATCCCAGTCCATGCTGGAGCTGCGGTCCACGTCGACGTAGGACAACACCGCATCCGTATCCCCACTGCGCTCGCGCGCCAGCAGGTCCAGCGTGTCCGGCGGCAGGAGGCCACGGTCCCAGAGAGAGCCGCGATACGTGGAGTAGCGGCCGCGCTCCTCGGCCAGCTCGGTGGAAGCCCAGTAGGCGTGGTAGCACACGGCTTCCATGGAGCGGTCGGCGAACTCGACGGCCTCCTGCGAGGCATAGGGGACACGCAGCTCGTGCAGTGCGTCCTGGAAGCCCATGATCCCCAGCCCGACGGGCCGGTGCCGCAGGTTGGAGTCGCGCGCCTTCTTGACGGCGTAGTAGTTGATATCAATGACGTTGTCGAGCATGCGCATTGCCGTCGACACCGTCTTCTTGAGCTTGGCCTGGTCGATCTGGCCGTCCTTGACGTGTTGCGAGAGATTCACTGACCCGAGGTTGCACACTGCGATTTCGCTATCGCTGGTGTTGAGCGTGATTTCCGTGCACAGATTCGACGAGTGCACGACCCCCACGTGCTGCTGCGGCGAACGCACGTTGCAGGCATCCTTGAACGTGATCCAGGGATGGCCCGTCTCGAACAGCATCGAGAGCATCTTGCGCCACAGGTCCTTGGCGGGCGTGCGCTTGAACAGCGTGATCTCGCCGCGATCGACCTTTTCCTCGTAAGCCACGTAGGCCTGCTCGAACTCGCGGCCGAACTTGTCGTGCAGGTCCGGACAGGTGGAGGGCGAGAACAGCGTCCAGGGCCCTCCTTCCATAACGCGCTTCATGAACAGGTCCGGGATCCAGTTCGCGGTGTTCATGTCATGGGTGCGACGGCGGTCGTCCCCGGTGTTCTTGCGCAGCTCCAGGAACTCCTCTATGTCGAGGTGCCAGGTTTCAAGGTACGCACAGACCGCCCCCTTGCGCTTGCCGCCCTGGTTGACCGCCACAGCCGTGTCGTTGACCACCTTCAGGAAGGGCACCACGCCCTGGCTCTTGCCATTCGTGCCCTTGATATGTGAGCCGAGCGCGCGCACGTTGGACCAGTCGTTGCCGAGGCCACCCGCATACTTGGACAGCAGTGCGTTCTCCTTGAGCGCTTCGTAGATGCCATCCAAGTCGTCCGACACCGTGGTGAGGTAACAGCTCGACAGCTGCGAGCGCCGCGTGCCGGAGTTGAACAGGGTGGGCGTGCTCGACATGAAGTCGAAACTCGACAGCACCTCATAGAACTCGATCGCGCGCGCCTCGCGGTCGATCTCGTTGAGCGCCAGGCCCATGGCCACGCGCATGTAGAAGGCCTGCGGCATCTCGATGCGCTCCTCGTTCACGTGCAAGAAGTAGCGGTCGTACAGCGTCTGCAGGCCCAGGTAGTCGAACTGGAGGTCGCGCTCGGCCTTCAGGGCGCCCCCCAGCTTCGCAAGGTCGAACTGCATCAGCCGGTCGTCCAGCAACTCGGCCGCCACGCCCTTCTTGATAAAAAGCGGGAAGTACTCTGCATAACGAACCTGCATATCGCCCTGCAGCACCTCCTCGCCCAGGATCTCCTTGCGTATCGTGTGCAGGAGCAACCGCGCCGTGGCGCGGGTGTAACCCGGGTCCTTCTCGATCAACGTGCGGGCCGCCAGGATCGCCGCCTTGTGCACCTCCTCGATGGGAACGCCGTCGTACAGGTTGCGGCGCGTCTCGGCCAGGATGGGTTCAGGCCGCACATCCGCACCCAAGCCTTCGCACGCGGACGACATCAGCAACTGAAGGCGGTCCATGTCGAGCGGAACACGCTGGCCGCCGTCGAGCACGTGGATCACAGGTTGTGCGTCGGAAACGACCTGGCCCTGGCGTGCGCGCTCCTGCGCACGCCGCTCGCGGTAGAGCACGTATGCACGAGCCACTTCGTGGTGGCCGCCGCGCATCAGGCCCAGCTCCACCTGGTCCTGCACGTCCTCGATGTGGAAAGTGCCGCCACCCGGACGCGAGCGCACCAGGGCACGCACCACGCTCTCCGTGAGGCGATCCACCGTTTCACGCACGCTCGCCGATGCCGCACCTTGCGTACCGTGCACCGCCAAGAACGCCTTCATCAGCGCGATGGCGATCTTGTTCGGCTCGAAAGCCACCACGGCACCGTTGCGGCGGAGGATCTGATAGCCCTGATAGGCGGACACGGCAGCGACGCTGGCGTTGGCAGCGGGCATGGCCGGCATGGCGGCCGACGAGCGGTTTGCGGCTGTATGCATGGAGTTCCTTCTCGGTGAAAGCGTTCGAGTCACTGCAGCGACGGCGCTGCAGCGGAGCCAGATGCGAAAGTCGTTTGCTGTTGTCGAGGCGCCATGGCGCTCGAACCGGCTGCCGACCAAAGCGGCACCGGGGATTGTGGAAAAGGCTGTGGAATACCGGTGAAGTGCAAGTGGATGAGCCGGGATAACCCAACACTAGATGTAGTGCAGCCGACCCACCTCAACACTACCAGTAGCGTACCCCATCCAAGCCAACATGAACAGTGCGACGAACTGCCATCGCCGCATACGCTTGATTTGGCAGGGGATCTGTCGCGAAACGGAGGGAATGCGTGGCTCGCGCGCCACGCAGCGGGCGGGTCAGAGAAGCGCCGCGAAGGTATCGGCCGGCCACTGCAGCGCCAGTTGCAGCGCGCCCCAGTCGAAGCCAGGCCCAGGATCGATCTTGCGCCCCGGCGCGATGTGTTCGTGGCCCACCACATGGGCAATCGGGTAGCGCACCTTGAGGGCGGGCAGCAGCCGCACGAGAACCTCGTATTGGGATCGCTCGAAACGCTCGCCCTCGAGCCCTTCAAGCTCGATGCCCACGGAAAAATCGTTGCAGTTGTCGCGCCCCTGCCATGATGAAGCGCCGGCATGCCAAGCACGTTGGTCACAGGACACGAACTGCATCATTTGGCCGTTGCGGCGGATGAAGAAGTGCGACGACACCTCCAGGCCGCGGATGCGCTCGTAATACGGATGGGCATCCCAGTCGAGCCGGTTGGTGAACAGGCGCTCGACGCTGTCGCCAGCGTACTCGCCCGGCGGCAGGCTGATCGAGTGGATCACCACGAGGCTGACCTCAGCGCCCGGCGGTCGGGGGCCGAAGTTGGGTGAGTCACAGCGACGGGCATCGCGCAACCACCCGTCGTCCCAGCCCGCAATGCGATCAGGAGCTTCCGCGATCGCCATCGAAGCTGTCGCCGCCGACGCTGACACCGAGACGGGCCATGCGGTAGCGCATCTGGCGCAGCGACAAACCCAGGCTCGCACCAGCCGCGGTCCGGTTGAACCGATGTCGCTCCAGCGCGCGCAACAGGATGTCACGCTCCACCTCGTCGAGGTAGGCCGCGAGATCATCAGGCAGCGGTGCTGCGGCAGGTGGCATGGGCGCCGGTTCGGGCGCAAACATTGCCGGGTCGATGCGCGTGTTCTCTGTGATGAGGTCCAGTTCCTGCGCGGCGCTGTCGGTGAACACCGTCTCCGGCAGGCCCAGGTCAAAGACACCGATCGTTTCGCCGCCGGACAGTGCCACTGCGCGGTGCAGCAGGTTCTCCAGCTCGCGCACGTTGCCCGGGAAGGGATAGCGCATCAGGTGCACCAGTGCATCGCGCGTGAGGCGTGGCGGTGGCGAGACGTTGGCGTCGCGCGCGATGCGCTCCAGCACGCGTTCGCCGATCACAGCAAGGTCATCCAGCCGCTCGCGCAGCGGCGGCACCCGGATCTGGATGACGTTGAGACGGTAGTAAAGGTCCTGCCTGAAGCGGCCCGCCTGCACCTCGGCCCCGAGATCCTTGTGCGTGGCGCTCAACAACCGGACGTTGACCGACTGCTCCGTCACCGCACCCACCGGGCGCACCGAACGCTCCTGGATGGCGCGCAGCAGCTTGGACTGCATGGACAGAGGAAGGTCACCAATCTCGTCAAGGAAAAGGGTGCCGCCATTGGCGGCCTGGAAGAAGCCTTCTCGGTCCTCTGCCGCACCGGTGAACGCACCCTTGCGATAGCCGAAGAACTCTGCCTCGAGCAGCTGCTCGGGAATGGCACCGCAGTTCACCGCAATAAACGGTTGAGTGCCACGAGGGCTCACCTCGTGGATCGCGCGAGCCACCAGTTCCTTGCCCGTGCCGGACTCACCCTGCACGAGCACAGGCGCCATGCTTCGCGCCACCTTCTCAACCAGCGAGCGCACTTCCTGCATGGCCGCCGAGCTGCCGGCCATGCGGGCCAGCGCCGGACTGGCGGGCGCAGCGGGGCTGGCCACGGCCGCGGGCCGTCCAGCACGGCCCGCCGGCGCCAATCCTGCGGCGCGCTCGTTCTCGGACGGCAATGAGGACGGCAGCATGGTCGGCACGGTCGCCGGGGCACGCCCCAAGGCCGAGGCCACCACCGCCCGAAACTGCTTGAGGTCCACCGGCTTGGTGAGGTAGTCGTAAGCGCCCGCCTTGAGCGCCTCCACCGCGTTTTCCGCCGAACCGTAGGCGGTGATGACAATGGCCCTTTCGCGCCGCCCCCCCGTTTCCAACCAGTGCAGCACGTCCAGTCCCGTGCCGTCAGGCAGGCGCATGTCAGTGATCACCGCGCTGTAGACACGGTCCTTCAGGTGCAGCAGCGCCTCTTCCACGGAGCCGGCCGTCTCGATGTCATAGCCCTCGCGCAGCAGCGTCAGCTCGTACAGCGTGCGCAGATCCGGCTCATCGTCGACGACGAGCAGGCTGAAGTGGGAAGGGGAGGACGACATGCAGGGTTACGGCTCAGAAGGTATGGATGAGTCGTGCGTACCCGAGCGGCTCGCCAGAAGTCGCCCAATCAAGGCGCAAAGCACAGCATGGCGCGGGCTCCGGCGAGCATATGCAACGCCGAGTGGGCACATTCTGGGAGGATGAGCGGGCATGGCGAATTCGGTCACAC
>CBINKC010000051.1:0-27122 GCA_966251135.1 uncultured Burkholderiaceae bacterium
ACCCCAAACTCACGCCAAGTGCTTGTCGTGCAAGGACAACCTCGCTCGGTGGCTTTCGGAACTTCGGGCTAGGGTGAGTCACTTGCAGCGCCAAGTGGGCGCGTTCCGGCGTGACGAGCGGGCACGCCGGATTCGTTCACACCTTCTTCAGAGGATGTAGCGAGACAGGTCTTCGTTGCGTGCCAGCTCCGCCAGCTTGGCGTCAACTTCTGCCGCCCCGAGTGAGACGGTCTTGCCGCTGAGGTTAGGTGCGTCGAAGCTGACTTCGTCGAGCAGGCGCTCCATCACCGTGGCCAGGCGCCGCGCGCCGATGTTCTCGGTGCGCTCATTCACGTCGTAGGCGATCTGGGCAAGTCGTCGGATGCCGTCGGGCCGGAGTTCGAGCGTGACGCCCTCGGTGGCGAGCAAGGCCTGGTACTGCTTAACCAGGCTCGCGTGCGTTTGGGTGAGGATGGCCTCGAAGTCATCGACGCTGAGCGGGCCGAGTTCTACGCGAATCGGGAAGCGGCCCTGCAACTCGGGAATGAGATCGCTGGGCTTGGAGAGATGGAACGCACCCGACGCGATGAACAGAATGTGGTCGGTTTTGACCATGCCGTATTTCGTGTTCACCGAGGTGCCTTCCACCAGGGGCAGGAGGTCGCGCTGTACGCCCTGGCGCGAGACATCCGCGCCGCCGGTCATTTCAGAGCGGGAGGCCACCTTGTCGATTTCGTCGATGAAGACAATGCCGTTCTGCTCGGCGTTGGTCAGTGCCGCCCGATGGACTTCGTCCTGGTTGATCAGCTTCGCGGCCTCCTCGTCGGCCAGCACCTGCATCGCCTCGCCGATGCGCATCTTGCGCTGGCTGCGCCGGATGCCGCCGACCTGGGCCAACATGCTGCGCAGCTGCTCGGCCACATCTTCCATGCCGGCGCGGCCCATCATGTCGATGGCCGGAAGCGGGGTGTCGGCGACCTCGATCTCGATTTCCTTGTCACCGAGTGCGCCCTCGCGCAGGCGCTTGCGCATGACCTGCCGGGCGGTGCTGTCCGTCTGCTGGGCGGTCAGCCCGAAGTCGCTGCGAGCAGGCGGGACCAGGATGTCCAGGATGCGTTCCTCGGCGGCATCCTCGGCCCGGGCGCGCTGCCGGTGCATGGCGCTCTCGCGCTCTTGCTTGACGGCCATGTCGACCAGGTCGCGGACGATGGAGTCCACGTCCTTGCCGACGTAGCCCACTTCGGTGAACTTTGTGGCCTCGACCTTCACGAAGGGTGCCTCCGCGAGCTTGGCCAGGCGCCGCGCGATCTCGGTCTTGCCCACGCCTGTGGGTCCGATCATCAGGATGTTCTTGGGCGTGATCTCGGCGCGCAGTTTTTCGTCGACCTGCTGGCGCCGCCAGCGGTTGCGTAGCGCGATGGCGACGGCGCGCTTGGCGTCGGCCTGGCCGACGATGTGCCGGTCCAGTTCGGAGACGATTTCCTGAGGCGTCATCTGGCTCACGGCAGCGTCTCGATTGTGTGGTGCTGGTTGGTGTAGATGCACAGCTCACCGGCGATCTCGAGCGACCTCTTGACGATGGCAGAGGGCGTGAAATCGGTGTGTTCGAGCAGTGCGCGGGCGGCAGCCTGGGCATACGGGCCGCCCGAACCAATGGCGACGATGCCGTGCTCGGGCTCGAGGACGTCGCCGTTGCCGGTAATGATGAGGGAGGCATCCCTGTCTGCGACCGCCAGCATGGCTTCAAGCCGGCGCAACACCCGGTCGGTGCGCCAATCCTTGGTCAACTCGATGGCGGAGCGCACGAGATGGCCCTGGTGCTTCTCCAGCTTGGCTTCGAAGCGCTCGAACAGCGTGAACGCGTCGGCAGTGGCCCCGGCGAAACCCGCCAGGACCTGGTCGCGGTAGAGCTTGCGCACCTTGCGTGCCGACGCCTTGACGACAACGTTGCCCAGGGTGACTTGGCCATCGCCACCGAGGGCGACCGTCTGGCCGCGGCGCACGCTGACGATGGTTGTGCCGTGGAAGGGTTCCATCCGGAATGATTTGCTGGCGAGGCGCGGGAGAGTTCCCGCCGAGGCACCACCTTCTCAGACGGTGCGCACCTTGACCTTCGCGTGTTCGGTAATCCCCATGGCACCGAAGAACAGTGCCACGAGGCGGTGGGCGTCGACGAAGCTCACGATCCGGTTCTCAGCGCGCCGCGCCAGCACCCAGTTGAGCAAGTCACCGGCGGCGATGAAGTCGACGCGGATGAGTTTGGCGCAAGAAACATTCACGATCGAGGCCGCGCCGAAACTGCTGCTGAGGCTGGTGAGGGTCGCGCCGATGTCGCCCACCAGCTGGCCCGACAGCTCGACGCTGGCGACCTGGAGCGCCGTGGTGTCCTCCGTGGGCTGCGACTCCAAGAAGCTGGTGGACACCTCGCTCACCACCGACAACGGAGGGGAGCTGGTGCTGTTGCCGGCGCCGGTGATGACCACCTTGCACTGAGCCGGCTCCCATGACGGCGGCGAGACCTCGTAGGTTACGCAGTAGTCGATGGCGGCTTCGTCGAACTGGTCAGGCCGGTTCGTCATGCGCAACGCGTCCAACCGCAGCAGCCAGCAGGCGGGGTCAGCATCGCGATCCCCGGTGGGGGCGGCCTCCGTGAGCACGGCGAACAGTTGATCGCCGTGGATCCAGCGCATGTCGAGCTTCTGGCCGATCCAGGTGCGAAACAGATCGCTGAGTCGGGCGCAGGCCTCAGGGTCGATCTGCTTGAGCGCGCTCCAGTCGAGAACCCAGGGCAAGGGCATCTGCAGTGTCTGCGAGCGCAGCCTTGCGACGGCCTCCGAGTCGAGGAACTCGGGGCAGACCCAGCCCACCTCCCCCTCGACTCGTGCCGCCCTGGGCGCCTGCTCGTCCACGGACGCTTCTGCGACGAGCCTGGGCATGGAAAACCACTGGGGGGCCGACCATCCGAACTGCTGAGCGTAGTCGAGCGCCAGGCTTTCGAACTTCGGCTGCTGCCCGACCGCGCGGTACAGATCGAACAGCACGAGCCAAGTTTCTGCATGGCTGGAGCGGCTGCCGCCCGTTCGCGTGAGCGAGGCAAGGGACTGTTCGCACAGCTCGAAATCGGCATTGGCGAAGGCGATGACCGCCTCGTCGAGATCAGGATCGTGGGCAACCTCGTTGACCTCCACGCCGAAATCGCCTGCGATGGTGTCGAGCTTCAGCGGCGACAACGGCGAAAGGCCCGGGCTCATCACTGCCGCGCTCGGCTGACCGTGGGGAGAAAGCCGAGCGTGCTCGCTGGGCTTGCCGGTGTCGACGACCCGGCCACCGTCGGCCGCGCCCTCAAGGGCGGCGGGAACCGTAACCCGCCCGCCTGGGAGCGTGGCCGGCTGCGTGCGTGCGGACGTTGATTCGTGCATGCGACGTGACGTGGCGCGATAGCCTTCGCCGACCATCTGCTGCTCGATCTCGTCGATCTTGGCCTTGACGCCGCTGTCGGCCTTGACGATGCCGTCGACGCGGACTTCGGAGTCGTCCATTCGCGACGAGCCACCGAGCGCGGCCAGTTGGTCCCCGGAAAGTCCCTCGCGGCGCACCCGGCGCAGCATGTCGAACTCGCGCTTGCGCACGAAATCGTTGCGGCGCTTGCGCTCGATCATGGCCTTCAGCTCAGACTTGGCGAACTCGCTCTCGCGCGACTCCTGCGAGGGCGCGTCAAGGTCGCTCCATTCGGTGGCCGGGTTGGCCACGAACTTCACGACTTTGCGGAAGAAGCTGGTCGTGTCTTTGGGGTCCGCCATGTCGGGGGTGATGCGGGCAGGTTCGGGCGATCAGTCGCCGAACATCTTCTGCTTGAGTTCCCGGCGCTGCTGGGCTTCGAGGGACAGTGTAGCGGTGGGTCGTGCGATTAGCCGACCGAGGCCGATGGGTTCGCCGGTTTCGTCACAGAAACCGTACTCGCCGGAATCGATGCGCGCGAGCGACTGGGAGATCTTCTTGAGCAGCTTGCGTTCCCGGTCGCGGGTGCGCAGTTCCAGGGCGTGCTCTTCCTCGATGGTGGCCCGGTCGGCCGGGTCCGGCACGATGGAGGTGTCCTCGCGCAGGTGCTCGGTCGTCTCGCCGGCGTTCGACAGAAGGCCGTCCTTGAGCGCCTGCAGCCGGGTACGGAAGAACTCCAGCTGCTTCTCGTTCATGTATTCGCTCTCGGGCATGGCGAGGACCTCGTCTTCGGTGAGATCCTTGCCGGCCTTGGCTTTCCATGCGTTGGCGAGCTTGGGGTCGCCCTTGGCGGGCTGCTTGGGAGTGTCGACTGCGAGAGGGTTCATTTGTCGGGAGGGGGGCCGAGGCGGTGCGAACCGATCGGCAAAGCGGGAAGACGTGGGCTGCGCGGTGACTCTGGACCTGTCATGCGGCCCGCCCGCCGCCGCGGCGTCCTCGTGGGCCGGCGCTGGCACGTGGGTGCCGCGGGCTGAAGGTCTGTCGGGTGCGGCGTGGGACGCGTGGGTCTTGACCGCGGGTCGCGCATGCACTGAAGGCTTGGTGGCAGGTGTGGGCGAGGCGTCGGCCGCCGGCTCGGTCACAGCATCAGCCTGGGGTGCCGTGTGAGGCTTGGCTCCAGGGACCTTTGCCGCGGGCTTCTTGGGTGCTGCCTTCTTTGCCGGGGTGGTGCTCACTTGAGTCTCCTCGCAACGGCGGTTATGCCCGTTCTTCCCGGCATCTGCGACAGGCCGGGTCGAATTTTGGGCGCCGCGGATTGTAGCCACGTTGCCCTTACGGAAAGGGCCCGGCTGCATGCCTTTTCACGGGGCTCGCCCGAAGATCGGCAATCCGTCTCGCCGAACCCCGGCAGGCTCCGGGAAAACCCCGCGGGCGTCCTCAGGTCAGGCACTGCTCCAGCCCTTGCAGCAGGACATCCCGGGGCAGGTCGATGCCGATGAACACGAGCTTGCTCTGCTTCTTCTCGCCCGGGGCCCATTTGGGGCCGAGATCGCTGCCCATCAACTGGTGCACACCCTGAAAGATCACCTTCTTGTCGGTGCCGCTCATGTTCAGCACCCCCTTGTAGCGCAGCATCTTCGGGCCGTAGACCTGCACGATGGCGCCGAGGAAGTCCTCGAGCTTGGCAGGGTTGAAAGGCCGCTCGGCGCGGAACACGAAGGACTTGACATCGTCATCGTGCGCATGGTGATGCGGGTGGTCGCAGTGCTCACCGTGCTCATGCTCGTGGTGATCGTGATCGTCGTGATCGTCGTGCTCGTCGTGCTCGTCGTGCTCGTCGGCCTTCAGGAAATCGGGGTCGATGTCCAGCTTGGCGTTGAGGTTGAACCCGCGCAGGTCGAACACCTCCGAGATGGGAACCTCCCCGAAATGGACCCGCCGCTGCGGCGCGCGGGGGTTCATGTGCGTCAGGCGGTGCGAGAGATCGTCGACCGCGGACTCGTCCACCAGATCGGTCTTGCTGATGAAGATCTGGTCGGCGAAGCCCACCTGCCTGCGTGCTTCCTGGCGGTCGTCGAGCTGCTGGCCGGCGTGCTTGGCGTCGACGAGCGTGAGGATGGAGTCGAGGAGGTAGCTCTCGGCGATCTCGTCGTCCATGAAGAAGGTCTGCGCCACCGGGCCGGGATCGGCCAAGCCGGTGGTCTCGATCACCAAGCGCTCGAAATCCAGTTCGCCCTTTCGGCGCTTCTGGGCCAGGTCGGACAGCGTGCTGCGGAGGTCTTCCCGGATCGTGCAACACACGCATCCATTGTTGAGCTGGATGATCTGCTCACGCGTGTCCTGCACGAGGATGTCGTTGTCGATGTTCTCGTCGCCGAACTCGTTCTCGACGACGGCGATCTTCTGGCCGTGCGCCTCGGTCAACACCCGCTTGAGCAGCGTGGTCTTGCCGGAGCCGAGAAAGCCGGTGAGGATGGTGGCGGGAATGAGGGCCATGAAGCGTTCCTGGTTCTGTGTGCGCGAGCGGGGCATATGGAGGCGATCGTTGCCCCTTGCAAGCCTGCGCCGCGAGGGAAGCCGGCTAAGCTAGCACACTTGCGAAATCCCGATCGGGTAAGCTGGCGCCCCCGCCACTCCCTCGCCTTCGCGCGATGCCCGACCCGCACCCTGGCGTGACTGCTCGCCACCGCAGCGACAAGCACGCCCATCCCGACAAGCGCAATCTGTTCCAGCGCATCGTCGAGTTCGTCCATCGCGGGCCCGATTCCACCGACGAGCTCATCGAGACGCTTGCCGACGCCGAAGACCGCGAGCTGATCGCGCCCGAGTCGCGCATGATGCTCGAGGGCGTGATCCGCATGGCCGACATGACGGCCGGTGACGTGATGGTGGCCGCGCCTCGCATGGACATGCTCGACATCGATGCGCCCTACGAGGAACTGCTCAACGTGGTCATCGACACTGCGCACTCGCGGTTTCCGGTCTACGAAGGCGAGCGGGACAACCTCATCGGCATCCTGCTCGCCAAGGACCTGCTCAAGCTGCAGCGTGCGCCCGAGCTCAACCTGCGCACGCTGCTGCGCCCGGCGGTGTTCATTCCGGAGTCGAAGGGGCTCAACGAACTGTTGCGTGACTTCCGCTCGAACCGCAGCCACCTGGCCATCGTGATCGACGAGTTCGGCAGCGTGGCGGGGCTTATCACGATCGAGGACGTGCTCGAGGAGATCGTCGGCGAGATCGAGGACGAGTTCGATGAGAAGGCCAGCGAGGCGCGCATCTACACGCTCGCCGACGGCAGCCATCGCGTGGCCGGCGACACGGACATCCGTGCTGTCAACGATGCCTTCGCGACGAGCCTGCCCGAGCAGGATTTCGACACCATCGGCGGGTTGGTGGCGCACGAGCTGGGCCACGTGCCTCGGCGCGCCGAGGCGGCCGTGTTGGGCGGCTTGCTCTTCACGGTGATGCTCACGCGCGGCGGCGCCGTGCGCTGGTTCAAGGTGGTTCGGGCGCCGGAGGAAACCCTCGGCACCGACGGTGTTTGATGTCGCAGCGCGCCGCGACGGCGGCCTGGGTCCAGCCCGTGTCGCCGGCCTTCGACGTGTTCATGGCCGGCGCGCTCGGTGCGGTGCAAACGGCGTCGTTCGTCTACACGGACACTTGGTGGTTGCAGCTGCTGAGCATGGGTCTGCTCGCCTGGCGGGTGTCGGTGGCCACGCCCTGGCGGGCGGCAGCGCTTGGGCTCGTGTTCGGCACGGCCTGGATCTGCACTGGCACCTGGTGGCTGTTCATCAGCATGCATCGCTACGGTGGCTTACCTGCCTGGATGGCGGCACTGGCCGTGTTGGCGCTGGGGCTCGCGTTGTCGATCTACCTGGCCGCCACGATGGCGGCCTATGCCTGCTGGCGCACGGGCCGGCCCCCGGTCGACGCCTTGCTCTTCGCTGCCCTGTGGCTGCTCGCGGAGTTGGCGCGCGGCGTGATCTTCACCGGCTTCCCGTGGGTTGCTACGGGCTATGCGCACGTGGACAGTCCGCTCGCGAAGCTGGCCCCCTGGGTGGGGGTGTATGGCATCGGTGCAGTCGGGGCCTTTCTCGTCGCGTGGCTGGCAGAGGTTCGCCCGGTCATCGGGCCGCGCCGGGTGCTGGCCATTGCTGCCGTGGCCGCGGTGCTGGGCCTGATCCACCGCCACACCGGGCCCGTGGCCTTCAGCCGGCCCACCGGCACGCTCGAGGTCAGCCTGCTGCAGGGAAACATTCCGCAGGAAGAGAAGTTCGCCACCGAGCACCAGGCCGCTGCCCTGGAGTGGCACCTGACCCGGCTGCTGGAGGCCAAGGGCGATCTGGTCGTGGCCCCCGAGACGGCGGTGCCTTTCCTGCCCGAGCAGATGCCCGCGGGCTTCCTCGACGGACTGCGCCGGCGGTTCAGCGGGAGGACGCATGCGCTGTTCGGTATGCCGCTGGGTGACGAGCAACGCGGCTACACCAACTCGGTCCTCGGGTTCGCACCCGGCCGCGAGGCCTATCGCTACGACAAGGTGCACCTCGTGCCGTTCGGCGAGTTCATTCCCATGGGCTTCCGGTGGTTCACCCGGATGATGAACATCCCGCTCGGAGACTTCGATCGCGGCGCGCTGGAGGCGCCTTCGTTCGTGGTCGGGGGCGAGCGCGTGGCGCCGAACATCTGCTACGAGGATCTTTTCGGCGAGGAACTGGCCGCGCGGTTCCGCGATCCAGCGAGCGCGCCTACGATCTTTGCCAACATCAGCAACATCGGCTGGTTCGGCAACACCATCGCGGTAGAGCAGCACCTGAACATCTCGCGCATGCGCTCGCTGGAGTTCCAGCGGCCCATGCTGCGGGCCACGAACACCGGTGCGACCGTCATCATCGATCACCGCGGCCACGTGGCGCAGGGCCTCAAGCCCTACACACGCGACGTGTTGCAGGGGCAGGTGCAAGGCCGCGAGGGCCTCACGCCGTTTGCCTGGTGGGCTTCGCGCTACGGGCTGTGGCCGCTGGCCCTGACGGCTTCGCTCACGCTACTGGTGCTGCGCGCGCCGGCATGGGTACGACGGTTGCGGCGAACCGGCACATAAAATCCGCAATCTTTGCCTGCTGCCGCGGCGACCCCGCGTTTGACCATGCTGACCTTTCAGCAAATCATCCTGCGACTGCAGGACTACTGGGACCGCCAGGGTTGCGCGCTGCTGCAGCCGTACGACATGGAGGTCGGCGCGGGCACCAGCCACACCGCGACCTTCCTGCGCGCACTGGGGCCCGAGCCATGGAAGGCGGCCTATGTGCAGCCCAGCCGCCGTCCCAAGGACGGCCGCTACGGCGACAACCCGAACCGGCTGCAGCACTACTACCAATACCAGGTGGTACTCAAGCCCGCGCCGGCCGGCATCCTCGAGCTGTACCTCGGGTCGCTCCAGGCCCTGGGTTTCGACCTGAAGGCCAACGACATCCGTTTCGTCGAGGACGACTGGGAGAACCCCACCCTGGGCGCCTGGGGCCTGGGCTGGGAGGTGTGGCTCAATGGCATGGAAGTGACGCAGTTCACCTACTTCCAGCAGGTGGGCGGCATCGACTGCAAGCCCATCACGGGCGAGATCACCTACGGCCTGGAGCGGCTGGCGATGTACCTCCAGGGCGTGGACAACGTGTATGACCTCACGTGGACCGATGGCCTCAAGTACGGCGACGTTTACCACCAGAACGAGGTCGAGCAAAGTGCTTACAACTTTGAGCACAGCGATGTCGATTTCCTGCTCGGGGCCTTCGGCGCGCACGAGAAGCAGGCGAAGTACCTGATGGAACAGCAACTGGCCCTGCCGGCCTACGAGCAGGTGCTCAAGGCGGCGCACACCTTCAACCTGCTGGATGCGCGCGGTGCGATCAGCGTGACCGAGCGCGCGGCCTACATCGGGCGCATCCGCAACCTGGCGCGCAGTGTGGCGCAAAGCTACCTCGACAGTCGCGCGCGCCTGGGCTTCCCGATGGCCCCGCGCGCATGGGCCGACGAGGTGACGGCCCAACTGCAGAAGAAGGCGGCTTGAGGCGATGGGCGATCACATGACACGCAACCTGCTCGTCGAGATTTTGGTCGAGGAGCTTCCTCCCAAGGCGCTGAAGAAGCTGGGCGACGCGTTCGCCAAGGAAGTGGCCGGGAGCTTGATGGCCCAGGGCCTGGCCACGGCCGATGCGCCCGTCACGGCCTACGCCTCGCCGCGGCGGCTGGCGGTGCACGTGGGCGGCGTGGCGGCGGCGGCCCCCGACCGGCCCGTGTCACACAAGCTCATGCCGGTGGCGGTGGGCCTGTCGGTGGACGGCGCGCCGACGCCGGCACTGCTCAAGAAGCTGGCGACGCTCGGGGCGGATGCCTCCGCGGTGCCATCGCTGCACAGGCGCATGGACGGCAAGGCCGAGGCGCTGTTCCTGGAGAGCGTCGCGCGTGGCGCTACGCTGGCCGAGGGCCTGCAGAAGGCGCTCGACGATGCGCTGACGCGGCTGCCCATCCCCAAGGTCATGAAGTACCAGCTGGCCGACGGCTGGACGAGCGTGGACTTCGTGCGTCCGGCGCATGCGCTGGTTGCGCTGCATGGTGCCGAGGTGGTGCCGGTGCGCGCGCTCGGCCTGGCGGCTGGCCGCAGCACGCAGGGCCACCGGTTCGAGGCGGCCCGCGCCGAAGTCGAGTTGCGGGAGGCGGACAGCTATGCCGACCAGTTGCGCGACGACGGGGCGGTGATCGCCGGCTTCGAGGCGCGTCGCGCGGAAATCGCGCGCCAGCTCTCGGAGGCCGCCGCTCGCGAAGGGCTGCGGCCTATCGACGACGAGGCGCTGCTGGACGAGGTGACCGCGCTGGTCGAGCGGCCCCATGTGCTCGTGTGCCGCTTCGATCGCGAGTTCCTCGACGTACCGCAGGAATGCCTCATCCTCACGATGAAGGCCAACCAGAAGTACTTCCCGCTGCTGGATGCAACGGGGCGGCTCACGGACCGCTTCCTGGTGGTGAGCAACATCCGCCCTGCCGATGCGAGCCGGGTGGTCGGCGGCAACGAACGGGTGGTGCGGCCGCGGCTGGCGGACGCCAAGTTCTTCTTCGAGCAGGACCGCAAGAAGACGCTCGCTTCGCGTGTGCCCGGGCTGGCCAGGGTGGTCTATCACAACAAGTTGGGCACGCAGGGCGAGCGCGTGGAGCGGGTGCGGGCGATCGCCGGCGCGGTGGCGCTGCGCTTGGGCGGCGAGCGGCTGGTGTCGCAGGCCGAACAGGCGGCGATGCTGGCCAAGGCCGACCTGCTCACCGACATGGTGGGCGAGTTTCCCGAGCTGCAGGGCATCATGGGCGCCTACTACGCGCGTCACGATGGCCTGGCCGAGGAGGTCGCCCAGGCCATCGAAGACCACTACAAGCCGCGCTTCGCCGGCGACGAGCTCCCGCGCAACCCGGTGGGCGTCGCAGTGGCGCTGGCCGACAAGCTCGAAACGCTGGCAGGCCTGTTCGGCATCGGGCAGGTGCCCACAGGTGACAAGGATCCATTCGCGCTGCGCCGTCACGCCCTCGGCGTGGTGCGCATGCTCATCGAGCGCGCCCTGCCGCTGAACCTGGAAGAGGTGATTTCCACCGCCTTCCATGCTTTCGGGCCGGCGCACGGACAGGCGCAGGCCGAAGTGGCCTTTTTCCTGCGCGAGCGGCTGGTGGGTTACCTACGCGAGGCGGGATACAGCGTGCAGGAAGTGGAAGCGGTGCTGGAGGCACGCCCGCCGGTGTGGGCCGACATCCCCCGGCGGCTGGCAGCCGTGCGTGCGTTCCGCGAACTGCCTGAGGCGCAGGCGCTGGCGGCGGCCAACAAGCGCGTGGGCAACATCCTTCGCAAGAGCGAGGATGGCGCGGCCGCCGAGGTGGATACGGGCCTGCTGAAGGAACGCGCCGAGCAGGCCCTGTACGAGGCGCTGTCGGCGGTGGCACCCCGGTCGGAGGCCTCCTTCGCGGCGGGCGACTACACCGCCGCGCTCCAAGCACTGGCCGCGCTGAAGACCCCCGTGGACGCCTTTTTCGACGACGTGATGGTGAACGTGGAGGACGCAGCGCTGCGCGCCAACCGGCTCGGCCTGCTGGCGCGCATGCATGCGGCGATGAACCGCGTGGCCGACTTGTCGCGGCTGGCCGCCTGATCGATCATCACCGCCTCATGCGTCTTGTGACCCGTCCCGGTATCGCATCGTGAAGCTCATCATCCTCGACCGAGACGGCACGATCAACGAGGATCGCGATGACTACGTGAAGTCACCGCAGGAGTGGGTGCCGTTGCCCGGTGCGCTGGAGGCGATCGCGCGGCTCAATCATGCCGGCTGGCACACGGTGCTGGCGACCAACCAGTCGGGGCTGGGCCGCGGCCTGTTCGACATGGCGGTGCTCAACGAGATGCACGCCCGCATGAACCAGCTGCTGGCGCGCCACGGTGGCCGTATCGATGCGGTGTTCTTCTGCCCGCATGCACCGGAAGACCATTGCGACTGCCGTAAGCCGCTGCCCGGCCTCATGCTGCAGATCGGCGAGCGCTACGGCGTGGAGCTGCGAGAGGTGCCGGTCGTGGGCGATTCGCTGCGCGACATGCAGGCGGGGCAGGCGGCCGGCTGCCCCACGCACCTGGTGCTCACGGGCAAGCTTGGCGAGGCCGATGACGACCAGATCGCGCAGGTGCTGCGCCAGGTGCCGGGCACCGAGGTGCATGCGGACCTGTGCGCTTTCGCCGAGACGATCATCCATCGGGACCGCGAGCTGCGCGGCCTGGGCGCGGACATCGACTCGCACTTCAGCCGCCAGCCGTGACGCAGTCGCTTCCGATGCATCGCGCCCCGTTTGCAACCCCACTGACCTCACGTCTCGATGCCGCTCGGCATGGGCGCACCATGACTTTCCTTCCACTCTGATGCAGCAGCTCTTCTGGTCGCTGCGGTCGGTGCTGTACCTCGCATGGCTGGTGTTCAGCGTCGTGCCCTGGGCCATCATTTCGATCGCCGGTTCGCTTTTTCTTCGCGGCACGCCGCTGTACCGACTGACCATGGTGTGGCTGCACATGGCGATCGTGGCGGCCCGCGTGATCTGCGGGGTGCGCTGGCGCATCCTGGGGCGCGAGAACCTGGAGGCCGCCCTACGCGCCGGGGCGGTGGTGCTGTTGCCCAAGCACCAGTCGACCTGGGAGACCTTCGCCTTCCCGATGATGATGCCGCGCCCGTTGTGCTACGTGTTCAAGCGCGAGCTGCTGTCGATCCCGTTCTTTGGCTGGGCCATGGCGCGCCTGGACATGATCCACATCGACCGCACCCGGCGGACCCAGGCTTGGGCGCGGGTGGCCGAGCAGGGGCGGCGCATGATGGCGCAGGGCAACTGGGTCATCATGTTCCCGGAAGGGACGCGCGCACCACGCGGCGGCCAGGGCGTCTACAAGGCGGGTGGCACGCGCTTGGCGGCAAACGCCGGCGTGCCGGTGTTGCCTATCGCGGTCACTTCGGCACGCTGCTGGCCGCGTCGGTCGTTCATGCTCCGGCCCGGCGTCATCGACGTCTCCATCGGCCCGCTGATGCCCTCTGAAGGTCGCGATCCGGACGAGCTGATGCGCGAGGTCGAGGCGTGGATCGAGGGCGAGATGCGACGGCTCGATCCCGAGGCCTATGCGCCGGCCGCGCCGGCCCAAGGCGCCACCATCTGACATGCAGTCGTTCGTGGCCGCCGACCCTGCGCAGCTGTCGCTGTTCGATGCGCCGGCCGGGCACGAGGCGTCCGGTGCACCCCAGCCTGCGGGGTTGCCGTCATTCCGCGTTGCGCACCCGGCTCCGTCCTCGGGTGCCGCACCTCTGATGCCCGGATTCCGCCATCCCCAGGCCAGCCGTGAGATCCGGCTCGGCCAGCACGCGGTGGCGTATGAGATCAAGCGCACGCGGCGGCGCAGCATTGGCTTCGTCGTCAGCCTCGAAGGCCTGAGCGTGAGTGCGCCGCGCTGGGTGAACCAGGCCGACATCGACTCCGCGCTGCATGACAAGAGCGACTGGATCCTGCGCAAGCTGGGCGAGCAGCAGGAGCGCCAGCGGCGGCTGCAGGCGGCGCGCGTCGACTGGCGTGACGGTACCAGCATCCCCTTCCTCGGCGAGCCCGTCATCGTGGTGCTCGATCCGAGAGCCACGGGCGCGGTGCTCCATGCCGACACGCAGGCGCTGCACGTCGGCCTGCCGCATATTGCGCAGCCGGTGCAAATCCGCGACGCGGTGCAGAGCTGGCTGCAGCGCCAGGCCCGCCGTGTGTTCGACGAGCGGTGCCGGCATTTCGCCGCTCAGCTCGGTGTTCGGGTGACGCGGCTCTCGCTGTCGTCGGCGACCACCCGCTGGGGCAGTGCCAGCGCCGACGGCTCTGTTCGCCTGAACTGGCGTTTGGTGCATTTCGCCATGCCGACGATCGACTACGTGGTGGCGCACGAGTTGGCCCATCTGCAGCACATGGATCACAGCCCGCGCTTCTGGGACGTGGTGCGCTCCGTTGTGCCCGATTACGAGCAGCATCGCAGCACGCTCAAGGACGACGTGGTGCCGGTTTTCGACTGAGAGGCTGAGAAGCGCTCGTGCGCCGGACGCCATGGCCGGGAGGGTCGCTCAGGCGGGCGCGAACCGGTAGACGCCGTCCTCGTCGCGCCTGCGCCGCAGGCGGCCGGCAAGCCACAGCGCGTTCAGGTGCGCGATGGATTCGCCCATGGCGAAGGTGGTCTGGTGCAGGTCCAGTGGGCGCTTGAAGAGCACCGGCAGCAGTTCGGCTGCACTGTGAGGCGCACGTTCGCACGCCGCCATCGCCTCGGCCAGGCGTTCTTCATGGTGGGCCTTGAGCTGCGCGATGCGCGTGTGCAGGCCGCGAAACGGCCGGCCGTGCGAGGGCAGCACCAGCGTGTCGGCCGGCAGCGTGAGCAGCAGCTCGATGGACGCCAGGTACAGCGGCAGCGGATTCGCCTCGGGCTCGATGTCGATCACGCTCACGTTGGTGGAGATGCGTGGCAGCACCATGTCGCCGGAGATCAGCACGCCCGATGCCGCGCAGTGCAGCGAGATGTGCTCCGGTGCATGGCCATAGCCGGCATGGCAGACCCAATCGCGATCGCCGATGGCCAGCGCATCGCCGTGCATCAGGCGGTGAAACGACTCGGGGACCTGCGGCACCATGCTCGCGTAGTAGTTGGCGCGCGCCTTGATCTTCTGCGCCGACTGAGGGTCGGTGAGGCCATGGCCGGCCATGAACTGCGCCGCGCGGAGGCCGCCGAAGCCGGTGGTCGAGCGGCTGGCGACGCGTGCGGCGCTGAAGTCGGTGGCGCTGATCCACATCCGGCATTCCTGCCTCGGGGTGCTCCAGCGTTCGGTGAGCCAGTGCGCCAGGCCGATGTGGTCAGGGTGCATGTGCGTGACGATCACGCGCAGCACGGGCAGCCCTTCGAGTTCGTGTGCGAAGACTTCCTCCCAGGCCTGGCGCGTGGCGTCGTCGGTGATGCCGCAGTCGACGATGGTCCAGCCTTCGGTTCCGTCGAGGCGGTCGCGCAGCAGCCACAGGTTGATGTGGTCCAGCGCGAAGGGCAGCGGCATGCGCACCCACCGCACGCCCGGCGCCACGTCCAGGGCGCGGCCGGGCGCGGGAAGCGCGTCGCCGAGCGGGTAGTCGAGCTGGTGTTCGAGGGAATTCATGGACCTGATCGTGAGGGGTTGCGTGGCGACCCGAGAAGTGCACCTTACGCAAAGGTCGAATCCCTTCGAGTCTACGTGCCCATCCCCTTGCCGGCACCGCTCAGCGAGGCAGGGGCGCGAGGCCCAGCGACCAGCACGCCAGCCCCACCAGGGCCGATGCGCCGATCACTTCCATCACGCCGCGCCGCCAGTGGATCAGCGCGAGTGCCGCGGCAGCCGTGATGGCGGCGCTGGCCACATCGAAGCCGCCTTGCCAGCCCTGCGGCCACAGCACGTGCCAGGCGAAGAACAGCGCCAGGTTCAGGATCACGCCCACCACCGCGGCGGTCACCGCCGTGAGCGGCGCGGTGAACCGCAGGTTGCGATGCGTGGTCTCGACCAGCGGCCCGCCGAGCAGGATGAAGACGAAGGACGGCAGGAAGGTGAAGAAGGTCACCACCGAGGCGGCCAGCGCGCCGCCGGCCACAGGGGCATCGGGGCCGAGCACCTGGTGCGTCCAACCGCCGACGAAGCCGACGAAGGCGACCACCATGATGAGCGGGCCGGGGGTCGTCTCGCCCAGGGCGAGGCCATCGATCATCTGCGTGGCCGTGAGCCAGTGGTGGTGCTCGACCGCGCCTTGGTAGACATAGGGCAGCACCGCATAGGCGCCGCCGAAGGTGAGCAGCGCCGCCTTGGTGAAGAACCACGACATCTGTGCCAGCGTGCCCTTCCAGCCGAAGGCCGCCACCAGGATGCCTGTGACGGCCAGCCAGAGCAGCATGCCCGTGCCGGCCACCTTGCCGAAACGGCTCCAGCGGTGCAGGGCATGGGGCGGCGTGGGGGTGTCGTCGTCGATGGCGGCCGGGCCGTGGTTCTTCGCGGTGGCGGCATGGCCGACGCCGGAGCTGAAGTGCCGGGGTGACCAGCGGCCCCCGAGGGCACCTGCGAGCGCCGCGGCCAGCACGATGAGTGGGAACGGCAGCTTGAAAGCGAAGATCGCGACGAAGGCCGCGCCGGCGATGGCCCAGAGCAGGCCGTTCTTCAGCACGCGCGACCCGATGCGCTGCGCCGCGTGCAGCACGATGGCCGTGACGGCCGGCTTGATGCCGTAGAAGAAGCCTGCCACCAGCGGCGTGTGGCCCCAGGCGAGGTAGATCCAGGAGAGAGCCACGAGGATGGCGAGCGACGGCAGCACGAAGAGCGCCCCGGCCACGATGCCGCCCCAGGTGCGGTGCATCAGCCAGCCGAGGTAGGTGGCCAGCTGCTGCGCCTCGGGACCGGGCAGCACCATGCAGTAGTTCAGCGCGTGCAGGAAGCGCCTTTCGGAGATCCAGCGCCGGCGCTCGACGAGCTCCTGGTGCATCACCGCGATCTGGCCTGCCGGCCCGCCGAAGCTGATGAAGCCGAGCTTGAGCCAGAAGGCGAGGGCCTCACGGAAACTGGGCAGAGGTGGGCGATCGCTGGGCGTCATGGGTCCTCCGGGTGCGTGATGTCGTGGGCGGCATGCGCCGCGAGCCCGGGATTCTCATCGCCGCGAGCCCGGGATTCTCATGGATGGCCTGCGTGCCCCCCCATGGAACAATGGCCGCGCCAGGCCGTGCGCTGCGCGCTGCGCGGCCGTTCTTCGTGCGTAGGAGCGACCATGACCGACCTGCCCGGCCTCGACTTCCACCTCGGCGACGACGTCGACGCCCTGCGCGACGCGGTGCGCGCCTTCGCGCAAGCCGAGATCGCGCCCCGTGCGGCGGAGATCGACCGCAGCGACCGTTTCCCCACGGACCTGTGGCGCGGGATGGGCGCGCTGGGTGTGCTGGGCATCACCGTGCCGGAGGAGGAGGGTGGCGCCGGCATGGGCTACCTGGCGCACATGGTGGCCATGGAGGAGATCAGCCGCGCCTCGGCGTCGGTGGGCCTGTCGTACGGCGCGCACAGCAACCTGTGCGTCAACCAGATCCGCCGCAACGGCAACGAGGCCCAGAAGCGCAAGTACCTGCCGCCACTGATCAGCGGCGAGCACGTCGGTGCGCTGGCGATGAGCGAATCGGGCGCCGGCTCCGACGTGATGGGCATGCAGCTGCGGGCCGAGGAGCGGGGCGGCTGTTACGTCCTCAACGGCAGCAAGATGTGGATCACCAACGGCCCGGATGCCGACACGCTGGTGGTTTATGCAAAGACCGAGCCCGGGCTCGGGGCGCGCGGCGTCACGGCGTTCATTGTCGAGAAGGGCATGAAGGGCTTTTCGGTCGCACAGCGGCTCGACAAGCTCGGCATGCGCGGCAGCCCCACCGGCGAGCTCGTCTTCCGCGACGTGGAGGTGCCGGCAGAGAACATGCTGGGCGAGATCAACGGCGGCGCCCGGGTTCTGATGAGCGGGCTCGACTACGAGCGTGCGGTGCTCGCGGCCGGGCCCATCGGCATCATGCAGGCGGTGATGGACGAGGTGGTGCCCTACATCCACGACCGCAAGCAGTTCGGCCAGAGCATCGGCGAGTTCCAGCTGATCCAGGGCAAGGTGGCCGACATGTACACCGTGCTGCAGGCCGCGCGGGCCTTCTGCTACACGGTGGGTCGCAACCTCGACCGCCTGGGTGCCGAGCACGTGCGGCGCGTGCGCAAGGATTGCGCCTCGGTGATCCTGTGGTGCGCCGAGAAGGCCACCTGGATGGCTGGCGAGGGCATCCAGGTGTACGGCGGCAACGGCTACATCAACGACTACCCGCTGGGGCGGCTGTGGCGCGACGCCAAGCTCTATGAGATCGGTGCGGGCACCTCGGAGATCCGCCGCATGCTCATCGGCCGCGAGCTGTTCACCGAGACCCTCTGAGCGCCTCCAGCCCGGCCGCTGCGTACACTGCCGGGCCATGACGAAACCGCTCGCTGAACTGCTCCAGAAGAACCGCGCGTGGGCCAGGACGACCGAGGAACAGAAGCCCGGCTTCTTCACGTCGCTGCTCAAGCAGCAGGCACCCCAGTACCTGTGGATCGGGTGCGCCGACAGCCGCGTGCCGGCCAATGAACTGGTCGGTTTGCTGCCCGGCGAACTCTTCGTGCACCGCAACGTGGCCAACGTGGTGGTGCACTCTGACCTCAACTGCCTGTCAGTGATCCAGTTCGCTACCGATGTGCTCAAGGTGCGGCACATCATCGTGGTCGGCCACTCCAACTGCGGGGGCGTGGCGGCAGCACTGCACGACACGCGCATCGGGCTGGCCGACAACTGGATACGCCACGTGCAGGACGTGCGTAACCGCCACCAGGCCTGGCTCGACAGCCTGCCGCCGCAGCAGCGGGTGAACGCGCTGTGCGAGTTGAACGTGGTGGAGCAGGCGCTCAACGTGTGCCAGACCACCATCGCGCGAGACGCCTGGCAGCGCGGGCAGGAACTGGTGGTCCACGGCTGGGTGTACGGGCTGCACAACGGCCTGCTGGAGGATCTCTCGATGACGGTGTCGCACGCGGACGAGGTGCCCGCCGCCTACGAGCGGGCGCTGGCCGCCGTGTACCGGCGTTACGAGCACGCGGCGAAGGTCGGGTGATGCGTCACGTGGCGATGTTCCCCCGCGCGCTCAGCGACAGCCGCGCCTTTGACATCGCCCAGGCCATGCTGGAGGGATTCAACCGCCACTACCAGCTCTTTCGCGAGACGAGCGCGGCGGCGAAGGAACGCTTCGAGCGGGCCGACTGGCACGGCCAGCAGCACGCGCAGCGCGACCGCATCGAGTTCTACGACAAGCGCGTGGATGAGGGCGCGGAGCGGCTCCAGAAGGAGTTCAACGCGGGCTCGCTGTCGATGGACACCTGGCAGCAGGTCAAGCTGCATTACATCGGCCTGCTCACCAACCACCACCAGCCCGAACTGGCCGAGACGTTCTTCAACTCGGTCACCACGAAGATCCTGCACCGCAGCTACTTCAACAACGATTTCATCTTCGTGCGGCCGGCGATCTCGACCGAATACATCGAGAACGACGAGCCCGCCTCGCTGCCCACCTACCGCGCCTACTACCCCACGCCCGAGACGCTGCGCGACACCCTGCTGCGCATCGTCCACAACTTCCAGTTGCAGCGGCCCTTTGAGGACCTTGACCGCGACATCGACCAGGTGCTGGCCGCGGTGATGGTGCAGCTGGGCGAGTTCCGCCCGCGCGCCAACTTCCAGATCCAGGTGTTGTCGAGCCTGTTCTTCCGGAACAAGGGCGCCTACGCGGTGGGCAAGGTGATCAACGGCTTCTGGGAGCTGCCTTTCGCGCTGCCCATCCTGCACACGCCGCAAGGCGAACTCGTCATCGATGCCGTGCTGTTCGGCGAGGATGACCTGCAAATGGTGTTCAGCTTTGCGCGGGCCTACTTCATGGTGAACATGGAAGTGCCCTCCGCGTATGTGCAGTTCCTGCGCTCCCTCATGCCGCGCAAGCCGCGTTCCGAGATCTACAGCGCGCTGGGCCTGCACAAGCAGGGAAAGAACCTCTTCTACCGCGACTTCCTCTATCACCTGCGTCATTCGAGCGACCGCTTCCGCGTCGCGCCGGGCATCAAGGGCATGGTCATGCTGGTATTCGACCTGCCGTCGTTCCCCTTCGTCTTCAAGGTCATCCGCGACAGCTACCCGCCGCAGAAGGAAGGCATGACGCGGGAGATCATCAAGGGCAAGTATTTCCTGGTGAAGACGCACGACCGCGTGGGCCGCATGGCCGACACGCTCGAATACTCGAACGTGGCGTTCCCTCGCGCCCGCTTCGAGGAGGATTTGATCGAGGAGCTCAAGCGCCATTGCGGCAGCCTCATCGAGGAGGATGGCGACGACCTCGTGATCCGGCACCTGTACATCGAGCGCCGCATGGTGCCGCTCAACATCTACCTGCAAGACGCCACGCGCGAGCAGACCGAGCGCGCGGTGATCGAGTACGGCAACGCGATCAAGGATCTGGTCGCGGCCAACATCTTCCCGGGCGACATGCTGTTCAAGAATTTCGGCGTCGCGCGCCACGGCAAGATCGTTTTCTACGACTACGACGAGATCGAGTACCTCACGGAGTGCAACTTCCGGCGCGTGCCGTCGGCGCCCACCGAGGAGGACGAACTGTCGAGCGAGGTCTGGTACCGCGTTGGCCCGAAGGACGTGTTCCCGGAGACCTTCGCGCCTTTCCTGCTGGGCAATCCGGTGATCCGCGAGGTGTTCATGAGGCACCACGCCGACCTGCTCGACGCCGGCTTCTGGCAGCGCCACAAGGAGCGCATCCAGGCGGGCTACGTGTACGACGTGTTTCCGTACGACCCCGCACGGCGGTTCAGGGCCTGGTGCAGTGTTTGACCCCTATGGCACAGCGTTTTCGCACTGATCGGCACCTATGGAGCCGCGACTTCGCCCGCCGGAGGCAGCGTTGCATATCCTCGCGATGCCATTGGGCATCGCTGCGGTTTGCGTTGGCCAGGACGATAAATCCATCGGGCCAGTGCAGCGCCTTCTTGTTCGGGTCTCGCGCTGCATGTCAGCTTCGGTGCGCCGATCAACGACATGCGGGGTGTGGCCGTGGCCCTCGATGGTGCGAAGGCGCTCTCGCCCCGGTACCCGACATCGGCGCACAGATGTTCACTTCGCCGATGCGAAGGGTCTTTTCGCTTGTGACGATGGCTGAGCACGTCGTCAAGTCGCTTGCATGTGGACGTTGGTTCCGTCACGACGAGCGACAGCGGGACGCCACGGTCGTCCACCAGCAGGTGGCGCTTGCTACAAAGATCAGCGGTCAACAGGGTCGCCGCACTGCGTGACGCTTGTTCCGACGAATAGAAGAGAAGGGCCTCGCATCGCGGGGCCCTTCTTGCGGTGGAGGATCAGGCCTTGCGGCGCGAGCGGATGGACCAACCGATCATGCCCAGGCCGAGCACCATCATCGCGTAGGTCTCGGGCTCGGGGACCGGCGTCGCAATTGTGACCAGGCTGGCGCTGTTATTCAGCAGGCTGCGCACATGCACACCCGCGGCCAACGCGCCCTCGTCGAAGCTGCCGATGTCCGCGCCCGCGATGCGGAAGGTCGCTGCTTCGCCCGCATCGATACCTCGGTGGGGCTGGCCGGCAGCGTCGGAGTCGAAGGCGGCATCGGCGACGAAACTTATGTTGTTGCCGCCCGGCAGATTCCCCGGTGAGGCACCCAGAGAGAAGTTCACGGTGCCGCCGCTGCCGCCTAGGAAGGAGACGTTCATACCGGCCGCAAGATCGAAGTAGACCTCAGAGACATATCCGCCGCCGGCATTGGCAATGGTGAAGTCCAAACCGTTCCAGGCCCACGACAGCGATGACGTCGCAAGGGCGCAGTCATTGAAGCTGCCGGTCAGGCAGGTGAACTCACCGGCGTGTGCAGTGGCTGCCATGCCAGCCAAGGCGGCTGCAACGGCGGCGCGACGCACGCGCTTATCGACGTTTCTCATTGAGGCTCCTAGTACCGCATTGCCCCGGAAGGGCGGCAATCGCCCGAATTGTCGGGCCGGGCGATGCGTTGGACATCCCCTCGGGCCGGGGGCATGGCCCTTGCCGGCCCATAAGTTCCACATAGTGTGGACACTGCACTAGTGCTCTGCGCGGGACAAAGCGTCAGCGACCTGTCCGAAGCGAGCCGATGGTTCGAAGACCGCAGCACGGGTCGCCTGACTAGGCGTGCCGCGACTCAGGGTGGGCCCCTGCGCAAGCGGCGCAACAACGGCAGGCGACCCGTGCCGCGGTCTTCATGACGCTTTGTTCCGCGCAGAGCACTAGCTATAGCTTGGGCGGCATGGCTTGGTGCAGGGAGATAACCTTGGTACGCAGCACAAGGCAGCGCGCTAACCGCACATGCCGGTCGCCAATTGACGTTCTGCAGGCGCCACTTCCGCGTGCCGGGTGCATCATCAAGCAGAGTTCGACGTCCCTTCCTTCCCGTCCCCTTGTTTCGACCAGGATCTCGCCATGTCCGAACCCGTCGTCATCGTTTCCGCCGCCCGCACGCCGATCGGCGGCCTGCTCGGAGATTTATCGTCGTTGGCCGCGCACCAGCTCGGCGCGGTCGCCGTGAAGGCTGCGATTGAGCGCGCCGGCATCACGGGCGATGCCGTCGATGAGGTGCTGCTGGGCAACTGCCTCATGGCTGGGCAGGGCCAGGCACCGGCGCGCCAGGCAGCGCTCGGCGCGGGGCTGCCGCAGTCGGCCGGTGCCGTGACGCTGTCGAAGATGTGCGGCTCGGGCATGCGCACCATGATGTTCGCCCACGACATGCTCGTGGCCGGCTCCGCGGGGATCATCGTGGCCGGCGGCATGGAAAGCATGACCAACGCGCCGCACCTGACTTTCGTGCGCAAGGGCGTCAAGTACGGCATGACGCAGTTGTACGACCACATGGCGCTCGACGGCCTGGAAGACGCCTACGAGAAGCTGCCGGGCGGGGTGGGCAAGGCGATGGGCGTGTTCGCCGAGGAGTGCGTGGCCAAGTACCAGTTCAGCCGCGAGGCCATGGACCGTTTCGCCATTGCATCCACCGAGCGCAGCAAGAAGGCCAACGAGGACGGCAGCTTCGCCTGGGAGATCGCCCCCGTCACGCTGACGGGCAAGGCGGGCGATACGGTGGTGAAGCTCGACGAGCAGCCCTTCAAGGCCAAGCTCGACAAGATCCCGGGCCTCAAGCCCGCCTTCAAGAAGGACGGCGCCATCACCGCGGCCACCTCGTCGTCTATTTCCGATGGTGCGGCGGCGCTGGTGCTGATGCGCGAATCGACGGCGGCCAAGCTGGGGTGCAAGCCGGTGGCGCGCATCGTCGGCCATACCATCCATGCGCAGGCGCCGAACTGGTTCACCACCGCGCCGGTGGGGGCCATCGACAAGCTGCTCAAGAAAACCGGCTGGGCGGCCAAGGACGTGGACCTGTGGGAGGTCAACGAGGCCTTCGCCGCCGTCACCATGGCCGCCATGGCAGAGTTCAAGCTGCCGCACGAGATCGTCAACGTGCACGGCGGCGCGGTGGCGCTGGGCCACCCCATCGGGGCGAGCGGTGCGCGCATCGTCGTCACGCTCCTTGGTGCCCTACGCCAGCGTGGGCTGAAGAAAGGCGTCGCGTCGCTGTGCATCGGCGGAGGCGAAGCGACGGCGATGGCGGTCGAGCTGGTCTGAAGGAGGCCGACGGTTTGCGCCGGGCACGGCGGCCGCTCCGTGCCTCGCGCACCCGCCGCGGGGTGTTGACCGCGGCATGTGCGCTCGGCTTTGCGGGCCGGGTGTGGGCGCAACCGGGCAAGCAGGTGCGCTTCATCGTTCCCTTCCCCGCGGTGCGCAAGGCCTGCGTCGAAGAGCGCGGGCTCGATCCGCACCACTTCTACTCCGACGTCTTCGTGCCCGGCCCGGCGATGCCGTCGCCCTGACGGCGCCCGCGCCGAGGAATGCCGCCATGAACATCATCATCCTCGGCGCCGGCCGCGTGGGCGAGAGCGTGGCCGAGAGCCTGGTCACCGAGCGCAACGACATCACCGTGATCGACACGGATCCGCAGCGCCTGGCCGCGCTGCAGGACCGGCTGGACCTGCGCGGCATCACCGGCAACGGCATCCAGCCCTCGATCCTGGAGGCCGCGGGCGCGGCCGATGCGGACATGCTCATCGCCTGCGCGCCGCTGGACGAGACCAATCTCGTGGCGTGCAAGGTGGCGCACGACGTGTTCAACATCCCGACCACCATCGCCCGCGTGCGGTCGCAGGAGTTCCCGCAAGACAGCCCGCTCATGGCGCGTGCCGGCTTCGCGGTGGACTCGGTGATCTGCCCGGAGGCCTCGGTGTCGCGCTATGTCAGCAAGCTGATCGAGTATCCCGAGGCCCTGCAGGTGCTGCAGTTCTCTCAGGGGCGCGTGAGCTTGATCGCGGTGCGGGCCTTCAGCGGCGGGCCCATGGTGCGGCATGCCATCTCGGAGCTGCGGCAACTGGTGCCGGGTGTGGACATGCGCATCGTCGCCATCTACCGCACCGACGAACGCGGCATGGACCAGCAGGTGCTGTGCGACGGCGACACGCGCATCGAGCCGGGCGACGAGGTCTTCGTGCTCGCGGCCACGCGCGACATCCGCCGCGTGCTCGACACGCTGCGCCGGCGCGACCCGCCGGTGAGGAGGGTGATGATCGCCGGCGGCGGCCGCGTGGGCCTGCGCCTGGCCCGCGAGCTGCGCGGGCAGTACCGCGTGAAGCTCATCGAGCTGGATGCGCGGCGCTGCGAGTACCTCGTCACCCAGCTGCCGGCCGACACGCTCGTGCTCCACGGCGACAGCACGGACGAGGAGTTGCTGGAGGAAGAGAACGTGCGCGATGTCGACCTCTTCCTCGCGCTCACCAGCGACGACGAGGACAACATCATGGCCTGCCTGCTGGCCAAGCGCATGGGCGCGCGGCGCGTGCTGGCGTTGCTCAACCGCCGCGCCTATGCCGACCTGGTGCAGGGCACGCAGATCGACATCGCGCTGGCACCGGCGCAGACCGTGATCGGCGAGCTGCTCGCGCATGTGCGCCGTGGCGACGTGGAGGCGGTGCACAGCCTGCGCCGCGGCGCGGCCGAGGCGCTGCAGACGGTGGCGCACGGCGATCGCCGGTCATCGCGGGTGGTGGGGCGGCCCGTGGGGGAATTGCCGCTGAACGAGGGCGCGCAAATCGGCGCCATCGTGCGCGGGGAAGGCGAGGAGGCGCGGGTCATCATCCCTCATCACGACACCGTCATCGAAAGCGACGACCACGTGATCGTGTTCGTTCCTCACAAGCGGATGGTGCTCGACGTGGAGAAGCTGTTCCAGGTCGGCGCGACCTTCCTGTAGTGTCAAACACTGCACAGCTCGCGGCCTTCTGGCGGCAAAGCGTCTGGCATCGTCGTGTTGACAGGCCCTAAAGCAATGAGCGGGCGAAGCCGACGAGCACGATGGCGCCGGTGGCCAGCAGCACCAGCACCCAGTTGGGCAGGAAGCCTTGGGGTGCGCGCAGTGGGCGTTGACGATGTTTGTCAGTCATGTGTATTCCCGCATCTGCATCCGCCGCCAGTCGCGGCGCGATGTGTCCGAACCCGCTTGCCGGGCCCGATGCAGGAGGGGCTAGCGAGCGCCATGCCAGGCGGGCACGGCATGCCAGATCGACGCGAAGCCTGCTGCCACTCTCGGTCCTCGGTTCAGTCCTCGGTCCACTGCGTCAGGCGTTTCTTCACCTCGTCCACGCAGCGGCGCACGTCGGCGCTGCTCGTGAGCACCAGGCGTTCCCACTGCGGCGTGCGCGCCGGATGCTTGGCGAGTTGTACGACCAGCGCGCTGTCTTCGCGCTGCAGTTGAACGATCGGTTGGCCGGCAAGCTCGAAGCCCGAACCGCGCTCGGCCAGTGGCCGGAGCTCGCGCAGCATTCGTTTGAGCTGCACCAAGGCCTCGTCGGGCTTGAAGGGCGGGGGCGTGAAGAAATCGTCGCTCATCGTCTGCTCCAGTTCGTGGTGAGCACGGGTCATGCGCCCGTGGCGTTCGGTCCTGCAAGGACGATCGCTCCGGGCCTTGCTCATGCGCGGCACGATCTTGCCTCGGATGGGCTGTGACCCGGCGCGTGGGGTGACCGTCGGGCTTGAATGACCCGTTTCAAGGCCGCTGCGGTCGAAAGCGGCACCACGGTCTGCCCGGTTCCGTTTGTGACTGAATCAGCTCGCCTCGGGTATGCCCCGATGCATACCAGCGGCATCCAGCGTGGAGCCTTGGCGAACCTGCTGGTCAGGTTGAATGGAGCTGCCTCATGAGCATGTTCGATGCGAAGTCCTGGGGGAACTGCCCAAGTCATGCATCTCGTGATGATTCCGGCGTGCAGCAGGAGCCGTCCGAGGGCCGATGTGGTGGAGGCGGCTTGGGTTCGAAGCACTCTCTGGCCGTCAAGGACTGGCAGGACATGCTGGGCCGGCACGCGGGGCATCGCTCAACCCAAGGAGAGCACGGTCATCAGGGCGAGCGCCACCCCATGGGCGGATTCCACGGCTTCGGTGGCATGGGGTGCTTCAGCGGCATGGGCGGCCCCGGTGGTGCCGGCGGCCACCGAGGCCCTGGCGGGGGTGGCGGGTTCTCGCCTGTGGGCGACTCCGAAGAGTTCGATCCCTTCAGCCAGTTCTTCGGACGCGGCGCGAAGAAGTCGGGTCACATGGGCGGGTCGGAAGGCCCGGGAAAGTGCGGTTCGGGCAAACACTCCGCCGGCCCATCAAACCCGCCCGGTGCGTCGGGCGGATCCAGCGGCGCGGCGACGCCGCAAAACCGCGGGACTCCCTCTACCGGAAGCTCGCCTGGCCCGATGTCCTACGGTCAGCCGGGCTCCTACGGCCCCGCAGGTTCGGGCGGGCCGTTGGGCATCACGCCCGGCCAACTGCCCGCGCCGAACGGCGAGAAGGTCGTCAACGAGACGATCGTGGTGAAGGCAGGCGAGGTGTTCGACGGGCAGGGCATGCACTTCGTCGCCGGTACGGCTCTCGGGGACGGAGGTCAGTCGGAAGGGCAGAAGCCGATCTTCCGCCTTGAGCCTGGCGCCACGCTCGTTAACGTGCAGGTGTCCGGTGCTGACGGGATTCATGCGTACGGCGACGCCACTTTGCAAGACGTGTGGTGGCGCGACGTGGGGGAAGACGCGTTCACCCTCAAGGCGCAAGGCAATGTCCATGTGATTGGCGGTGGGGCCTTCAACGCCAATGACAAGATCTTCCAACTCAATGCCGGAGGCTCCATCCTGGTGGAGGGCTTCACTGCCGAAGACTTCGGAAAGGCGTTCCGGACGAACGGTGGCAAGGAGTTCGATATCGATATCACGGTGGTGAACTCATCGTTCGTCAATGGCAAGTACGCCGTCGCGCAGACCGACGCTCGCGGCGCGACCATCAACCTGCTCAACAACAGCATCCAGGGCGTGAAGCAGATCGCCATTGCGCCCGATCCGTCGCAAGTGCGCATGTTCTAGTGCAGTGTTTCGCACTGAGCGGTGCTTATGGGCCAGCGGATTCGCCCTCGG
>CBINKC010000052.1:0-26763 GCA_966251135.1 uncultured Burkholderiaceae bacterium
ACGTAGGGGCACTTGGTCATGTAGCACAGGTCGCACAGGTAGCACTGGTCGACGACCTTCCAGTAGTCCTTGCTGTCGATCCCGTGCACTTCGCCGTCCGCCGTAGCGTCAACCAAATCGAATAGCGTCGGAAAGGCATGGCACAAGCTCACGCACCGCCGGCAGCCATGGCAGATGTCGAACACGCGCTCCAGATCCTTGAAGCACTCCGCTTCGTCGTGATAGCTGGGGCTTCTCCAGTGGATGGCGTGGCGCGTGGGCGCTTCGAGGCTGCCTTCACGGATCATGGTGTCCCCTACGGTCGGTCAGGCGAACGTGGCACCCCCGGCGGGGCAATCCGGATTCCATGAACGAAAGGGGCGAGAAGCCCCTCTCGGACCAGCGCGTGCGCCGTTCAGTCGACCAAGGCGTCCAACGCCTTCTGGTAGCGGTTGGCGTGTGAACGCTCGGCCTTGGCCAGTGTTTCGAACCAGTCTGCGATCTCGTCGAAACCCTCCTCACGCGCCTGCTTGGCCATGCCCGGATACATGTCGGTGTACTCGTGCGTCTCGCCCGCCACCGCCGACTTGAGGTTGTCGCGCGTACCGCCGATGGGCAGACCCGTGGCAGGGTCACCGACCGCCTCAAGAAACTCCAGGTGACCGTGGGCGTGGCCGGTCTCGCCCTCCGCCGTGGATCGGAACAGTGCGGCGATGTCGTTCTGCCCCTCGATGTCTGACTTGTTCGCGAAGTAAAGGTACCGGCGATTGGCCTGGGATTCGCCCGCGAACGCGTCCTTCAGGTTCTGCTCGGTCTTGGATCCTTTCAAGCCCATCACACTCTCCTTGTTCGCAGAAGGAAGGGAATGGCCGCCCGCGCCGCAGGCAGCACACATGGACCGTAGTCCAACGCCTTCTCCCATGCCAATACAAAGGTTCAATGCACCGCATTGAGGGCCCCAATCGAACGGGGAAGAATGCCGGCCGGGATGCGCCGGCCGCGCCTCAACGGGGGGAGCGGCTCCCATCTCCGCTGGGCACGCTGAGCTCGGTTCAACCCATGCCATCCTCCTAAGCAGGCAAGCGCCTCGCCGCCCATTTCGCCACTGCCCGCTGCAGACCGCCGACCGGAATTCTGTCGGCCGGATGGGCCGGGCCCTGGTACAGCGCAATCTCGCTGCCGCGCAAGTGGCGATGCAGGGCGACCATCTCGTCCGGCCCCGCCAGTGGATCGGAAGAACCGGACAACACCAGGCAGGGGCAGTCGATCTGCTGCAGATCCGCGGCCGTCAACGGCGGCGCGTCGCGGAACCCGCTGAACATGGCGTTCAGCTTCTCCACCAGCACGCGCCAGTCGTTCGGATACTGGACGCGCTTCAGGTGCTCGCGCCGGTGTGCCAGCGCGGTGAGCCGGGGTACCTGCAGCAGGTGCGTCACATGACGTACGGCTTCGTCGTCGTAAATCCATTGCGTGGCGACGGCCACCACGGCCGCCACCCGCTCCGGATGGTGGCGCGCCAGATACAGCGCCACGACCCCACCGAAGCTGTAACCGAGCCAGACCACCGGGTGCCGCAGCCCAAGCGCATCCATCTGGCCGAGCAGGTCATCCACGTACACCTGCATCGTGAAGCGCTCGGGCAACTCACGTCCGCCGTGTCCTGCCAGGTTGACGGTGTGCGCCTTGAAGTCGACGCCAAGCGCATCGCGCCAGGGCTTCATCTCCGCGCGGCAGCCGTTGGCGCCGTGCAGGATCAGGAGATCATGGCGCCCCGAGGTCTGCGCGTCAGGATCGGTGTGGGTCATTGGCGGGTTTCCTTTTGTGCCTGTTCCATCGCAGCCTCCACTGCGGCCAGGAACTCGGCTCCTGGCTGTGCGCGCATGTGGCGGTATCGCTCGCCCATGGTCTTGGCCTGCCGGCGAATTTCCTTGTCGTTCAGCACATGCCGCAAGGCGGGCTCGTACAGGCGCGGCTCGGCAGGGTTCACGTTCACGCCCAGGCGGCGGCGCTGCAGGGTGCCAGATGTCATGAACTGCTCGTAGTGCGAAGGCATGGCCAAGCAGGCGCACCCGCGCACCAGAGCCTCCGCCATCAGCCCGCCGCCATGCGACACGACCAGGTCCGCAGTAGGGAGCAAATCAGTGAACGTAATGGGCGACGTAAAGAGCCGGATGCCGAGCTTGTGCGCCAGCGCGCGGGTGGCGTCATCTGCGCCGATGCACACCACGACGGACTCGACGCGTACCTTGGCCAAGGCACGCAGCAGTGCGGCCGAGTCGCACAGCGGCGCACGCACGTAGACCAGGACGCGAGGCTTGCGTTCGCGCCACTGCGGACGCTCCTTGCCGCCATCCATTACCGGCAAGGGCCCCACGAACTGCCGCGTCGCATCCCCGCAGCCGTCGTAGTGATCAAGCTCGGGCAAAGAGGTAACCAGTCGCGTGTTGCCCGACACCATCTCGTACAAGCAGCCGTCTCCTGGTGCCGTTCGGAACACCTTCGCGATGTGCAGCAGGATGCGCTGCTCCAACTGCAACGCGTGCAATGCCGAGAAGTCCTCCGTGTGCCGGAAGGGAGGAAAGGGTGAGGCATTCGGGGGCACATCGAAGCCAATGCCGAACTCGACGGATCGGTAGCAGGCCAGCCGAGCCATTACCTGGGCATAGGGCGCGGCTTGCAACAGCGTCAGGTCGGGCTGCTCTCGCTCCAGGATCGCGTCCCAGGCGAGCAGGCGGTCGCGCACGACCGCATGCGAATGGAAACCCACGTTCCACAGCGATGTGGCGCGCGACCTCCATGCAACACCGGGCGATGGCCCCGGCTCCTGGGGCTGAGCCCGGACGTTCTCCCATCGAACACCGGCCCGTTGCGCCGCGCTGTTGGCAGCCGTGCCATGGGGTGCGTAGATAACCACCTCGTGTCCAGCGCCTTTGAGCATCAGGGCCGCGGAGGTGACCTTCACCTCATGGCCCAGGTACGCCCCCGCCTCCCATGTGAGCATCACTTTTCCCATGGCGGCATGCTAAGCGCAGGGCCGGTGCTGTCTACCCGGCCTTGTGCCCCACCCAAGGTGGGGGGGACGCGAGCAGGACCTTGGTGAATCCTGCGGCTAGACTCGGGCGCTGAGCCGCGTCGGGCGGCCGCATCTGTCTGATGCTTCGATGCAAGCGACTACAAAACGACGATATCAAGAGGGGTTCACGCTGCTGGAGCTGTTGGTGGTCGTGGCCATCATCGGGTTACTCGCGGCCTTCGTTGGCCCGCGTCTCTTCGGCAATGTGAGCAAGTCCGAGGTGACCACAGCCAAGGCACAGATCGAGGCCTTCTCGCGTGCTCTCGAGTCGTACCGGCTCGACACCGGCAAGTTTCCGGAGACCGCACAGGGGTTGCAGGTGCTGGTGACCCGCCCGCCTGACTCGCCCAAGTGGAACGGCCCATACCTGCAAAAGGAAGTGCCGCCCGATCCCTGGGGACACCCCTACGTCTACAAGAGACCCGGTACCCATCATCCCGATTTCGACATCGTTTCCCACGGGCGTGACGGAAGCCCCGGCGGGACCGGCGAAGACGCCGACCTGAGCAACTGAGATCACAAAGCACCCGGCCGCAATGAAGTTCGAAGTGAGGGGGCTTCGGCGCGGCGTTGTCGAGTCGTTGACCGTGGAGGCGGCAACGGCTGACGACGCGCGCACCATGGCACTTGAGCAGCAAATGGAGGTGCTATCGGTGCGCGGGCTGCGTATAGGCTGGACGCGCGCACGCCACTTCGACCTAGGCTTGTTCTCCGAGGAACTGGCCGAATTGCTGGATGCAGGTCTGTCCGTGGTGGAAGCCGTCGATACGCTGGCCCAGGCGCAGCGCACCACCGAAGCAGCGGTCATCTACCGGGAACTCGTCAAGCTGCTGCGGCAGGGACACACCTTCTCGGCCGCGCTCGAAAAGATGCCGCATTGCTTCCCGCCGCTGTACGTGGGGCTGATCCGGGCGGCAGAGAAGACCAGCGATCTCCATGGTGCGCTGGCGCGCTACCTCGACTACAGCGGCCGGCTCGATGCCCTGCGCAACAAGGTCACGAGCGCGCTCATCTACCCGTCCATCCTCTTCTCGGTGGGTGGTGCAGTGATCGTGTTCCTGCTGGCCTTCGTGGTGCCGCGCTTCGCGTCGGTGTATCGCGGGGCGGGCCGCGAGCTGCCGTACTTCTCGGCGTTGTTGTTGGAGTGGGGCGCCTTCGCAACGCGGCACGGCCTCCAGCTCGCATTGGCCTGCCTGGTGCTCCTCGCCGGGCTGGTGGCCTGGTGCCTGCATGCACATCGAACTGGCGGTCTCGAACGCTTGGCCGCGCTGCTGCCCGGCATTGCGTTGCGTATCCACCTGTTCCGTCTGTCGCGGCTGTACCTCACGCTGGGCACGCTGCTCAACGGCGGCATGCCGATCGTGCAGGCGCTGACCCTGTCACAAGGCGTCGTGAGCGGTGTGCACCGTTCGAACCTGGATGGCGCGGTGCAGGCGCTACGGCATGGCGCACCGATCAGCGCGTCACTCGAACGCCACCACCTCACGACGCCCGTGTCGGCTCGCCTGCTGAGGGCGGGCGAGGGCACCGGTCGCATGGGAGACCTGTTCGTGCGCGCCGGGCGCTACCACGACCACGAACTCGGCCGGTGGGTCGATCGTTTCTCGCGCACCTTCGAGCCGATCCTCATGTCAGTCATCGGCATCGTGATCGGCGGCATCGTGATCCTGCTGTACATGCCCATCTTCGACCTCGCGGGGAGCTTTCGTTGAGCGTGAACGACGCGCTGGCCGAGGTCCAGGAGTTCCACCGGCTCCTGCAGGACGCGCGGCGCCATGCCGCAAGCAGTGGCGTCCCGATGCTGACCTCGTGGCTGGAGTGCGCGGGCACCGACCCGCGCGAGGCCATGCGTCGGCTCGCCCGGGGACTGCGGTATCCCTTTCTCGAAACCGCCGAGCTGATCGCAGCCGAGACCGACTTCTCCGTCGTTGCGCTGCCTGCCGCCTTGCAACGCCACTGCATCGGGCTGCGTGTCCATGGGCGGGCGATGATGGCCGTGGCCGATCCGTTCGACATGGATCTGCTGAACTGGCTGGAAAACGTGCTGCCCGGCGGCACTGTGTTGGCACTGGCGACCGAGGGCGACCTGAAGGCGCTGCTGGCGCGGGCGGAACTCGATGCGCGAGCTGTCGATGCGCCAGGGGAGGGCGGGAGTTCGCCCGCGGCTGTGGAGCACCGGGGCGAGGAAATTTCGCTGGTGACGATCGCGGAGGACGCGAGCCCGGTGGTGCGTCTCGTCAATTCGATGCTCTATGACAGCCTCAAGGCCGGCGCGAGCGATGTGCATTTCGAATCGACGCCGCAGGGCATGGAAGTCAAGTACCGCATCGACGGCGTGTTGAACACCGCCGCCCAGGTGCCTGGTGTAGACGTCGCCGAGCAGGCCATCTCGCGCATCAAGGTGCTCGCCGAGCTGGACATCGCCGAGCGACGCATCCCTCAGGACGGCCGCTTCCGGGTGTCGGTAGGCGGCCGCACAACGGATTTGCGAGTGTCCATCATGCCGAGCATTCACGGCGAAGATGCGGTGCTGCGCATCCTGGACAAGCGGCAGATCGTGTCGGCCGGAGGCAAGCTCACGCTCGACCTGCTGGGTTTCGACGGCGCCTCGCTGAAGCTGGTGCGACGCCTGGCTGCCGAACCCTACGGCATGCTGCTCGTTACCGGGCCCACGGGCAGCGGCAAGACGACCACCCTGTACGCGGCCATCTCCGAGACCCTGACAGGCCAGGACAAGGTCGTCACGATCGAAGACCCGGTCGAGTACGAGCTCCCCGGCGTGCTGCAGATTCCCGTCAACGAAAAGAAGGGCCTCACGTTCGCGCGCGGATTGCGCTCGATCCTGCGGCACGATCCCGACCGCATCATGGTGGGCGAGATCCGCGATTCGGAAACTGCCGAGATCGCAGTCCAGTCGGCGCTCACGGGTCACCTGGTGCTCTCGACAGTGCACGCCAACAGCGTGTTCGACGTATTCCAGCGTTTCTCGCACATGGGCATCGATCCCCATGCGCTGACTTCTGCCCTCAACGGCGTGTGGGCCCAGCGCCTGGTTCGCTCCATCTGCCGCAACTGCTCCGAGCCATGCTCCCCGAGCCTGGAGCAGGCTCAGGCGCTGGGCCTCACGGCCGAGCAGCTGGTGCAAGCGCAGTGGCGATGTGGAGTGGGCTGCGGTGATTGCCGCGGCACGGGCTACCGTGGGCGCGTGGCCATCGCCGAGATCCTCGTGCTCAACGATGCACTGCGCGAAATGATCGTCAACAAGGCACCGATCAGCGGCATCAAGGCCGAGGCCCGGCGGGGCGGCACACGGGTGCTGCGCGAAGCCGCGTTGCAGTTGGCCTTGCAAGGCCAGACCACGCTCGACGAAGTGCTACGCGTCACCATGCAGGGGTAGGTCCGTGTTCTTGAAGCTCGCTTATGGCCTGCTGGTCGGGCCTGAAGACGTGCAGGTGTATGACCTGCGAGGGGAGGCGACGGCCGCATCGCTGCCGTCCGTGAAGGAGGCGATGCAAGTCGCGGGCCGCGGAAAAGGGTGCGTGGCCATCGTCGTTTCCGACGCCTACTGCCGCTACCTCGTGATGCAGCGCCCGCGAGGCATACGCCATCGCGGCGAACTGGTCGCCGCGATGCGTCAGCGTTTCGATGCGATGTTCGGCGATGCCCGGCGCTGGGCGTTGCGACATCACGCTTCGCCCAGCGCGCAGTCCGATGTGGTGGTCGGCATGGATGCCGACCTGCTGGAGCACATTGGTGCCGAGGCGCAAGCGGCCGGCGTGACCGTTGCATCGATCCGGCCTCACTGGACCGCCTGGGCATCGCGCCTCCGTCGCGAAACGCGGCGCGGCGATCACTGGATCATTACCAGCCACGCTGCCTGGGCCAGCGTCGGCTACGTCAGCAATAACCAATGCCGGTTTGCGCGGGCCCTGCGCCTGCAGGACGCGCAACAACCTCTGGCTGACCTGCTGGCGCGTGCACGGGCGCACCTCGATGTGCCGGACCAGTCCGCGCCCGTCTGGGTCGGTGGCATGGCCGTGCCGCACGGCCATGCCACCGCGCTTGCCGGCTGCGGCCCAGTGACGAGTGCGGACAGCATGGCGCTGTGGGGCGCGCAGGAGGTGGCGTGAACTTCCGGGACATCGATTTCGCGGCGCCTCGTGGTCCCTCGCTTCCCGTGTGGGTCGGGCTCATCGCGGTGCTGCTGCTGCTCGCGTCTGGTAGCTACCGCGCGCTACGCCAGCAACAGGCACTCGATGCAGTGCAGGCTCAGCTCGCGCGGCACCGCCAGGAGGAGATGGCGCGAGCCACCGTGCCGGCTCCGCAGCGCCCGGTGCCGGACAAAGAGCGCGTGAAGGCGGTCAACGAGGCGATCGGTTCCTTGAACGTTCCGTGGCCGTCGATCCTGGCGGCAGTCGAGACGGCACTCCCGTCCGGCGTGGCGCTCATGCGGGTCGAGCCGCGTCCGGCGGACCGTGTGGTTCTGTTGACGGCGCAAGCCGACGACATGGCCCCGCTTCTCGACTTCATGACCACGCTGTCTAGCACCGCGCCGTTCACGCGCGCACGGCCCGTGCGGCAGGAACAGCTGGCCGACGCCGCGGGCGCCCGCAAGCAGGCGACTTTCGAGGTCAGGTGGGAGGCGGCGCCATGAGCACGCTGCGTTTGCGTACGGAGCTGTGGCTGGGGCAGATCGGCCCGTGGAAGCTGCTGCTGGTCTTGGGATCGGTAGCTGCAGTCATTGTGTGGACCCTGCTCATTGGGGCACAGGAGCGTCAACTCGTGCACGTGCGCAAGCTTGCCGTCGCGGCGTCGGCGCAAGGCAGCACGGCCCGGTTGGCGCCGCTGACCGAGCCGGCAGGCACCGACTCGCTGCAGGCGTTCGAGCGCAGTCTCGCGTCGGATGCCGGCGCAAAGCGCCTGATGCAGCGAATCTGGTCGGACGCGGCTCGCGCCGGCGTGCGCGTAAGCAAGGTCGACTACCGGACGGAGCTCGACCTGGCCGGCGGCTTCTCTCGACTGCAGATCAGCATGCCCCTGGGTGGCACGTATCCCGCAATGAAGAAGTTCATCTTCGGCTTGATGGGGACATTTCCCATGCTGTCGCTCGACAAGCTCGACATCAAGCGCGAGAGCGCCTCGCAGCCAGACATCGAGGCGACCTTACACATGACCCTGCTGGTGCGCTCATGACCACCCGTCGTCGCCTGCTTTTGCTGCTGTCGCTGCTCGCCGCATGTGCAGCCCTGGTTGGGTACGACCGCCTTCGCCCGCCGCCGATGGCCGATGCCGTCGTGGAGCCGGCGCCGCGCACTGGTGTGGTGGCACTGGCCGTCGACCTTTCCCCCGTGCCTTCCGAGCCGCACATCGTCGCATTGAGGCCACGCACCGACTTCATCGGCGGCAGCCACGACGCCTTTGCCGTCGTCAAGCCGGTGGTTGCTACCCCAGCACCTGTTTCGCAGCCCACGCAAGTCGCAGCGCCGGTTGCGCCAGCATTGCCCTTCACCGTGATCGGCAAGAAGTTCGAGCGCGGGAGCTGGGAGGTCTATCTCGCCAAAGGCGATGCCAGCTATATCGCGACACCGGGTGCCGTGCTGGACGGCGAGTACCGCGTCGTCGAGATCGCGCCTCCCGTGATGTCCGTGATCTACCTGCCGCTCAACGAAAAGCAGACCCTGCAAATCGGGGCATCCCTCCATGACTAGGCCTCTTAAACGGGCGCTTGCCGCCGCCTTCGTCCTCACGCTACTGCTCGGGGGCTGCGCCGCTGAGCGCAGCTTTCGCAATGCGCAGGCCTTGCAGGAAGCCCAGCAAACCGAGGCCGCGCTGCAGGAGTACCAGCGTGCGTTGCGAGCAGAGCCGACCAACGCGCGCTATCGCATCGGCTACCTGTCCGCTCGCGACAAGGCGGTGCAGCACTGGCTGGTCCTGGCCGAACAAGCACGGCGCAAGCAACAGGACACGCAGGCGGCGGCGCTGTACAACCGAGTCCTGTCTGTCGACGAAGGCAACGCGCGGGCACTGGAGGGACTGGCCGGGATCGAGCGCGGCAGGAAGCACGCCGAGCTGATCGCCAAGGCGCACGACGACGCCAAGCAGGGCAATGTGGACCTCGCGCTGTCGCGTGTGCGCTGGGTGCTCTCTGAAGATGCGCAGCACGCCGGTGCCCTGGCCTTGCGCACCCAGTTGCTGGAGCAGCAGAGCAAGCCGCGCGCAGGTGCCGAAGCCCAACTCGCCGAGGCCTATCGCAAGCCGGTGTCGCTGGAGTTTCGCGACGCGCAGCTCAAGCAGGTGTTCGAGGTGCTGTCCCGGTCCTCGGGGCTGAACTTCGTGCTCGACAAGGATGTGCGCGGTGACCAGCGGACGACGATCTTCCTTCGCAAGAGCACGATCGCAGACGCGGTGGCGCTGACGCTGCTGACCAACCAGCTGGAGCAGCGGGTGCTCGATGCCAACACCGTGCTCATCTATCCCAACAACCCGGCCAAATCACGTGAGTACCAGCAGCTCACGGTGCGGTCTTTCTTTCTCTCGTCGGCCGATCCCAAGACGGTGGCCAACAGCCTCAAGACCATCCTGAAGGCCAAGGACGTGGTGGTCGACGAGAAGCAGAAGATGATCCTCATGCGCGACTCGCCCGAGGCCATCCGCATGGCCGAAAGGCTCGTGGCCCTGCATGATCAACCCGAAGCTGAGGTCATGCTCGACGTCGAGATCCTGGAGATCAAGCGCTCCCGGCTCCTCCAGCTGGGCGTGCAGTACCCGTCGCAGGTGGCACTGGCGCCCATGGGCAGCGCCAGCGGGGTGCTGACGGTGAGCGACTTGCGCAACCTGAGCGCCTCCACCGTGTCGGCCACGGTGTCCCCGGTGGGCCTGCAGGCAGCGGAGACGCTGTCGGACATCAACGTGCTGGCCAACCCGCGCATCCGTTCGCGCAACCACGAGAAGGCCAAGATCCAGGTCGGCCAGCGCGTGCCCAACATCACCTCCACGTCCACCTCCACCGGCTTCGTGGCCGAAAGCGTGCAGTACGTGGACGTGGGGCTCAAGCTGGAGGTCGAGCCTGAGGTATCGCCGGACGGTGAAGTAGCCATCAAGGTCGGCCTCGAGGTCAGCAGCATCCTGCGCCAGGTTCAGACCAAGGGCGGGTCCATCGCCTATGAGATCGGCACACGCAACGCGAGCACGGTCCTTCGGCTGCGCGACGGTGAAAACCAGGTGCTCGCCGGACTCATCAACGACGAGGATCGACGCTCGGTGACCGGCCTGCCGGGTCTCGTGCATGCGCCAGCGCTCGGCGGCACGCTGTTCGGCAACCGGCAGGACGATGTGCAGAAATCGGAGATCGTGCTGTCGATCACGCCCCGAATCATCCGTTCGGCGTTCCGACCCGATCTTGCGATGGGTGAGTTCGAGTCGGGGACCGAGGCCAACCTGCGAAGCCGGGGGCTGGAGGGCGGCGCGACGAGCGGCTCGGCGAAGACAGATGCGGGCAGCGCCGCCCAGCCACCGAACCCGACGCCGTCGACGCAGGAGGGCGTGCGGACACCCGAATCGGCCCCGGCCGCCGGCACTCCCCATTTGGAGCCCAATGCGCTTGATCCTGTCCCGAGCGCCGCAGGCGATGCCCAGAACGCTCCCTCGCCGATCCAGGGCGGCCAGGCGGCCTCGTCTGCGGGCGCTTCGGCGCTGTCCTGGCGAGGCGCCAACCAGGCCACTGTGGGCTCCACCCTGGTTGTCGACCTGTGGGCAGCTTCCGCACACGCCTTGTCCGTTGTCCCAGTGGCAGTGAACTACGACCCGCGCGTGCTCTCCGTCGTGGCAGTGGAGCAGGGCAGCTTCATGAGCAATGCGGGCACTGCATCGAGCCTCAGCAAGCGGGCGGAGGCCGGTACGGGCATCGTGCGAGCCGTGGTCACCGCCGTAGGCGGCACAGGCGCGCCGGCAGAGGGCTCCCTGCTGCGCATCGTGTTCAAGGCACTTGCTCCCAGCGATGGCACGCGGGTGACATTGACCGAGAACGTCCGCGCCACGGCTCCCACGGGAGAGGCCGTCCTGCTGGCCTCTCCCGGCGAATGGGTGGTGCGTGTGAAATGAACCGCGAGTCCGGCTTCACGCTGATCGAACTGCTGGTTACGCTAACCATCGTGGCGGTGCTTGCGCTGTTCACAGTGCCCGTGGCGGAGGTGGCTGTGCAACGCGTAAAGGAGGCCGAGCTTCGCGATGCGCTGCGGGAGATCCGCAATGCAATCGATGCGTACAAAACCGCCAGCGACGAAGGCCGCGTGGCGCGCAGCCTGAACGCCACCGGGTACCCAAAGAGCCTGGAAGTCCTCGTGGAAGGTGTCGAGGATGTGAAGGATCCGAGGAAAGCGAAGATCTTTTTCCTGCGCCGCATCCCGCGCAACCCCATGGACGCCAGCGATGCTTCGGACCCGGCAGACACCTGGGGCAAGCGCAGCTACGCCAGCGAGGCCACCGACCCGCAGGAAGGCGACGACGTCTACGACGTGTACGTGCCTTCTTCGGAGGCTGGCCTGAACGGCATCCCCTACCGGAACTGGTGATGCGCACGCGCGGCTTCACGTTGCTCGAACTGCTGGTGGTCCTCGCGATCGTCGCGACACTGCTCATGCTGTCGCTGCCCCGTTACGCTCAAAGTGTCGACGTGGCGCGCGAGCGTGTGCTGGTCGAGAACCTGCGCACCACGCGCGGCGCCATCGACAAGTTCTATGCCGATGCGGGCCGGTATCCGGAGTCTCTCGACGAACTCGTGGAAAGGCGCTACCTGCGCAGCCTGCCTATGGATCCCGTGCTCGAAAGCGACAAGTCGTGGCACATCGTTGCGCCGCCTTCGGAGAGGAAGGGGCAGGTCGGCGATCTGAAGAGCACCGCGCCGGGCGAGACCATCGATGGAAAGCCGTACACCGAGCTTTGAGGGGGCCGCGGGGCGGTACCTGCGCAGGCAGGCCATCCCCCAGTCCGGCTACACCTACGTCGCCGTGCTGGTGCTGCTTGCGGTGTTGTCGCTGGCGTCTGCGCTGACACTTGAAGTGGCCGAGACAAGCGGCCGACGCAGCGCGGAGGGCGAACTGCTCGCCGTGGGCCGGGAGTTCGACAGGGCGTTTGCGAGCTACTACCGCCAGAGTGGCGGCATGGGCGCGCGCTATCCGCAGCAACTCGAGGATCTGCTGCGTGACCCGCGCTCGCCCGGTGTACGCCGGCACTTGCGCCGCCTGTATGCCGACCCGGTAACAGGCGGGGCATGGGCCACGATTCGCGCGCCAGGGGGCGGCATCATGGGCGTCTACAGCACGGCGGCCGGGCAGCCTTACAAACTGCACGCCACGCCGCTGGCGGTAGCGTCGGGAGCGAGCGCTCCTGCCCGAAGTTATGCCGAGTGGCGCTTCGGATATGACCCGGCAGTGGAGCAGGGGAGGCGCATGCGCATCATTACTGCCACCCCCGCCGTCGGCGCCTCATCGCCTTGACCTGATGTCCCTCGCCACCTTGTTTCGGGGGTGGCATCGTCTCGTTCGTGAAAGCGCCACCTAAACTCGTGTCGGACGGAGTGGACCGGCACGAGCGCGCGAACGCGCATGGCATCGAGGCAGCGAGGAGAGGGAAGCATGAGGGGGAGTTTCATTCGGTGGCTGTGTCGCTTGATCATCGTCGCGGCAGTTGCTGCTTTCACGATGAACACTGCGCAGGCGCAGACGGTCCGTCAGGCCTACATGTCGGCAGCGACGGAACCGTGGGACGACACGGGCAACATCCTGGCGATGGATGCGGCCTTCGGCTCGGACTGGACTCGCTTGAACTACGGCGACGACTTTCAAAGCTATGCGCTGCTCTACATAGATGGCGGCAGCACGACGGCGGCCGATATGGTGAGCTTCCTCGACGCCCATCGGGCATCACTGGAAAGCTATGTGCTGGGGGGCGGTCGTCTGTTCATCAACGCGGCCACCGAAGACCAAAGTACCTTTGATCTGGTGTTCGGGGCGACATCGACGCAGGTTGATGACCCAATCAAGAGCCTGTCGGCATCCGCAGTCGATCCCACGAGCGAACTTTTTGTCGGCGCCGGCACTTCCTGGAATGGCTACTTCTTTGCACATAACCAGATTGCCGCACCGGACAGCTTCAACGCGCTCATCGTCGGAGACACCGGGGGCACCGTGCTGGCAGGCGCCTTCATCGGCGACGGTTATGTCATGCTGGGTGGCCAGACGAATACGCTGTTCCACGAGTCGGTGAACGGAAGCGATCCCTTCCAACTGCGAGTGAACGAGTTGCTGTACACGCTCAACACCTCGCCTCCGGTGATGGCAGCGGTACCCGAACCTTCGGTCGCGGCCATGGGCTTGCTGGGCCTTATCGCCGTGCTCGGTGGGGCCCGTTGGCGCCGCAGACTCGATCCCAACGCCTGAAAGCGCGGGGTCTCAGGGGGCGGCCCTCAGCAACTATGGCCGTGCGGCGCTTTTAAGTTGATGCGCGACAATGTGCATTATGTCAACTCGGTTCAGGAACATCCTGGCGTGGCTCGCTCGCCTGTTCACCCTCCAAAGTGGGATGCGACTACACCGATGCGGCTGACCGGCCGAAAGGCCCCGCATGCTGAACCGCCTGCCGCGCCATCTGCCGCCCGTGTCGATGATCCTCGATGACATCGGCCGACCGAAAGCCGCTGCCGTCGCAAACGCCCTTGGCGTCAACAGACGCACCGTCGAACGCTGGATCGCCAACGACAAAATGCCCCGTTCGGCGCACCTTGCGCTGTTCTGGCTCAGCCGCTGGGGGCAAAGCATCGTTGACGCCGAAGCAGTCAACACCGCGACCATGTATGCCGGCCTCGCGCGCTGCTACGGCGCACAGAACGACGCATTGCGCCAGCGCATCGAGAAGCTCATCACCCTGGCCGACTTCGGATCTGCCAACAGTCCGTTGCTCGACGTGAGCCGGGCAAGCTCTGCAGAACACGGTCCGACCGTTGCGGCAGCTCGGCTGGTCTGAGCACGTGAGCCACGCCAGCTGACGATCATAGGCCGCCGCTCGCGCGAGTCAGAACAGACGAAGGCTTTGCATCAGGGGCTACGCCCCCGATACCCCCACGCGGCCCCACGCCGAAGCGCTCGCGCTCATCCGACTGCGCTGCAACCGGCACGCGATACGGATCAAACGGCGGGCTCTTCACCCACTTGAAGCACTGCACCTGCGTCAGGCCAGGGTCCAAGCCGTCCTGGTCGAAGCACCGGCAGCCCATGCCATCACGGCAAAACCCACCCACCACACGCCGCATGCGCACGACCTGCCGCAACTCGTCATAGGCGGGCGCCGTCTCCGGTGCGTTCGTGAGTCGCGGCTGGAAGCTCGCGCGCAACGATGCGGCCGTAATCGGCCCAGGCGCCACGCCAGGAGCATGACGCACCATCAGCCCACCCGACCCTGGCGCGGACGCCGCAGCGGGCGCGGCAACGGCCTCGGCGGGCGTCTTCGTGCCCAGGCTGCGCCACATCAACGCACCCAGCACGACCACCGAGGCGACCAGACCACCGGCCACGAGCGCCCACGGTGAACGACCGCGAACGGGCTTCGTGTGGATCGTCGCCGACTTGTAGTGGTCGAACGCCTTCGCCGGCAGCTTGTACCGCCGCTTGATCGGGCACGTCTTCCACGCGAGGCTCTCGCTGCACTCCGGCCACTCGTACATCCAACGACCGAGCCAGCCGGTATCGCGGATGTGCAAATGCCTGCCAACGAGGCCGCGCACGTTGCTGTCCAACAGGCTCGGCCGCTGCGTGGTGAGGAACACGTCGATGCCACGGTGCCGGTGCGTCTCCAACGCCTGGACGGCGGCGGGTGGCTGCTGGCTCGGCCCGCGCGGACGCCAGACGCTTTGCACCTCATCGACCACCAGGATCGCGCCATCCGGCAAGTCCTCGTGCCAGCGCATCGGGTCGACGGGGATGTGCGGGATCTTGAGGCCGTTCAGCCCATGGACGTAGAGCGGTCGGCCTTCGTCCACCAGCGCCAGGAGCAGCTCCACCAAGTGCGCCGTCTTGCCGGCACCGGGCGCACCCGTCAACAACGTGATCATGTCGGCATCAGACGCTTGAGCGCGAGCATGGTGATCCGGCCGACGATGCCGCCCGCGATGATGGACAAGCCGGTATTGGCACCGCTCATCGCGACGAGCGCCGCCGCATCACCCGCGAGGCCACCCGACCAATTCGCGCTGGCCTGCGACAGGATGTTGCTCACAGCGATATCGACACCGACATACGTGACGATACTCAAGCCGAGCGCGACAAGCACTTGCTTTGCTAGTGGACCCGCGAGCGCGAGCAGGAATGCGCCGAGTGGCATTAATCGGTCCTCCCGATGAAGATCAACGCGGCGATGAGCCACGAAATGCCGATGACCAAGAAGCGGATGCCCTGCATGTAGGTGCAGATCAACCCGAACACATCGACATCGCCCAGGCTCACGGTGTGAACCAGCGCCGGACAAGTCCCGGTATCGGCGCCCCATCCCGCCTGAGGCGAGACGCCGGAGATGTTCACGCTCGACGTCGGCAAGTTCGGCCCGGTGGGCGTGTCCAACTCGGCGCAGCCTGCGGTATTCGGGTGCAGCTCGCACTCGCTGGGCTGTTCTTCTTCCGCCGCCTGCTCCGGATCAACGTAGGTCCCCGTCGTCTCCGTCTCTTTGGTCGTGGTGCAATTGCCGGCCTGATCGCACGTCGTCGTCGTCGTCGTAGTCTGCGTGCCCGTACTGCCGTCCGGACTCGTGCTCGTCTTCGTCGTCGTCTCGGTTTCCGTCGTCGTGCCGTCGCCGTTATCGACTGGCGCCGTCTTCGTCGTCGTCTCGGAGTTCGTGGCTGGTGGCACGACTGGATCGCCCGTGCCACCGTCCGCGCACACGGGCTTATCGTTCAACGTCCCGAGCACCTGACCTGCCGCGCAATCCGGCGGAGGAACATCGCCCAGCGGCGTCCCCGTGGGCACGCCCTCACCCGGCGTGCATTCCTCCCCGGTCTTGGTGAACTCGCCGAGCGCATACCACACAGTCACGCCGTCTTCCAACGTGCTGCCCCCCGGCGCAATGCCATCGAACACAGCCAGACAGCCGCCGACGCACTGCAGCGACGCAAAGCTATTGCGGTCCGTGCCCTGACGCCAATAGCCCATACCCGCCGACTCGCCAGCCACACATGGCGGCGGCGGCTGACACACGCCGTTGGCATCTGGCGTCTTCGGCGGCGGGCACTCCGCGACCGTCCTGACGCATCGAAAATTCACCGAATCGTTGCTCCACGGACCATTCGGCAAGTGCCCGCACGATTCCGTCGTTGACTGCGTCGTGGAGTTCGCGAACTGGCAACTATAGATACGCGGAAACGTGGCCTTTGTCAGCGTCTTGCCCGTCACTGTCGTCGGAGGCGTTTTCGCTGCCGCAATACCCGCACACGCTTCGTCAGCCGTGGACCACCAGCCCGTTGGGTTCGACGTGGACCACTCGGCATACTCCCAATCGGTATAAGCCAGCGCCGAACCACAGGCAAGAGAAAGCAAGAAGGCCGCAAACCAGCGGCCCGCAATCACCATTGCTGCGTGACGATCCATGCGAGCCCCAATACGCCGACAAGCAGCGCGATTGCTTCCGGTGTCATGCGTGCGCCGCCTTTCGCATCTGCAACACCGCAAACGTGACGATCCAGGCCGTGGCAATAGCCCAGGCGATGGTCAACGAGTCTTCCCAATCGAGCAGGCCGCACGGTTGCAGCTCGACGCTCTGCGCCGAGACCAACGCCGTACCACCGCCCACCGGATTGAGCGTGTACGTGATCGCGCCTGCCGCCGTCGCCTCGGCATCGACCACGTACACGACCGAGCCGGCCTCTACAACCTTGCCGACCTCGCGCGCCGCAATGGCTTGCGTGGCGGCAAGATCGCTGCCGTAGCAGAGAGAGCCGACTTGGTACGCCACGATTACCGCGCGCTGCGCAAGAACTTGATCGCGGCCACGGCGATAGCAGCCACCACGAAGGCCGTGGCGACGGTCACGCCGTCGGCTTGCATGTCGGCGATGGCCGTGGTGATCGCGGCGGGCACCGCGGCCTGAGCCGAACCGACCCCGCCGACGAGAGCGGCGCCAACGAGCACCAGAGAACGAGTGAAACGCTTGTTCATGACTTTCCTTTCCAGTGGACGATGCACACCGTGTGCATCCGCAAGGCCCGCACGCGAGCCAAGCGGCTGGACACTTACGCGGCCTTCTTCACCGGCTGACCAATGGTCTCCAGCGGCTTGATGTCCACGATGACCAGCGACGTCTTGCCCTTGGTCGCGCGCTGTTCAATGGTCAGCTCCGCAAGCAGCGGGAACGGGTTGTGCTCAATGGCGCGCAGCACCTCGGGACTCTCCACCGTCATGGCGTCGGTTCGCGTGCCCTTGCCGCCGTGCTCGACGTCAAGCACCACGTCGATGTGCGCGACCTTCACCACGGCACTCTGGCCGTTGCCCATGTCATAGGTCTTGTTGCTGATACCGCGAACAACTTCCTTGGCTGTGAAACGCATGCTTATCTCCTTGCTTTGGCCTGCACGTCCGACCAGTAGACGCCGGCCACCACGCCGGCAGGATTGAGCCTGCGAGGTATGCCGATGACTCGGACTTCCTCGACCAAGCTGGTGTCAGTTGCGCCGCCGAGCTTCGATAGGACGTCGAAGAGCTTCCCGTAGCAGCGTTTTGCGTGATAGAGCAGATGTGCGAGCGTGACTTCGCCACTCGTGCGAGAGGTCGGTATCGCCTGCGCTGCGCTGTCGATCATTTCGGCGAGCGCGGGATAGCAGCCGGCGAAGAAGGCGTCACGCTCGGTGAGCGCATCGAAAGGGATCTCGCGATCTCGGTTGCCGAGCTGGACCTCGAAGCGAACCCATGGCGACTCAGGTTCGCCCATCTGGATGCCCTTCTCGTACACGCGGAGCATCTTCCCGTTCGTGGCCTTGCCGACGTACAGCGTTCGACCACGCACGCCATCCAGCCAATCGCCCGCCACCGCTGTAGAGGGAGGCCGTCCCGAGCTGGTGAAGCCGCCTTCACCATGCATGCGCACTGCGTCATCAACGGTGTACGCGCCATCCAAAAAATCGACCGCAAGGTCTAGGCGCGTGATCTTCGCTTCGAGGCCTTCGAGGAAGTCGCGCATGCCGGCCCAGTCGCCCAACAAGCCGCAGCCCTTGCCCGTTAGCTGAAGCATCCATCGACCGCGCTGCGACTCGCCACCGTAGGCGAGCGCGCCAACGTCGACCATCGTTCCGCCCAGGTAGACGCGCAGCTTCACGCCAGTCTGGAATCCGAAAAGACCCCTGCCCGCTTCGCCGCTCATGGGCCTGCCGAAGAGCCGACCCAGGAAGCTCACGAAGCCCTCGACGCTCATCGACGGCTGCGCAAAGGTGCAGTTCAACCAGTCAACTTTCGCGACCTGCGCCTGCTCTGCCCCGTCAGGACTTTCCCCCCGTGTTACAGCACGGGGGGCAGCGGCCCCCGCCGCCCCCGGCTCGCTTCGCTCGCCGCGTGCGGCGTGTGCCGCAACACCACCGATAGAAACGGGGCCGATGGCACAAGCAGCCGTCACGTTATGACCTCGGCCCTTGGCGCTTGTGCACGCACCGGGCGACATGACTCCATCCCGCGTTTGCACCGCGGTTAGGCCCTTACTTGGTTGTCCGCTCACAGCGCAACGCACGCTTGCGCGCGCCCACGATGCTTGAAGCCATACAAGGCCAGCTTGTGCGCCTCGTCAGCATCGAATGCGACAAAGACCACGCGGCCCCGGACGATGATCTCCCACACCACATCGCCCCTCATGCGCGCGCTCCCTGCACCATGAGTTCGAACGACTCCGCGCCGCCGCCGTTCAACGCCTCGGCCCACGGAAGCCCCAACATGGGGTCATTCGCATTCCGTCCCTGAAAGCGCGCTGCATAACTCCACGCCATCGAGTCGGCCGTGTGCAGTGCCTGCCGCACGTACACAGAACGGCAAGCCGTCGTCTTGAGACCAAACCCATGCAACCGCAAATCGGGGCGGTGCCGTTTGATCGCAAACAAGACGGACTGAACCGCCTGCACATGCCCATTGCGCTTGCAGACGGAACCAACACCCACCCAAGCCCCTGTCGGTAAGCCATCGCCGTAAAGGTCGATGCACCGCCTGTAGTCGTCCGGCGCATACCCCTGAAGCACCGGCATGACGTACACGCCTCCGGTGTCACACGCCGCCAGCTGGCGATACCGTTCAACCGTCAACCGCTGATGTTCCGCGAGCGTCTTACCCGTCAACTCAAGAACAAAAACCTCACACATCCAGTCCTGCGCAACGGCCGCAAGCAGGTTCCCGCATGACCGCCACCGCCGAATGTCCGCCGCATATTGCTCAACGCTGGTGCGATAGCCACCGTGCCGCGCCACCTCCGTAAACGCCCCCGAATCCATGATCCAATCGCGCGCCTCAAAGTCGCTGACGCGCCGCCGGAGCCTGTTGACCGAAAGGAACGCACCGTTGACAAGCCGCGCATGCGCCGGCTCGCTTATGCCGAGGAAAAACCTCATACGAACCTCCCGATGAGGTACGCCGACAGCGCGCGAAGGCGACCATCAAACGACTCGACGGATCGCATGTCCGCTTCACGCAGTGCGTGCCGCAGCGCTTGCAAACGCATGGCGGTATAGCTCATGTGTTCGCCTCGACATCGAAGGACTCGCACCATGCGAAGACACCGCGCGCAACCACCAGCGCAATGCCGACGACAACCACCAGAAACCCGAGAAGTTCAACGAGCATCATTGCCGCCGCTCCTGGCGAAAGCTCGCGACCTCGCACATGCGATGTGCCGGGTTCAACGATGCGCAGGCAATGAGCCAGACACCGCCAGGGCGGCGCATCTGCCATGCGAATAAGTCTTTGCGCATCAGACCTGCGGCATCCCGCGCGCACTGCATCCGCCATGCATCTGAGGACGTACCTGCCGACGCTTGCGCGACCACATCGAGACGTGCCGCGCTCATACCGACGCTTCCCACACGGCCAGCTCGAACGCCTGCGCCCAAGGCATACGGCACCGTTCCATCAGCTCGCCCGCTCGATCCAACACAGGATCAGAAGGACGAGCCGCGCCCTGCGCCGGGCGTGCCCCTGAATCGCTCCGCGATTCACGCCCACGGAGCACAGACATTCGTCCGTGCTCCACGCTTCGCGTGCCCTCTGCCGACTCGCCTTCGGCGTCGGCTTCACAGCCAGCGAATGCACCACCCGAGCGGTCGGCGGAGTCGGTGGCGCCGTTCATGCAGCCACCTCTTCCCCGCGTGCAGAATCCGCCGCCATGAGCACAACCACCATTGCCCTTGTCGTGCTGATCGCTGCACTCGTCATCGTGTTCGCGACGAAGCGCACGCCGCTCGCCAGCGCGTCACCAATCCGTGCCCGGACCCCACTAACGCGCCGCGAACAACCGATGTACTTCCGGCTGCGCGAAACCTTCCCGGAAGAGATCGTGCTAGCCCAAGTCGCTTTCTCCGCCCTTCTCGATACCCGCGGACGCGCGACCCGCAATAAGTTCAATAGGAAGGTGGCCGACTTCGTCCTGTGTTCGCGAGCGTTCGAGGTCATCGCCGTGATCGAACTCGATGACTCTTCACACGCAACGAAGAAGCTAAGCGACGAGGAGCGCGATGCAATGCTCAGCCGCGCCGGATACCGCGTGCTTCGTTTCAACGCGGTGCCTGATTCCGAAGCCTTACGGTGCGCCGTGCGGCCTCCCGAACCACAGCCGCTTTGACCTGCCCGCCCTGGCTGGCATACATTGCTCATGCTTAGCTCCCTGCAATGCTTGACATGTTGTCAAGCATGGGGTCGAAGCGTAGTTGACAAGGTGTAAAGCATGGAATCGAGGAAAGCCCTACTTGACAAAGCTGCCACCGTATGCGGCAGCCGTTATGCGCTATCTAAGCGCCTCGACGTGTCTCAAGCAGAGCTATCGAACATGGCGCATGGCAAGCGCCCTATAGGACCGCGCCTTGCGGCCCGACTCGCGGCAATTGCGGGCGAAGACCCGCGCAACGAAGCATTAGCCGCCCTTGTTGATCAAGAATCCGACCCCGAAATCCGGCAAGAGCTAGCCCGCCTGTTCAAGCTGGCACCTGCCCTAGCCATCGTCATCACGACGATGATGGGCAACGTGTTCCCCTCACCTGCCGAAGCGGCAGAGACACACCAAAACTACAGCACCAACAACGCCGGCCCGATGTGCATTATGTAAACCTAAACCTAATCCGAGTCGCGATCAACAAGCAACAAGCATTCCGCCCGCGCGGAATCCGAGAAACGCCCTGCGGCTGTCAACATGTTTTGATTTGATTCCCAGTACAGCGCCAGCACCGCGCAGCGCGGCACGGGTGTCGATCCATTCAGCCACCGCTTGTAGACCCTCGGCTTCACGCCGAGCAACTGCTCGGCATGAGCCGGCCCCAGCTGGTCAAACAGCAGTCTGAACAGCGGCGCCGAAATCATTGGTCCTCCCTTTTCTGTTGGGCGCGAAGGATTGCGGGCTGAAGGCGCGCCGGTCAATCGCCGCTGCGGGGAGGCACCAACTGTGGGGTATATGGTGGGCTGGCTGGAGCGTCCCCTGGGGCAGACCGCCGAGGCCGGTGGGCCGGCTCAGCCGGCCTCGGCGCGGCGTTCGAGTTGCCAGTAGAAGTAGTAGGGCGATGTCTTCCGCCGTTGCAACTGCTGTAGATAGGCCAAGTACTGGAACCCCACCGCGCCTAGCCCGCCGGTACCCAGTACCGTTAGCAGCGTGGCCGGGATCGACGGGAGCGCAACCACCGATAGCGTCCCCACGCCGGTCAGCAGCGTCGCGCCCAGCGCCTGGATCGCATTACTGTGGCGCAGTTCGGCGAACTCCGAGGTCAGCTGGGCCGCACCATCCTCCAGGTCGCGCGCGAGCCCACGGATGACCAGCGGCGAGTACAGGTCCGAGCCCGACGCCATCAGGTCGTCGACGGCACGGCGCACGCGCTGCCGAAAGGCCTGCACCGAGTCCTGCTGGTCGGCCAGCACCTTCGCGAGCGTCGGCGTGTCGACGTTCTCCAGCATCGGCAGCGGCAGTTCCGAGACCAACCGGCCCACGGTCGACAGCGCGGCCAGCGAAGGGTCGACACAGTGCATGGCGCCGAAGGTGTCGGCGGTGACGGTGCCCAGCAAGCCGCTGCTCTCCTGCGCGATCGGGATCCGGTCAACGACCTCGCGCACGAACTGCAGTTCCGGCGCCACGCGGCCAATGTTGTCGCGCGTGATGTAGACCGTCGACGGGATCGGGAAGAAGACGCTGCGGCCAGCCTCGAACAGCGGCCGATGGCGATCGATCAGATCGATCCATGCAGTTTCAATGGCGGTGCCGCGCTCGGCGGCTGCGGTGTGCCACAAGCGCAGCATCTGCAGCGACGTGCCGGTACCCCAGGCGTCGCGGCTAAGGCTGGGTGGCAGCTGCGTGAAAATCGTGCGGTCCGCCAGTACCGCCGCCTTACGGATCACCGCTTCCGCAGCGCCCACGCCCTGCACCGGCATGAACAGCGAGAGTCCGCCTGCCGCGCGTAGCGCGGCACTGACCTCGCCGTGGTCGACGGCGAAACTGCGCAGCGCGCGGTACAGGCGATTTTCGTCGTCGCGGTCGGCTAGGTGAGCGAGGAAGCGCGACTGCAGGCGGCCGAACCAGCCGTCGCCGCGCAGCCCTTCGCGCACCGTCTGGACGTGATGTATCAGCGCCTCCAGCAGCGCCACCGGCGCCACGCGCTGCGGCAAGTCCAGAAGCGCGACGTACGGCCGCGCTGCCTCGGGTGCGATGAATACGCCGGTCAGCGCCGCCGCGCCGAACTGCAGGTGCCCTTGCGGCAACTGCGCCAGCATTGGCAGCCAGTAATCGCCGTCGGAGGCCACAAGCAGCATATCCGGTGGGTTCGCCAGCAGCCGCTCGTGTAGCACTTGCGCGTCGGTCAGCAGCTCGAAATCGAAGGCTGGCGCGCGGAACTCGCAGATCTCGTGCATTACCTCGCGCACGCCGTGGCCAAAGCGCGCGTCCCGCGTGAGCAGGCCGACGCGGATTGCCCCAAGCTGATGTTCGCGGAACGGTGCGCATTCGGCGCTTCGCGCCCGCCGGTACTCGAGGGTCGGTGCCCGCAGTGCCAGCACGTGGCGCAGGATGTAGGTAAGGTAGGCGCGAGGGTAGTCGTCGGTGGCGCCGGGCAGATCGAACTTCCGCCTGATTGCGAGCTGCTCGCCACCCAGTTCCCAGGCGATCTGTTCGTCGGCGACCACCTCGCGCGGCGCACCGGTCAGTACGAACAGCGGAACCGCTGGAGCTACCCGCCGCACCGCCTTCAACTCGGCGATCGACTGGCGGTAGCCGTTGGCCGGTAGGCTTAGCTCCTCGACCCCGTCGATGATCGCGGTGTACGGCTTCGCTTGACTGTCGTAGCTGCTGTCCGGCGGTAAGTTTGTGAACACCGCCAGCACGCCGGGCTGGGCCAGCGCGGCGCGCAGCGCGTCGAAGCTCGTGGTTTGCACGACAGCGATCGCGATCGCCTGCGACGCGAAATGGTGGCGAAGCGATTCCGCGACGACGCGGTCGAAGTCGCGCTGCTGCGATGCAAGCGCGTTGGCTGAATTGAGGATTACTGTCGGCACGTCAGCGATGAGGGCTATGCGGCACGGTGGGAACAGCCAGAGTCGCTTGGAAGATTGGCGTTCGCACGCGGGCAAAGGCGTTGACAAAAACGGCAGTTGACAGAAGCGTCTCCAAATCGGGCAGCTACCTACCACACCAAGTCCAGCAGATGGACCAGCCAGTGGGAATCCTAGCCGCACGCGCAAGCCCCATTCAATGGTCGCTCGACTCGATGCAGGCCGACTGGCACTTGGTGAGTAAGTGGCGGTACGCGCGCCAGCGCATGTGAAGTCGCGATGGATGCGGGCGGGCGACGTGGGCCTGACCCGGCCCCTGAAGCAGCTGAAAGCGTAGCGATAGGGCTCATTCGAGCGATAATTTACGCTCAAAGGATGAGCTTCATGTCCAAAACTGTCGCACCCCAAGGAATGGCGCAGGTCCGGCCCGTGGCACGCAAAGCGGCAGCGCAAGCGGCTAAGGCGCGCACCGCCAACAAGAGCGCGTCCGTGTTCGCTACGAATTTCCGGCAGGTCTTTGAGGCCGACGCCATGGAGCGGGTTCGTATCGTGAAGCTCGGTGTGCCGGCCAGCGTCGTCGACGTGATGGCTCGACGCATGGCGATGCCCAAGGAAAAGCTGGTTGGCACCCTGGGCTTGGCCCGGGCGACCATCGATCGCAAGGCGCGCGAGAACAAGCCGCTTTCTTCCGATGAAAGCTCGCGCGTGCTGGGAATGGCGAGGCTTCTCGGTCAAGTGCAGGCGATGGTCGAGGAGTCGGGCAACCCGGAAGGCTTCAACGCCGCAGAGTGGGTGGCGCGCTGGTTGGAGCGCCCCTTGGCGGCGCTGGGTGGGCAGCGTCCCGCCGATCTGATGGATACCCCAGAAGGCCAAGGCATCGTGTCCCAGGTGGTCGCCCGCATGCAAAGCGGGGCCTATTCGTGACCATGGTGCTGTGGCGTATCGCGACAGACACCCGGGAATATGAGGCCCACGATCTGAGCGGCAAAGGCGCCGAAAAGACCGGCGGACGCTGGAATCGCCCGGGCCGCCCTGTCGTCTACACCGCTTCATCGGTGGCGCTGGCCTGTCTGGAGACCGTGGTCCACCTCAATGCCGGCGACCTTCCGCTGAACCGGTTCTTGGTGCGGATCGTCGTTCCCGACGAGCTGTGGCAGGCCCGGCGGACTTTGGCGCCAAAGGATCTGCGGGTCGGTTGGAGCGCGATCCCCGAAGGCAGGGTTTCGCTCGATGCCGGCGACTGGTGGCTACAGGACGGGCCCACGGCGCTTCTGGAAGTGCCGTCCGTCATCGTGCCCGAGGAGTTCAATGTCCTGATCAACCCGCTGCACTCGCAGGCAGGACAGCTGCACGCGACCAAGGTCCGCCCTTGGTTCTATGACCAGAGGCTCGCCTGATCGGGTTCCAGATTCTCTGATGCGCTGTGCCTTACCTCGCTGTGCGCTGGCGGATGCATCACAATGTCAATACCATGGGTTTCCATGGAAAGCTCGCACCTTGCCGCCCGTACGGGTCGAACCGACGTTACGTGCCGAAGTCGAAGCGCTGCTCGACGAGGGCGAAAATCGCTGTCGGACTTCGTCGTCGCCTGTGTGCGCGACGGCGTGGCGTGGCGCCGCACGCAGGATGCGTTCGTCGCGCGGGCGCACGGGGTCGTCGAGCGCGCTGCGCGCGAGGGCGGCGGGCTGACGCCCGATGAAGTGCTGGGCCGGCTGGAGGCCCAGCTGCAGGCCGCGCGGGCGCGCGTGAAGGGCGCGGCGCCGCCGGCCGCCGCGTGAGGTACTACCGCGTCGTTATCACTGACGAAGCCGCCGAAGACCTGCTGCGCCTGCAGGCGTTCGCCATCGACGCGAGCTGGCCAGCGCGACCCCGGATCTAGACGTTGTCGAGCGGCTGCTCGCAGCGGTAGCCCAGGCGCTGCGGCTGCTCGCGTTCTCACCCCGGCGCCGTGCGGCACCAGCTCGAACAGGACTTCAATCGCTGAGCACTTTGGTCGAACGTCGGAGGCCATCACAGATCGGCCGTCACCCACTCGCGCGCCGAGTCGTCCCACTGGATATTCCACTGCTCCAGCGGCGCAATCGTTTCCAGGGCGGCGGCCGTCTCGGCCGCGGAATGCCTCCGGACGATGCAACTACGCAGATGCACCCCCGTCGGCCGCCTCTGTTTCCGCGGAAGTGATCGCCGGATTGGGCGGAGGAACCGGAACCACCCAGCGGTGCGGCTCGGCCAGTACCACAGCGGAAAGCCGCCCTGCCCTGACCCCGCCACGCTTGACGACAACGAAGTGGTGGATGTCTTACCGCCCGGGGCCGGGACATGCCAACCGGCCTTCAGCACTTCGCGCTGCACATCGAGCCCGAGACGTTCCGGCGCCGTGTCGGCCACCTCCTCGGCCGGATGCTGACGCGCGAACTCCCGGAAGATCAATGGCGACACGAGAGCCATGCCGGCAGGCACGAAGTGGACGGGCGCGCCTGTCTCGTTGTACGTGATGCCGCGGCTGGCCAGCCCGGCCTGCAGCCATTGCATGAACTTCGTCGCCAGCTCGGATGACGGCTTGGAGGCCTGCGCGCCAGGCAACGCCGGCAGATGCGTCGTCAAGGCGACCGGCGACGTCTGCTGCCCCGCCGCTGCAGCTGAGACGAGCACAGCGGGAGCGGCCGATGCGTTCACACCCCGTGCTTCAACGCTGGCGCTGTCGTCGTTGTCGAGCAGCTCGTCGGCAGCGGGTTCGCCATCATCGGCGACCGATGGAACGGCCACAGCTGGCGCAGCTTTCGGCTGGGTGCGTGCAGGGCGTGGCGTCTTGAACGTCGGTGCCCGCACGGTGCCACGTGTACGACGCGCACAAGTGCTTCGTGCTCGACACGGGGGCGCTGCATGCCGACGAGACCCCGGTCGCGCTGCTCGACCCGGGCCGGGGCAAGACCAAGAAGGCCTACGTATGGGCCTACGCGCGCAGCG
>CBINKC010000053.1:0-26409 GCA_966251135.1 uncultured Burkholderiaceae bacterium
AGCTTGCGCAGTTGCTCCCTCTTCTGCGACGACAGGTTGTGGATCGCTTCGATGGAATCGCGCTTCACGTTGTGTCTCCCTTCGTTTGCTCTCAAGACCCGGCACCGGCGAGTGCGCCCCTCCCGGAGGTTCACCCCGCACCGTCCTCATCCTTGTCGCCGTACACGGCGAAGATGACGCCCACGCGCCGGAAGATCACCTCCGCCACCTCGCAAGGCCCTCGCATCGCTTCGAGCGGCTACTCAGCCAGCGGGCGCTTACGGCCGCGAACTGTGCTCGCCGACCGTGCCGGCCGGGGAGTGCATCTCGTCGAAGCTCAGTGTCACCCGCGAATTTTCCTGGGCCGGATTGGAAAGGCCCAGGCCCCGCGGCGAGATGCCGCTGCTGCAGCCTCACATGGTGCCGGGCTCCATTCACTGGTACCAATACCGACGCGCCACTTCGCGCTCGCAGGCGCCCTGCCCCGGGTCCGCGCTGCGCCAGGCACCGCATGAGGCACTTTGCACCACGGCGATCCCGCGTTCACGCAAGCGCGAGACGACCTCCGCCGCCGGATGCCCGAAGCGGTTCCGATAGCCGGCCTGCACCACGGCCTCGCGCGGCGCCACCGTGTCGAGGAAACGGTCGCTGGACGAGGTCTTGCTGCCATGGTGCGGCACCAGCAGCACATCGCTGCGCAGCGTCGCACCGTGCCGCGTGACCAGCCATTCCTCCTGCGCACGCTCGATATCGCCGGTGAGCAGCACGCTGCCTTGCGCGCTGCTCACACGCAGCACGCATGACAGCGCGTTGGGCCGCAGCCGGCTGGCGAACGCTGGCGCTGGAGGCTGCAGCATGTCGAAACGCACGCCGTCCCATCGCCACGACTGGCCGTCCTCGCACCGCACGTGGGTACCGGCCAATGCGATCAAAGGATGCCCCTCTTCCAGGGAACTGTGCACGTCACCGACGGGCATGCCTTCGAGCAGCGCCTTGGCGCCGCCGACGTGATCGACGTCCCGGTGCGTCAGCACCAGGCGGTCGATTCGCTCCTCGCCCCGCGACCTCAGCAGCGGCAGCAGCACGCGCTGCCCGGCATCGCTGTCGGCGCTGTAGCGCGGGCCGGCGTCGTACACGAGCAGGTGACGGGCCGTGCGCACGAGCACTGCAGTGCCCTGACCCACGTCGGCCGCCAGCACCTCGTAGCGGCCTTCGGCGGGCCGCTCGACGACGGGCATGAGCAGGGGCAGCGCCAACGGTACGGCGAGCAAACGCACCCGCCAAGGCAAGGGCAGCACCGCCAACGCGGCGCCCATCAAGCCGGCGGCCTGTGCCCAGGCGGGGGCGACCGGCACCATCCACACAGCACCGGGCCACCCGGCGAGCCAGGCCAGCCCCTGGGCCATGCGCTGCACCACCCAGGCCCCCACAGGCCACAGCGGTGGGGCAAGCACGCCGAGCAGCGCAAGGGGCGTGATGACAAGCGTGACGAGGGGAATGGCCGCCAGATTGGCAAGGAAACCCACGACGGACACCTGCTGGAAGAACACCAGCGTGAGGGGCGTGAGACCGACGGTCGCCACCGCCTGGCCGCGCAGCGCCTGCCGCAGCTGCTCGGCCGCGCCATGCCAGCGCGAGACGGGCGCGGAGGCAGGCCCGGCCTGTGCATAGCCCGAGGCCATCAGCAGCCCCACTGCCACGAACGACAGCCAGAAGCCGGGCTGAAGCAAGGCCCAGGGATCGAGCAGCGAGACCACCCAGGCCGCACACAGCAGCACCAGCGGCCAGGGCCAGCGCCGGCCCAAGGCCTGCAGCAGCGTCACCGTCGCCAGCATCCAGACCGTCCGCTGTGCCGGCACACCCCAGCCGGAGAACACGGCGTAGGCCACTGCAGCAAGCAGCCCGCCCCAACGGGCCGCCTCGGATGCCGGCATCGCCAGCAGGGTTCGCTCGCTGCGCCGCCACAAAGACGCGATCGCCAGCCCCGCGATCCAGGCAAACATGGTCACGTGCAGCCCGCTGATGCTCACGAGGTGGGCAATGCCCGTCTGCCGGAACAGCTCCCAATCTTCGCGCTCGATGGCCGACTGGTCCCCCACGGACAGCGCAGACAGCACACCGGCCGCGCGCGGATCAGGGACGGCTGCTTCGATGGCATCTCGCACACGTTGCCTCGCCCGCTCCACGACATGGCCGGCCGCAGGATCGAGGCGTTGTGGAGGCGGCTTCTCGCGCACGTACCCTGTGGCACGCACGCCCTGCTCGAACAGCAGCAGCTCGTAGTCGAAGCCATGCGGGTTGAGTGTGCCGTGGGGCCGGCGCAAGGTCACGGTGAATCGCCAACGCTGCCCCGCTCGCAGCGCCCGTTGCGCGGGATTCAGGGCCGCATCCTCCTGGAAGCCGCCATACCAGCCGAGGGCGAGCCGCTCGGGCACGGCAACCGGCTCGCCACCCCGTTGGGCGTGCTCCACCTCGAACCGGAACCGAAGCGCGTTGGCACTGCGTTGCGGCAGCGTGGACACCACACCCACGACCTCGATCTCCTGCCCTTCCAGGTGCGCCGCCAGCTCGTGCGACAGCCGGAGGGCGGCGCGCTCGCCAGCCCAGCCGTAGCCCAGCACCGCCATGCCGAGGATCGCCAGTGCGAAAGCGCCGCGCCAGCGCCACGCGGCGGCCACCCCGAGCACGCCTGCCGCGATCGCCGCGAGATAAGCGCCTTGCGCCTGCAGCGCGGGCTCGTGCAACTGAACGCCCATGCCGGCCAGCCAACCGAGCGCCGCCAGCGCCAGGCGCCAGCCCTTGTCGTCTCCTCCCATGGGGCCGCAGTGTAGGATTCGCGGCCCCATTCCCAAGTGACGGCCCCATGTCCATCTACGACCGCCTCAAGCAGCTCGGCATCGAACTGCCGCCGATCGCCACGCCCGCCGCCGCCTACGTGCCGTTCGTGCGCTCCGGCAACCTCGTCTTCCTGTCCGGCCACATCCCCAAGCGCGACGGCAAGGTTTGGGTAGGACAACTGGGCCGCGACATCGACACCGCCACCGGCAAGCAGGCCGCGCGCTCCGTGGCCATTGACCTGCTCGGCACGCTGCATGCCGCGGTGGGCGACCTCAACCGGGTGGAGCGCATCGTCAAGTTGATGAGCTTGGTCAACAGCACGCCCCAGTTCACCGAACAGCATCTCGTCACCAACGGCTGCTCCGAACTCCTCGCCGAGGTGTTCGGCGACAAGGGCACTCATGCCCGCAGCGCCTTCGGCGTGGCTCAGATTCCGCTCGGCGCGTGCGTCGAGATCGAACTCGTCGCCCAGGTGGCGTGAGAGGCCGAGCATGCTGCAGCAGGACCGCCCCGCCGCCCGCTCGACCCACGCTCAAGCTGCCGGCGGTCGATCGCCGCACCGCGGCCTGCTGCTGATCGCCGCGTTGGCACTGGCAGGCGTGGCGTCCGCCCTGGTGTCGCAGTACGCGTTCGACATGCAGCCCTGCCCCTGGTGCATCCTGCAGCGGCTCATCTTCGTCGTACTCGGCCTCGTGGCGCTCGGCGCTGCCTTTGCCCGGGCCTGGCTGCGCAGGTGGCTGGCGGGCGCCGTGCTGCTCCTGTCGGCCCTGGGCGCCGCTGCCGCCGTCTACCAGAACCTCGTGGCCTCAAAGTCGGTGTCGTGCAACCTCACGCTGGCCGATCGCATCCTGAACGCGCTCGGCGTGGAAACACTGGCCCCCTGGTTGTTCCAGATCAGGGCTTCGTGCGCCGACGCAGCAGTCTCGCTGCTCGGCGTTCCCTACGAACTGTGGAGCTTGGCGTTGTTCATGGTGACGGGCCTGCTTTCCGTGCGCAGCATCATCCGCCCGCGTTAGAGGAGCAGGGCTCGTGTTGAGGCCCCCCCCATCGCCGGGTTGCAGCAGAGTCTTCCAAATTCCGCACACGCTTGTTGCACATCGCAGCGGAGGGCTATTGCGAACCACTAGAGTTGCAGGTTCGCGCCGGCACACGGACCGGCGCCCGTCCTAGATCGGAGAACTGCATGCTGAATTCGACAGTGCCGCTGTGGCCGCTGACCGCCGCCAATCACGGTCAGCCCAATTCGGAAGCCGACCCATGGGGTATGGGGGCCGCGATCGAAACCCAGGCTCGGCTCTGGAATCACCTGCTGGACGCCAATCGCAGTTTCTGGTCGTTCTACACGCCGTGGCTACAGCTCGGGAACCCCTGGCTGTGGGGCGTGGCCGGCGTGCAGCAGGAGGAAGACGAAGAAGGCATGGAGCCGGCCACGACGGCCGACGGCCTGCCCGATCCGCTGGAACTGCAGGCTCGCTCGTGGAACCGCTTCCTCGATGCCAGCCGCAGCTTCTGGAGCGCTGTCAGCTGGCCCGTGCCCGCCACACCCTGGGTGACTTCAGCGGATGAGGCGACCCCGGAACCCGCGCCCGCCCGCGAAAACCATGGTTCGAAAGTGACGCCCTTGCCGCGCTCCTCGACGCGCAAGCCCAAGTCACCGAAATCGCGGGCGGCCTGAACAGGTCTGAACGAATCCTGGACGGGCCGGCGCACAGTCGGGCGCACAGCAGGCGGGCCGCCAGGCCCGCCGTTCAGGCTGCGGCCGAGACCACTCGCATGGCCTTGACCATAAGGTCCTGCTTGCGCCCCTTTCGAGCCCGCTTGCCTTCGTAGGCCGCGAGTGCGGTGCCGCGCAGCAGCTCGTCCTTGGGCTTGCCGCCGCGCCCAGTGCCCAGTACCTGCAGCGCCGTGTCGAACGCGGCCACGCTCACCAGCGCATCCTTGCCTTCCAGGTCGATGAGCGTGAGCCCGCGCCCGCCGTTGGATTGCAGCTTCAACTCGTCGAGCCCGAACACCAGCAGGCGGCCTTCGAGCGTGAGGCAAGCCATGCGTGTCGCGCCATTGACGAAGCTCGGCGGCAGCAGCTTCTCCTCGGCTTCGAGGCTGAGGAAGGCTTTGCCGCCCCGCTGCCGCGACATCAGGTCACCCACCCGCGCCAGCAAGCCGAAGCCGCCCGTCTGGGCCAGCAGCAGGGTCTGGTCAGCACGACCGGCGAAATAGTGCGCTGGTTGCGTACCGCTTTCGAGGTCGATCAGCGTGGTGATGGGCTGACCATCGCCCCGGCCGCCCGCAAGCTGGTTCACGGCGGCCGAGTACACCCGCCCGTTGCTGCCGAAGACCAGCAGCGTGTCCACGGTCCGGCAGGCGAAGGTGCCATACAGCCCGTCGCCGGCCTTGAACTGCAGCGAGGCCGGGTCGACCTCATGGCCCTTGAGCGCGCGCACCCAGCCCTTGAGGCTCACCACCACCGTCACCGGTTCGTCGATCACCTTCACTTCGGCCACCGCGCGCTTCTCGGGCTGGATGAGCGTGCGGCGCTCGTCGCCGTACTGCTTGGCATCGACCTCGATCTCACGCACCACCGTGCGCTTGAGCGTGGCCGGGCTCTGCAGGATGTCTTCCAGCCTGCCCTGCTCGGCGCGCAGCTCCTTGAGTTCCTGCTCGATGCGGATCGTCTCCAGCCGGGCGAGCTGACGCAGCCGGATCTCCAGGATGTCCTCCGCCTGCCGATCGCTGAGCTTGAAGCGCTCGATGAGCGCGGGCTTGGGCTCGTCGGCGTTGCGGATGATGCGGATCACCTCGTCGATGTGCAGCAGCACCAGCTGCCGGCCTTCGAGCACATGGATGCGATCGAGCACCTTGCCCAGCCGGTGGCGCGTGCGGCGCTGCACCGTCTGCATGCGGAAGTCGATCCACTCGACCAGAATCTGGCGCAGGCTCTTCTGCGTGGGCCGGCCGTCCGCGCCCACCATGGTGAGGTTCACCGGCGCCGAGCACTCCAGGCTGGTGTGCGCGAGCAACGTGCGGATCAGCTCCTGCTGCTCGATGCGGCTGGTCTTGGGCTCGAAGACGAGGCGCACAGGCGCGTCCTTGTTCGACTCGTCCCGCGTCGCGTCGAGCACCGCGAGCACCGTAGTCTTGAGCTGCGTCTGCTCCGGCGACAGCGCCTTCTTGCCCGGCTTCACCTTCGGGTTGGTGAGCTCCTCGATCTCCTCCAGCACCTTCTGCGCGCTGGTGCCCGGCGGCAACTCGGTGACCACCAGCTGCCACTGGCCGCGGGCCAGATCTTCGATCTTCCAGCGCGCCCGCACCTTCAGGGTGCCGCGGCCGCTGGCGTATGCCGCACGGATCTCCTCGGCGCTGCTGATGACCTGGCCGCCACCCGGGTAATCAGGGCCGGGAACGAGCGTGGCCAGTTCATCATCGGACAGCTGGGCATCCCGGATCAGGGCCACCGCAGCGCCGGCCACTTCGCGCAGGTTGTGCGAGGGCACCTCGGTGGCCAGACCCACTGCGATGCCACTGGCGCCGTTGAGCAGCACGAAAGGCAAGCGCGCGGGCAGTTGCTTCGGCTCCTGGGTGGAGCCATCGTAGTTGGGCATGAAGTCGACGGTGCCCTCGTCGATCTCGTCGAGCAGCAGGCGCGAGATCGGAGCGAGCCGCGCCTCGGTGTAGCGCATGGCGGCCGCGCCGTCGCCATCGCGAGAGCCGAAGTTGCCCTGGCCGTCGATGAGCGGATAGCGCTGGGAAAAATCCTGTGCCATGCGGACCAGCGCGTCATAGGCCGCCTGGTCGCCATGCGGATGGAAGCGGCCCAGCACGTCACCCACCACGCGCGCGCTCTTCACAGGCTTGGCGCCGGCCGTGCCGGCAAAGCCCAGCCCCATGCGTTCCATGGCGTAGAGGATGCGCCGCTGCACCGGCTTCTGGCCATCGCAGACGTCCGGCAGGGCCCGGCCCTTCACGACGCTGAGCGCGTATTCGAGGTAGGCCCGCTCGGCGTAATGCGCCAGGGTGATGGCGTCGTCGGCGGGAGGGGGGGTGTCGAACAGGTCGGATTCCGTTTTCATGAATCAGGTGTGCAGTGCGCGGCTGCGCTCAAGCGCCGTGGCACTTCTTGTACTTCTTCCCGCTGCCGCAAGGGCACGGGTCGTTGCGGCCGACCTTCTCGCCATGCCGCATGGGCTCCCAGCGGTCGGCGCGATGCTTGCCATCGCTGAAGCAGGCCCACCAGGAGATCTCGGCCCAGGCATCGCCGAGATAGCCTTCCCCGCCGGCCCGCAGCAGCCGCAGGCACTCGCCAGCGTCGCGCATGATGTTCTGCTCCACATCGAAGGGGCGGATGGCAGCCTGGTCGATCAGGCCCTCATGGAACCAGTCGCGGATGGCCGGCAGCATCTCGGCGGCCCCAAGATCAGTGGCAAGGATGACCAGCGGATCCAGCACGTCGCTGCGCGGGCCTTGGGACGCCATCTGCGTCCGTCGCGCGTGGGCCTCGCGCACGCCCAGCCCCTGCAGGCGCGCCACCACATCGTCGCGGTCGGCGTCACCCTCGATCACGCACGCCTGCAGGGCATCGAGCCCCGCGGTGCGGCACCACGTGTACGCGCCACTGTCCTCGCACAGCCCCCACAGCGCACGCACGTCGCCACCGGATACCGATGCCAGGCAGCGGCCCAGGGACTCGGTCATGTGGTCACCGAACAGCTCCTCCAGCGCCGCGTGATTGCGCAAAGCTGCCACGCTGAGCAAGGGCCGGAACGCACGCGAGTCGCGCCACGCGGCGAGCAGGTGCATGGCGAAAAGGTGGACTGTGTAGTCTTCGTCCACTATCGGGTTGGCCACCAGTTCCTCCAGGGCCTCCACCAGTCGCGGCGCCACCTCCTCGCGGTGCTTCTCGGCCAGCGCGATCGGGTCCTGTGTGAAAGGCCGCGACAGGCGCGCCAGACGGGGGCGAAGCTCTTCCCATACGTCATTCATGTCGGTCTCCTCACTCCATCTCGCTTTCAGCCACCGCGCGAGCGCGCAATGCCTGGTACTCCGACTGCAGCATGGACATGACGATCAACGAGTCGTAGCCGTCCGCGGTCTTGACGCTCTCGCGCAGTCGCCCTTCCTCGACAAAGCCTTCGCTCAGGTACAGCGCCCTCGCGCGGGGATTGGAGGCCTTCACGTCGAGCCAGAAACGGTGGGCCCCCAAATCTCGGAAAGCCATTTGCGTGAGCAGGCGCACGCACGCGCGCCCCAAACCCTGGCCCTTGGCCTGCAGCACGATGCGCTTGAGCTCCACCGACCGGTGCGGGTTGCGACAGCCCTGGAGGATGACGAACCCCGCCGAGGCGTAGCCCGGCCCGGCCTCCACGATGAAATGGCGGAAGTCGGGGAAGCGGATCGCGCCCTCGTGCTGCGTGCGCTCCCAAGGCGTGATGAAAGGCCGGTTGGCCGGATCCTGCTCGACCGAGGTCACGAAGTCGAGATCCGACAGCATGGTGGGTCGCAGTCGCACGGTGTTCATCGGTCGTCCTGTCCGGTGTCGTTCACACCTTCTTCAGATGTCGATCTCCACCGCATCGCCGTGCAGCTCCATCAGCTCGCGCCGCGCCTGTGCCTCGCCCTTGCCCATGAGCTTGGCCAGGGATTCCACCGTGGCGGTGAAGTCCAGGGCGCCGAAGGCCACGGGCAGCAGGCGGCGGGTGTCGGGGTTGAGCGTCGTCTCCCACAGTTGCTCGGCATTCATCTCGCCCAGCCCCTTGAAGCGGCTGATGCTCCAGGAGCCTTCGCGAGCACCCTCCTTGCGCAGCTTGTCCAGCGTAGCGGCGAGCTCGCCTTCGTCGAGTGCATAGAGCTTGGCCGCGGGCTTCTTGCCGCGCGCCGGTGCGTCCACGCGAAACAGCGGCGGCTTGGCGACGTAGATGTGGCCGCGCTCGATGAGCTTCGGGAAGTGCCGGAAGAACAGCGTGAGCAGCAGCACCTGGATGTGGGAGCCGTCCACATCCGCATCACTGAGGATGCAGACCTTGCCATAGCGCAGGCCCGACAGGTCGACCTCGTCGCCCGCGCCGTGCGGATCGACGCCGATGGCTACTGCGATGTCGTGGATCTCGTTGTTGGCGAAGAGGCGGTCCTTCTCCACCTCCCAGGCGTTGAGCACCTTGCCACGCAGCGGCAGGATGGCCTGCGTCTCCTTGTCGCGGCCCATCTTGGCGCTGCCGCCTGCGGAATCGCCCTCGACGAGGAAGATCTCGTTGAGGCTCACATCCCGGCTTTCGCAGTCGGTGAGCTTGCCCGGCAGCACGGCCACGCCCGAGCCCTTGCGCTTTTCGACCTTCTGGCTGGCGCGCTGGCGTGTCTGCGCCTGGCGGATCACCAGCTCGGCGAGCTTGCGGCCCACGTCGACGTGCTGGTTGAGCCACAACTCCATCGCAGGCTTGACGTAGGTCGAAACCAACCGCAGCGCATCGCGGCTGTTGAGCCGCTCCTTGATCTGGCCCTGGAACTGCGGGTCCAGCACCTTGGCTGAGAGCACGAAGCTGGCGCGGGAGAACACATCCTCGGGCATGAGCTTCACGCCCTTGGGCATCAGGCTGTGCAGTTCGATGAAACCCTTGATTGCGCCGAAGAGCCCGTCCTTGAGGCCGGCCTCGTGCGTGCCGCCGGCCACCGTGGGGATCAGGTTCACATAGCTCTCGCGCATCGGCGAGCCTTCCTCGGTGAAGGCCACGCACCACGCGGCGCCCTCGCCTTCGGCGAAGTTCTCGGTCTCGCCGCGGTCGGCGTAGTGCTCGCCTTCGAACAGCGGGATCACCGGGTCAGCGGTGAGCGTCTGCATGAGGTAATCACGCAGGCCGCCCTTGTAGGCCCACGTCTGCATCTCTGCGCCCTTCTCGTAGCGCAGCGTCACCGTCACGCCGGGCATCAGCACCGCCTTGCTGCGCAGCAAGTGGGTGAGTTCGCCCTTGGGAAACTCGGCGCTCTCGAAGTACTTCGGGTCGGGCCAGGCACGCACGGTCGTGCCGTTGCGCCGATCGCCCGACGAGGCGCGCCGCGTCTTCAGCGGCTCGACAACGTCGCCGTCGGCGAAGGCGATCTCGGCCACCTGGCCGTCACGGCAGACCGTGACCTGCAGCCGCTTCGCCAGCGCATTCGTCACGCTCACGCCCACACCGTGCAGGCCACCGGAGAAGCTGTACGCGCCGCCGGCACCCTTGTCGAACTTGCCGCCCGCATGCAAACGCGTGAACACGATCTCGACCACCGGCACCTTCTCTTCAGGATGCAGGCCGAATGGGATGCCGCGGCCGTCGTCTTCCACACTGACGGAGCCGTCGGCATGCACCGTCACGTCGATGCGCTTGCCGTAACCCGCCAGGGCTTCATCCGCAGCGTTGTCGATCACCTCCTGGATGATGTGCAGGGGGTTGTCGGTACGCGTGTACATGCCCGGCCGCTGCTTGACCGGCTCGAGGCCTTTCAGGACACGAATCGAGGCCTCACCGTAGCCGGCGTCGGCCTTTCCTTGGGGTTTGCTCGCCATATCGCGGCGGATTGTAGGCAGGGGGATCGGTGGTCTGCCTCAGGCGCGCCCTGCCCCGCCAACCCGCGCACCCATGCATGATTGGCTACAGTCATCCCGATGACCGCGCCTTACCCGAACTTCACTGCCCCGGGTGCTTGTCTCCGCCCCGACTTGGTGCTCGCGCTGGGCACCCGCATCTGGAATTGCTTCTGATGAGCGATGCAGCCCCACATGGCAGCCTGCCACCCTCACCTTGGGTGCGCCGATGGACATCGCTGGTCCCTGCCGGATCACGCGTTCTTGACGTGGCCTGCGGCAGCGGTCGCCACGTGCGCTGGTTTGCCGAACACGGCTGCCGCGTCACCGGCGTGGACCGCGATGCCGAGTCGCTGCGCGCGTTGACGATGGCCGAGACGCTGGCGGCCGACCTGGAGGACGGGCCCTGGCCTCTACCCGGCCGCCGGTTCGACGCCGTGGTGGTCACGCATTACCTGTGGCGCCCGCTGTGGCCGCGGCTGATGGACAGCCTCGACGACGGTGCCGTGCTGATCTACGAAACCTTCTGCCGGGGCCAGGAGACAGTGGGCCGCCCCTCGAACCCTGCCTTTCTGCTGGAGCCCGGCGAGCTGCTGCGGCTGGCCACCGGGCTACGCGTCGTGGCTTACGAAGATGGGTTCCTCGACTCGCCCGCGCGCTTCGTGCAGCGCATCGCGGCCGTGCGCGAGACGGACAGGTCCACCGAACCGCGGCGTTACCTGTTGTGACGCACGCGCCCTGGCCGCCCTGGGTTTTGCGGCCCGCGGGCCCATGGACGCCAGTGCGCCCGCGTCTAGAATCGCCCGATTCCAAGGACATCGAATGAATCCGATCATTGGCAGTATCGTTGCGCTCGTCACTCCCATGCGGGAAGACGGCAGCGTCGATTACGACGCCCTGCGCCGCCTGATCGACTGGCACATCGCCGAAGGCACCGACTGCATCGGCGTGGTAGGCACCACCGGGGAGTCGCCCACCGTCTCGGTCGAGGAGCATTGCGAGATCATCCGCGTGGCGGTCGAGCACGCCAAGGGCCGCGTGCCCATCATGGCCGGCACCGGCGGCAACTCCACCAGCGAAGCCGTCGAGCTTTCGCGCTATGCGAAGACGGTGGGAGCCGACTGCACCCTGTCGGTCGTGCCCTACTACAACAAGCCGTCCCAGGAAGGCATCTACCAGCACTTCCGCACCATCGCAGAGGCGGTCGACATCCCTACGGTGCTGTACAACGTGCCCGGCCGCACGGTCGCAGACATGCAGCCCGAAACCGCGCTGCGGCTGGCCCAGTTGCCCGGCATCGTGGGCATCAAGGAAGCCACCGGCAACATCGAGCGCGCCTGCTGGCTCATCAAGCAAGCCCCCAGGGACTTTGCCATCTACTCGGGCGACGACAGCACCGCCGTCGCGCTCATGCTGCTGGGCGGCAAGGGCAACGTGAGCGTCACGGCCAATGTGGCACCACGCCTTATGCACGAGATGTGCGTGGCGGCGCTGGAGGGCCGGGTGCGCGAAGCCACGGCGCTGCACATGCGGCTACTGCCCCTGCACAAGCAGTTGTTTTGCGAACCCAGCCCCTCCCCCACCAAGTGGGCCATGGCCCAGCTGGGCCTTTGCGGCGAAACGCTGCGGCTGCCGCTCATGCGCCTCACGGCCGCCGGGCAGTCCCTCGTGGGCCAGGCGTTGCAAGACGCCGGCCTGCGCTGAGAGCCCGCGAGCCCATCGTTATTTCGCAACGGGCCGGCGCCACGCGCCCGTGCCCAGTGGAGACTTCCCCACGTGACTGTCCTGCGCCGATTCACTCCCTCGCACGCGACCTGCGTGCTCCTGGTGGCCGCACTGAGCGGCTGCTCCTCCGTCAACGACTTTCTCGGCGGCGAGAAGGTCGATTACCGCACCGCGGGCGCCACGCGTGACCGCGGGCTCGCGGTTCCTCCGGACCTCACCCAGCTGTCGCGAGATACCCGCTTCCAGCCCACGGGCGGCGCGGTCAGCGCTGCCGAGTTCCAGGCCCAGGCCGGGCGAACCACGGGGGTCAACGGCACCGCCGGCACAACTATGGGCTCCACTGTGGCGCCCAACGCGCTCGGCGAGATCCGGCTGGAGCGCGAGGGCAACCAGCGCTGGCTGACAGTGCCCATGCCGCCCGAGCAACTGTGGACCCAGCTCCAGGGCTTCTGGAAGGACAACGGCTTCGTGCTCGTGGTCGATGATGCGTCGGCCGGGCTGATGGAAACGCAGTGGGCGGAAAACCGCGCCAAGATTCCGCAGGGCATCATTCGCGACACCCTCGGCCGGGTGTTCGACTCGCTGTACTCCACAGGGGAGCGTGACAAGTTCCGCACGCGTGTGGAGCGCACGGCGAACGGCACGAGCGAGGTGTACATCTCCCACCGCGGCATGGAAGAGGTCTTCAGCGGTGCGCAGAAGGACAGCACCGTGTGGCAGATGCGCCCCTCCGACCCCCAGCTCGAAGCGGCCATGCTGCAGCGGCTGCTGGTGCGCCTGGGCGTCAAGGAGGAGCAGGCCCACACCATCGTGGCCCCATCGGCAACACCGGAGCCCGCGCGCGCCCGGGCCGTCGACGGGCTGCCCGCTGCCACGCTCCAGGTAGACGACGGCTTCGATCGCGCCTGGCGCCGCGTAGGCCTGGCGCTCGACCGCAGCGGCTTCACGGTGGAAGACCGCGACCGCGCACAAGGCCTGTACTTCGTGCGCTATGTGAATCCTGAGGACGCTGGCAAGGAAGAGCCCGGCTGGTTCAGCCGCCTCTTCAGCGGCAAGAAGGGCGAAACCGGGCCGGCACGTTATCGGGTGCAGATCAAGGGCGAAAGCGAGCGCAGCACGGTGTCGGTGCTCAATGCACAGGGCCAGCCGGAAAACGGCGACGCGGCCAAGCGGATCGTCCACATACTCGTCGACGAACTCAAGTAGGGCGGGGTCGCCCGCCGTGCTTCGCTTCTGCAGCCTCGGCAGCGGCAGCAGCGGTAACGCCACGCTGGTCGAGGCGCGCAGCGGCAGCACCGCCAGCCGCGTACTCGTCGACTGCGGTTTTTCGCTGCGCGAGCTCACCACGCGACTGGCCCGAGCCGGGCTGACACCCGGTCAGTTGGACGCCGTGTTCATCACGCACGAGCACGGCGACCACGTCGGCTGCGCCCTCACCCTGGCCCGCCGGCATGGCGTGGACCTCTGGATGAGCCGGGGCACGTGGCGGGCCATCGGCGAGCCAGAACTGCCCGGGCGCATCCATTTCGCGTCCGATGGCGAGGCGATAGCAGTAGGCGACCTCCTGCTTTCGCCCTACGCGGTGCCGCACGATGCCGCCGAGCCACTGCAGGTATGCCTTTCCGATGGCGCGTCGCGATTGGGTGTGCTCACCGATGCCGGCTGTGTCACACCACATCTGCTGGTCCAGCTGGCTGGGTGCGAGGCACTGCTGCTCGAATGCAACCATGACACCGCCTTGCTGGCCGTCTCGCGGTATCCAGACTCCCTCAAGCGCCGCATCGCCGGGCGCTACGGCCACCTGAGCAATGACACCGCCGCGCAGATCCTGGCCGCGTGTCTGCATGCCGGGCTGCGCCACGTGGTAGCCGCGCATTTGAGCCGCGAGAACAACCGGCCGGAGCTGGCGCTGGCCGCCTTGGCCACTGCATGCGGTGCCAGCACGTCGGAGCTGCAGGCCGCGGGACCGCTGTGGGGTTTCGACTGGCTGGACGTCGGCTGACGTCCAGCACGGTGTTCAACGTTCGACATAGTGTTCGACACGGTGTGGAACTTGAGGAACCCGATGGATTTGTCGTCCTGGCCAGGTGCAAACCGCAGCAATCCCCGCAGGTATCGCGACCTTCTCGCTTCGCTGCAGGCATCAGAAGGTGTGAATGAATCCGGCGTGCCCGAGCAGCACGCCGGAACGGGCCCAATCAAATCAAGGCGCAAAGCACAGCCGTAGCTCGGGCTACGGCGAGCATTTGCAACGCAGAGTGGGCGCGTTCCGGCGTGATGAGCGGGCATGTCGGATTCGTTCACACCTTCTCAGTGGCGGTCGAAGACCGCGATGCTTTCCACGTGTGCGGTGTGCGGGAACATGTTCACCGCACCAGCGGCGCTGCAGCGGTACCCCGCCTGATGCACAAGCAGGCCGGCGTCGCGCGCCAGCGTGGCAGGGTTGCAACTCACGTAAACGATGCGGCGCGGCGGCACGTAGCCCGGCAGCGAGGCCGGATCTGCCGCCAGGTCCGCCAGCGACTTGGCCAGCGCGAAGGCCCCCTCACGCGGAGGATCGACCAGCCAGCCATCGGCATGCCCCTGGCCCGCCAACTCGGCGGGTGTGATCTCGAACAGGTTGCGGGCAGCGAAGCGGGTCTTGTGAGCGAGACCGTTACGCACAGCGTTCTCCCGGGCACGTGCAACCAGGGCCTCGCTGCCTTCGACGCCCAGCACCTCCCGCACTTGGGTCGCCAGCGGCAGGGTGAAGTTGCCCAGCCCGCAGAACCAGTCGATCATGCGGTCCGCAGCACCTGGCGCGAGCAGGCGCAGCGCGCGGCTCACGAGCACCCCGTTGATCTGATGGTTGACCTGTGTGAAATCCGTGGGCCGGAAGGGCATGGAGATGCCGAATTCCGGCAGCGCATAGTCGAGTTGTGGCCCGGCGTCGTCGAGGCGATGCACAGAATCAGGGCCCCGCGGCTGCAGCCACCATTGGACGCCGTGGACAGCGGCGAAGCTGCTCAGGCGGCCGGCGTCTGCCTCACTGAGAGGCTCGAGATGCCGCAGCACCAACGCGGTGACATGCGTGCCGACGGCGAGTTCGACTTGCGGCAGTCGGTCGCGCCCGTCCATGGCAGCCACGAGTTCCGCCAGTCGCGGCAGCAGCGCGCTGACGTGAGGAGGGAGCACCTCGCAGCTGTCCATGTCCGCGACGTAGCTGGACTTGCGCTCGTGAAATCCCACGAGCACCTTCCCTTTCTTGACCACATGACGCACCGATAAGCGCGCTCGATAGCGGTAGCCCCATGCAGGCCCTTCAATGGGACGCAGCACCTGCTCAGGCTTGACTTTGCCGAGATGCCAGAGCGCGTCTTCCAGGGCACGCTGTTTCGTGGCGATCTGTGCGCCGGGTTCCAGGTGCTGCAGCTTGCACCCGCCACAACTGCCGAAATGCCGGCACCGGGGCTCGACGCGCAAGGGACTCTCGTGACGAAGCTCGGCCACTGACGCCTGCTCCCAATTGTTCTTGCGGCGATGCACCTGGACGCGCACCTGCTCACCGGGAAGAGCACCTTCGATGAAAACGACCTTGCCTTCGGCGTTGTGCGCTACACCCTGACCTTCCAGGTCGAGCGACTCGACGTTCAGCCATTCATCCGTGTCTGTCATGGGGCCATTATCGGGCGCCGCCGGCGGAGAACGGAGCGCGAGGCACGCCATGCTCGCCGCATGCTTCCCGCCGCGCCGGAGTGGAAAAGATGCGCAGGGGCCGCGCCTCCACCGTCATGCACGATCCCGACGGTCTCGACCGCCACGAGTCCTGCAACGGGTGGACTCGCAAAGGTGAGGGCGGCGAGGAACCGTGCGGCAGGCTCGCATGCCAAGCGAGTCTCAACGCGCGGCGCGGTCGGACGGTGATCTGGACGACACCCACTGACGGTGGTCAGCGGGATTCGCCGGGCCAGGCCGCCAGATACTCCACCCAGTGTGGCTCGGCCTGGGCAGCCAGCGTTTCGCGCACCAGCGTGATCTCGCGCTCGTATTCCTGCTCCGTGAAGCCGCAGCGCATCTTCTGGAACCGGCAGTACAGCAGGTAGGTGTTCATCACGTCCGTCTCGCAGTAGCGGCGGATGTCCTCCAGCTTGCCCTCCAGGTAGGCCGGATAGACGGCCGAGCCGTCCATGCCCAGCTTGCCTGGGAAGCCGCAGAGCTTGGCCATGGCATCCAGCGGCGCACTGGCCCGCGGCTGATACATCGACAAGAGATCCATCAGGTCAAGGTGGCGCGGGTGATAGCGGCTGATGTAGTTGTTCCACTTGAACTCGCGGTCGTCCTCGCCGAGGTCCCAGTACTTGCCTGCGAGCACACCATGCCGCAAACCACGGTAGTGCAGCACCGGCAGGTCGAAGCCGCCACCGTTCCAGCTCACAAGTTGCGGCACGTGCCTCTCCACCGTAGTGAAGAAGGTCTGGATGATGCGGCCTTCCTGGCTGCGACCTTCAGGCTCGCGGTCAACAAAGGAATGAACGCGCAGTCCCTCGGCATTGCGGAACACGCAGGAGATGACAAGCACGCGCTGCAGGTGCAGCGGCAACATTTCGGCCTTGCCCGCTTCCTTGCGCTCGGCGATCTCCAGCGCGTACACCTCGGCGTCGCTCACTGCGAGGTCGATCCCTCGCAAGGCACGTAGCCCGGCGATGTCAGGAATCGATTCGATATCGAAGACGAGGACTGGCACGTCAGAAGATCGAGTCGCGGTCAACGCCACGGCGTAGCATGCGGCGCCTGAGTTTCAGCAGCGCCTCCTGCTGGATCTGACGGATGCGTTCACGCGTGAGGCCCAGCCGCTCGGCCAGCACCTCCAGTGTCTCCGGCTCGCGGTCTCGCAGACCATAGCGACCGGCCAGCACTTCGCGCTCGCGGTCGTTGAGTTCGTCCAGCCCGGTGTTGAGCAGTTGCTCGACCTCGTTGGACAGGGTGAGGCTCATCGGGTCCATCGCGCCATCGTCGGCCACGCTGTCCAGCATGGACTCGGCACCATTGTCTGTGGCATGACGTTCAAGCGGCGCATCGAGCGAGGTGGGCAACTCCGAGAAGCGCAGCAGGTCGCTCACCTCCTGCACGGGCCGCCCCACGGCCGCTGCGACATCTTCCACCCGGACCGGCCTATCGGGCACTCCGTTGCGCCCTGATTCAGTTTCCAGCGCCCGCCGCGCCTTGAGGACTTGGTTGAGCTCGCGCACCACATGGACCGGCAATCTCACCAGACGGGCCTGGTGCATGATCGCGCGCTCGATGTTCTGCCGTATCCACCACGATGCGTATGTAGAGAAGCGAAACCCTCGCTCCGGCTCGAATTTGCTGATTGAGTGCATCAAACCCAGGTTGCCTTCCTCGATGAGATCGGGCATGGGCAGGCCACGACCCAGGTAGTTCTTGGCGATGCTTACCACCAGCCTCAGGTTGTGCTCGATCATGGTTTGGCGGGCACTGAAATCGCCCATCCGGGCCCGTACCGCGGTCTCGTACTCCTCTTGAGGGGTCAGCAACGGTGCTCGCCGGATTTCACGCAGGTAAGTCTGCAGCGTATTGCCGACCTCACCTTCGCCAGCTGCCAAGTCCGCTGCCGGACTCTCCTCTCTCTCCTCTAGCGTGCCCGCCGCCGGTACCACGATGTCCGTCAGGGCCGGTTCGCGCGCCTCCGCAGATGCCGAGAACGGGAGCGCCTCATGCCCATCGCCGTTTGGTGTGCTGCGCCGCTTGCCCATGCTAGCCCCCGGTACGGTTGCGCATGCGCGGCGCGCACTCAACGCGGCGGAAGCAACTTGGCCGGGTCGACCGGCTTGCCCAGCTTTCGGATCTCGAAATGCAGCTGCACGCGCTCCGCATCGGTGGAGCCCATCTCGGCGATCTTCTGCCCTCGACGCACGGCCTGATCCTCCTTCACGAGCAAGGTCTGATTGTGCGCGTACGCGGTGAGATAAGTGTTGTTGTGCTTGAGGATGACGAGGTTGCCATAGCCACGCAAGCCCGAGCCGGCATAGACCACGCGGCCATCGGCGGCCGCCACGACAGGATCACCCACCTTGCCGGTGATGGCCACGCCCTTGCTTCGTGCGTCGTCGAACGACGTGGCGACCGGACCGTTGGCTGGCCATATCCAGTGGATCTCCTCGTCGCCATCGCGAGGTGACGGCGTTGTTGTTGTATGCGTCGGTGCCGGTGCCGGTGCTGGCGCAGCAGCGGGAGGAGTCGGCGCCGAACCGCTCGCCGATGCCGCGGGCGCGAGAGGCCGGGTTTCAACCCGGGCGGTGGTCACCGGCCGCGTACCGGCGGTGGTGGGATCGACTGCGGGCGGGACCACCCGCAGCACCTGGCCGACCTCGATGGCGTTGGGGTTCTCGAGGTCGTTCCACTTCACCAGGTCTTTCCAGTTCTGCCCGTTGTCGAGGCCGATGCGAATCAGCGTATCGCCCTGCTTGACGGTGTAGTACCCGGGCTTACCTGCGTTCTCCGCGCCGGGCAGAGGCCGCTCCGGCCTTCCGGGCTCGGCCGGAGGCGGCATGATCGCCACTGCTTCCGCGGCGGCAGCCCCGCTAGACGGGCGAGCTTGGCCCCCGCGGTACTCGACCGGTGCCTGATTCTTGGACGTTGCACAGCCCGCGAGCAGGACTACCGTGGTCACCACAACGGCGGCCGCTGCAGGCATGCTTCTCGGACCATTCTTCGTCGTGGCCATCGGCTCTCTCATCCCCTGATGCTCATCGAACAATCCCTGATGTTAACGGCACAAAGTGCACCGCCTCGTGCACGCGACGCTCGCATCCGCGCTCGGTGCGATCAACGACGACGAGGGCCTGGCGATTCTCACCGTCGCGCACCGGCGCAACGATGCGTCCCCCCACGGCAAGCTGCTCGATCCATGCTTCAGGCAAGGTGCCACCACCGGCAGCGGCAATGATGCCGTCATACGGCGCGTTCGGCGGATGGCCGAGCATGCCGTCGCCATACACGAGCCGCACGTTGGAAAGGCGAAGCGGCGCCAGCAGCTCGCGCGCCTTGTCGTGCAGCGGCTTGACGCGCTCCACCGAGTACACCTGGCGGGCCACTTGCGACAAGAGGGCCGCCTGATAGCCGCACCCCGTGCCGATTTCAAGTACTCGCGCAAGCGAGCCCTTCTCGCGAACATTCGCCGCCCCGAGCAGCAACTCGATCATGCGAGCCACGACGGACGGCTTCGAGATGGTCTGCCCGTGTCCGATGGGTAGGCTCGTGTCCTCATAAGCCTGCGTGGCCAGCCCCGCATCGACGAAGCCGTGACGTGGCACCATGGACATGGCGGACAGCACTGCAGGATGGCACAAGCCCTCCGTGCGCAGGCGTTCCACCATGCGCTGCCGGACACCAGCGGAATCGAGCCCGAGCCCAGTGGGCGGCCCTCCACCCATGACGGGCCTGTTGACCAACGTCTTCCTGGCGGGAGTGATCTGGTCCAGCCGCAAGGGGAACTTCGGCGCTCGGCGCCCGGAATCGGTCATTGCCGCACCTTCATGCGGCCCCCCGCTGCGACAGCCAGCTGTGCCACTCTGGCATTGCGGCATGGTCGGTGAGATCGATCTGCAGCGGCGTGATCGACACCCGGCCGTTCGCGACGGCGTGGAAGTCCGTTCCCTCACCGGCTTCGCGGGCGTCGCCTGCAGCACCGATCCAATACATCGTCTCGCCCCGCGGATTGAGCTGGCGCATGACGGGCTCGCTGGCATGCCGGCGGCCAAGACGCGTGATGACGCGTGGCAACCGGTCCGCATGTTCAGCATTCGGAATGTTCACATTGAGCAGGTAAAGCGCGCGGGGCGGCGCAGCTTTCAGCACATGCTCGATGACATCGCGAGCCGCGCGGGCAGCCGCATCGAGATGCGCCCAGCCGCGATCGACCTGCGAGAACGCAATCGCGGGTATGCCAAAGAGAAAGCCTTCCATGGCGGCCGCCACCGTGCCTGACTACAAGGTGTCGTCGCCCATGTTGGCACCCTGGTTGATTCCGGAAATCACGAGATCCGGCCGCCTCTCAAGCAGACCGGTGAGCGCGACATGCACACAATCCGACGGCGTGCCGTTGATGTAGCGCACGCCATTGGCAGCGGTGTAGACCGACAAAGGCCTGTTCAGCGTCAGCGCGTTGGAGGTACCGCTGGCATTCTGCTCGGGGGCGACAACCTCAAGCTCGCCCAGCCCCTGGCATGCCTGCACGAGTGCGGCGAGCCCGGGCGCCAAATAGCCATCATCGTTCGCAATCAAGATGCGCATCGGCGAATTGTATGGAGCGGTGACCTGTGCGACACGATGCTCGCGCCTGCGGGGACGACAAATAACGGCAGCGTGTGCCACGCACGTATGCCCCTTCGACGGGCTCACGACGGAGAGATGCGCGGCCTGTTTCTCAAATTACCTTTTCTCGCAGAGCCGCACGCTTGCTCGTACGACAGCCTCATGAAGGCTTCGGGAGTGCCAGCGCGAAGGTATGCGGGGCAGTGTGTCCTCTCCCCCGACGCCCGGCTGCCGCCCCGAGCATCGTCTCGCAAGAACCCGGCAGTGAGCCCCTTCGACCTGCTGCCGTCGCCAACTTTCGGCCGGCTGCTCGTGAAGGGCAAGGTGCCGTTCGCTGCACAGAGAACACCGAGAGATGAGGCGCTTGCCGCATCCATGAACTAGGTGTTAACACGCAGCGGCGGGCTGCTACGATCGCCCCCTTCACACGACACTACGTCGGCCATGGCGGTCAAGGTTCTCATCGTCGAAGACAACCCGGTGGCACGCAGCTTCCTGTGCCGGGTGGTGCGCGAGAGTTTTTCCGACACCATCGTCATCACCGAAGCCGGTGATCTCGAATCGGCGCGTCGCCACGTTGCCACGCAAGGCGGTGGAACCACGGGCACTCCGGCCGACCCCTTCAAGCTGATCCTCGTCGACCTCGAGCTGCCCGACGGCAACGGCATGGAGCTGCTAGGCGAACTCTCGCGCTATCCCGCCACGAAGATCGTCACCACGCTGTACTCCGACGACGACCACCTTTTTCCCGCGTTGCAGTGCGGCGCCGACGGTTACCTGCTGAAGGAGGACCGCTTCGAGGTTCTGGTGGAGGAGCTGCAGAAAATCGTTCGCGGCCAGCCGCCGCTGTCTCCGGCCATCGCGCGCCGGCTGCTCACGCACTTCCGCCAAGGCGCCAGTGGAGACACCAGCCTCGCGCCCATGCCTTCGGCGTTCCAGAGCAGTCGCCCCATGCCCATCGGCAAGGGCGCGCCTCTCGACCACGAGCGCCTCACGCCTCGCGAGAGCGAGGTGCTCACCTACCTCAGCAAAGGCTTCACGATCAAGGAAATCGCGAGCCTCATGGGCATCAAGTGGTTCACTGTCAACGACCACATCAAGTCCATCTACAAGAAGCTGAACGTCTCCAGCCGGGCTGAAGCGGCCGTGCTGGCCAGCAAACAAGGCCTGGTCTGACCCTCCGTGGCCGCCGGCCGCGCTCCGGTTAGCAATATGGCCATCACCGGCTCCAGGGTTCCTGGTGGCAGCGACACCGGACCCCACGACCGCGCGTCGCAGGCATCGCCCCCCGGCACGGGAGGCTCCGAACCGTCACTCGATTCCCTGCTCTTCGAGCCAGGCTTTCCTCGCGAGGGCAGTCATTCGCGCTGGATCGGCTGGCGCATGCGGCTGCTGGTCGGCGCGGCGCTACTGGGATGCCTGGGGCTTTTCTTTCTGGCCCGATGGCTCGGAGACCCGCCACACATCGCGGCGAGTTGGCGCGCGAACGCGCTCGGGCAACTGGAGTTGTCCGCCACCACTGATCCGCTGCTCAAGCCGCACCTGGGGCAAGCGCTGGTCGGCCTCGTAGGCGACGATGTCTCGGTGGCGGTTGCTGACGTGCTCACGCTGCAACGCTCATCTCGCTGGCTGATCTCCGACACCGCCCGGCAGCGGCACCGCGCGATGCACGAGCAGATCGGCGCGGCGCTGGCCCACAAGAGCGTCGAGCTGTTCTTCTCCGACGGTGACATGGTCGAGTTGCAGCTCCAACCCCGCGGCTTGGCCGGGCTGGGCGGGATGTTCTGGCTGCTCAGCGCCCTGGCACTCGTGCTCTACCTCGTCGCCATGGTGGTGCTGCTGGCACGCCCCAATGCGCTGAACCTGCTGTATGCAGTGATGGCTCTGTCACAGACGGGCAATTTGGTCTTCATCGCCGTCGAGTCGACGCTGGAGCTCGCCCTTCCCGCCCCGTTCCCGCAGCTGGACATGCCCTTGCGCATGGCGTTCGACATGTTCACCGCAGCGGCGCTCGTCAGCGCCGTGTCGTTGCATCCGCGGCGACTGCCGGTCGCAGGCTGGGTCACTGCCGCCGGGTGGGTCTATGCGCTTGTCCTCGTGGGGCTGGCATCCCAGAACCGGCTGCCCGATGCGTGGTGGTGGACCCAAATCACCGGTGCGGCTGCCATGGCGCTCGTGATCGCGCTGCTGACGCTCTCGTATCGCATCGAGCCTCATCCCTTTGCCGTCGTGCTCCGGCGCTTCTGCGCAGTCGGGCTCGCCACCTGGATACTGCTCACGGCCGCCATTGCGGCAGCTGCTCAGATACCCGGCGTGCAGAACAACATCGCGGCCGTCGGGTCGATGATCTGGTACGTGTTCCTGGCATCGCTGCTGCTGCTCGTGCCCTTCCTGTCGAAGTCGCAGCAGATCATGCGTGAGTTCTCGTTGCTCGCGGCGATCAGCACCGTGGCGACGTCACTGGACCTGCTCTTCGTAGCGGTGTTCTCGTTCGGCCAGTTCGCGTCCCTGACCCTGTCGCTGTTCCTCGCACTCGGCGTATACGCAGGCGCCAGGCAGTGGATCCTCAACCAGTTGCTCGGCAACAGCATGCTCACCACCGAGCGCATGTTCGAGCAGCTGTACCGCATCGCCCGCGAGGTGGAGGCCCACCCGGAGCGCACCCCGAGCTTGCTGTCGCGGCTGCTGCGCGAGCTGTTCGAACCCATGGAGGTCGTGATCGTCGACCGCGAAACCTCGGGCACCCGCGTCGTCGCCGACGGTTCCGCCATGATCCTGCCGGTGCCGGAGCTGAGCGTTGACCTGGAGGAACACGGCCCGCGCTCGATCATGCTGCGTTTCGCCCACCGCGGCAGGCGGCTGTTCACCTCGGAGGACGCGCGACTGGGCGACCGGATCGTCGAGCAGCTGCGCCGGGCGGTCGCCTTCGACAAGGCAGTCGAGCAGGGCCGCAGCGAGGAGCGCGCTCGCATCGCGCAGGACCTGCACGACGACATCGGTGCCCGTCTGCTGACGCTCATGTACAAGGCGCACTCTCCGGAGATGGAAGAGTACGTGCGACATACGCTCCAGGATCTCAAGACCCTCACCCGTGGACTGGCGGCGCCGAACCACCGGCTCTCGCACGCCGCCGCCGAGTGGAAGGCGGACCTCACCCAGCGCCTGAGCGCCGCACACATCGACCTGGGCTGGAACTTCGCCTTCGACGACGATGTGCTGCTCACGGTGGTGCAGTGGTCCGGGCTAACTCGGGTCCTGCGCGAGCTGGTGAGCAACACCATCGCCCACGCACAAGCCCGGCGTGTCGACATCGACTTCACCCTCGAATGCGACAGGCTGGAGCTGTCCGTGTTCGACGACGGCATTGGCCGCGATCCCCGCACCTGGTCGCATGGCCTGGGCCTGGGCGGCGTGCGAAAGCGCGTCAAGCAGCTCGGCGGCGAGGTCGAGTGGCGCGAGCTGTCGCCGCAAGGCATCGGCTGCCACGTCGTCATTCGCGAGTTCTCTGCGCGCCACTGAACGATCGCCCACAGCGCTGCCGCCAGCCCGCCTATGTTCGCCATGGGCATGTGGGTTGCTAATGCTGGGTAGTTCGTGCATTCCAGCAGACCCATCACGCGTGCAAACGCGGCGCGTGGAAAACCGGTGTGGAGAAACGACATGAGGGACGCGTACCGCAAGTCCTGCCTGGTCACGGGCGGGGCCGGCTTCCTCGGCTCGCACCTGTGCGAGCAGTTGCTCGAATGCGGTCACGAGGTGCTGTGCGTCGACAACTTCTACACCGGCAGCAAGCGCAACATCGAGAGCATGCTGCACCACCCGCGCTTCGAGCTAATGCGGCACGACATCACTTTCCCGCTGTACGTGGAAGTGGATGAGATCTACAACCTTGCCTGCCCAGCCTCCCCGATCCATTACCAGCACGATCCCGTGCAGACTACCAAGACGAGCGTGCACGGTGCAATCAACATGCTGGGGCTGGCCAAGCGCGTACACGCCAAGATCCTTCAGGCATCGACCAGCGAGGTCTACGGAGATCCCACCGTCCATCCGCAGACCGAGGAGTACTGGGGGCACGTCAACCCCACGGGCCTGCGCTCCTGCTATGACGAAGGCAAGCGCTGCGCGGAAACGCTCTTCTTCGACTACCACCGCCAGCACCGGCTTCGAATCAAGGTCATGCGCATCTTCAATACCTATGGTCCACGCATGCATCCCAACGATGGTCGAGTGGTGTCGAACTTCATCGTGCAGGCGCTGCGGAACGAAGACATCACGCTGTACGGCGACGGCATGCAGACCCGGTCGTTCTGCTATGTGGACGACCTCATCGAAGGCATGCTGAAGCTGATGGACAGCCCCGACGACCTCACCGGCCCGGTGAACGTGGGAAACCCCGCGGAATGCTCGATCCGCGCGCTGGCCGAGCGCATCATCGACATGACGGGCTCAAGCTCCAAGCTCGTCTACCGCCCCTTGCCCAGCGATGACCCGCTGCAGCGATGCCCCGACATCACCCGGGCTCGGGAGTGGCTGAGGTGGGAGCCCAAGGTGCCGCTGCACCAAGGGCTCGAAAGCACGATCCGCTACTTCGACCGGCTGTTGTCGCGCCGCAGCTGAGTCGCGGCTGCTACGCCACGCGGCCGCAAGGCCAGCAGCCCCGCCAAGGTGATCGCGGCAAAGGCGGCGCCCGCGCAGAAAGTCATCGCCGAACCCGTGCGGTCCCACAAGAATCCTGCGATCGCACTCGACGCCAGCAGGGTCACGCCGCTCAGCAGGTTGAATAGGCCGAACGCCGTGCCGCGCAGGTCGTCGGGCGCGGTATCAGCCACCATGGCAGCGAGCAACCCCTGTGTCATGCCCATGTGCACGCCCCACAGCGCCACGCCGAACATGAGCACCTCCCAGCCGCTGGCCCAGGCCAGCACCAGATCTGCAGCAATCAGGACCGTCAGCCCCAGCGCCAGCAGTTTGCGATGGCTGATGGTGTCGGAGAGCTTGCCGAACGGGTAAGCGGTAGCGGAGTAGATGATGTTCATGACCACCATCACCAGCGGCACCCACGATGCGGCGATGCCCACTTGCTGCGCGCGCAGCACCAGAAACGCCTCGCTGAATCGGGCCAGCGTGAACACGGCGCCGATGATCGCCACCCGCCAGAACGCGCCGCCCAATCGGGCAAGGGCATCACGCCGGATCGGGTTGACCGGCCGATCGCGCGCGTGCCGCACCGGCTCCTGAATGCCCGCCATGAGCAGGACGACCGCCAGCACGCCCGGGACGACAGCCACCCAGAAGACCGCGCGGAAATCATTCGCCCACATCAGCATCAGGACCGTGGCCAAGAGCGGACCGAGGAAAGCCCCCACGGTATCGAGCGATTGCCGCAGCCCAAATGCCGCCCCACGCATCCTTGGGGGCGTGATGTCGGCGAGTAACGCATCGCGCGGCGCGCCGCGGATGCCCTTGCCCACCCGATCGATGAAGCGCGCCGCCATGACCGCGCTCACCCCGCCGGCCATCGCGAAGACAGGTTTCGTGAACGCTCCCATGGCATAGCCGAGCACCGCCAGACCCTTGCGCTTGCCGAGGTAGTCGCTCAATGCGCCGGAGAACACCTTGGAGATGAGCGCCGTCGACTCGGCAACGCCTTCGATCAACCCGACCGTCAGGACACTCACCCCGAGTGTGCCGACCAGGAACATCGGCAGCAGGCTGTGGATCATCTCCGAGGAGATGTCCATGAGCAGGCTCACGCAGCCGAGGACCCACACCCCGGCGGGCAGAGCGATGCGAGGATGGGCAGGGGTGCTGGCCACGGGGGATTGTGCATGCGAGGCGCAAGATGCGATCGGCCCGGCGCTCTCTCGCCGCACGGCGGCACCACTCAGGAACAAGAAAGCCCAAGCGCTTCAGCGCTTGGGCTTTGGGATGGTGGGGTGGCTGATGGGACTCGAACCCACGACGACCAGAATCACAATCTGGGACTCTACCAACTGAGCTAC
>CBINKC010000054.1:0-26265 GCA_966251135.1 uncultured Burkholderiaceae bacterium
TGGCGCCGCGGAACTTGAGCCTGCGGCCATCAGGGCCCAGGATCTCGGTGCCCGAAAACGGGTTGTTGCGGCACGCATCGAGGATGACGATATTGATGCCCTGCTGCAGGGCACCCAGGCGATCGAGCAACTCGTTCAGGTCGGCGCTCTTGCCGGGCACTTCGTCCTCGGCGCGGATCTCGGTGTCGACGGGCAGCAGGTAGTTGCGACCCTTCACCTGCACGCCGTGGCCGGCATAGAACACGACCCGCACGCGCGCGTCGCGCCCACTCACGGAGAACTGGCGGAAGGCCTCGATCATGTCGCGCAGCGTGGCGTTCTCCCGCAGCGCCACCTCGAAGCCCAGGCTGCGCAAGGTGCTCGCCATGGCCTGCGCATCGTTCACGGGGTTCTTGAGCGCACCCACGCGGTAGGTGCCGTTACCGATCACCAGGGCCGTGCGCTGCTCGCCGGGAGCAGTGCCAGGCTCACTCAGCGCGGTGGCGCCCGCCCATGCAGGGGCCGCTGCCAAGGCAGCAAGCAAGGTGCAAAGGCAGCGGCGTGAGGCGTGCATCGTGTGCTCGTGTCGTGTGCTCGTGTCGTGCTCGTCAAGGGTTTGCGGGCAGTGCGTCGACGACCGCCACGCCATCGACAATGGGGCTGGTCTTCACCTTGTCCATCACCGCCTGGAGCCGGCTCTCGGGCACGCGCACGTAGTAGTCGCCCAGCTGCCCCGGCCCAGCGGCCAGGCTGCCCTGCACCTCCACGAGCAGCAGCCGGATGTCGGCCTCGCGCGCATCGGCCTTGAAGTTGAGCTTCAGGTAAGGGCCCTGCGCCGCCACGCTGCCTTGGATGGCGCGCAGCTGGCTCGTGTCGTCCTCATCGCGCTGGGCGAGCATCCCGGCGATCAGCACGGCCTGCAAGGCGATCACGCCCAGCGCACCGGCGAACGCGGGGCGCAGCATGGGCTGCGGCACGAGCGAGCCGAGCCAGTCGCCCAGCCGGCCGAGCAGCGAGCGAGCCTCGGCGGCCCGGCGTGCGGGCTGTGGCATCGGCCCTTCGGTGCGGATGCGCCGCAGCGCGCGCTCCATGCCAATCTCGCTGGACACGGGCGGCACGTCCTCGCGCAGCCGTTCCTGCAGCGAGCGGTACCAGTCGAGCTGTGCCCTCCCCTTGGGATGCTCGCGCAGGGCGTCGTCCACCCATGCGCGCTCGCTCTCATGCAGCGTGCCGTTCACGTAGAAGGGCAGCAGGTCGTCCAGTTTGGTGTTCATGGCTTGGCTCCGGCCATCGCCCCGCCTTCGCGCTGCAGCAGCGTGGCCAGGCAGTTCTTGAGTTTCAACCGCGCGTGGAACAGGCGTGTCTTCACGGTGTTTTCCGGGCACCCTTGCAGGGTGGCCACCTCGGCCAGGGCCATGCCTTCGTAGAACACGAGGTGCACGGCCTCGCGGTGTTCTTCGGACAGGCGCTGCATGCAATCGCGCACGCCTTCTTGCCGCTGGCGCTGGGCCAGCACCTCGAAGGCACCCGCATCGTCGGAGGGCAAGGTTTCGGCCACAGCGTCGAGATCTTCATGCTGCGCATCGGGGCGGCGCGAGCGCAGGGCCATGAGCAGCTTGTTGCGCGCGATGCCGATCAGCCAGGTGCTGAACTGAGAGTCGCCACGGAAGCGCCCGGGCTGGCGCCAGACTTCATAGAGCGTGTCGGCCACGATTTCCTCCGCCTGCGCCGGGTCGCCGAGCTGCCTCAGCACGTAGGCATAGAGCCGCTGCGAGTAGCCGCGATACAGCTCGCGAAAGGCCGCCTCGTCGGCCTGCCCGATGCGTTCGAGCAGGCGCAGCGCCAGGTCGTTGTCCATGGTCGGCTCGCCGCGATGGCGACAGCTGGGGGGAGTGCGGACATGGTAATTCGCCTCTTCCTGGTGCAGTGTTTGACACTCCGTGGAACTTAAGAAAACCGATGGCTTTGTCGTCCTGGCTAGGCGCAAACCGCAGCGATACCAGGAGGTATCGCGAGGATTTGCAACGACACCAGGGCGGCAAAGACGCGGCTTTATGTTCCACGGAGTGTCAAACACTGCACTAGCAACCATGGGGGTGTCCACTGCGGCATATCACTCGCCACGAAACTGCACGCGGCGGTTCTCGGGCGCCTCGCCGTCACGACCCGGCAGCGGCGCCCTTTCGCCCCGGCCCACGGCGCGCAGCCGCGCGGCATCGATGCCATGCCGGGCCACGAGGTAGCCCTTCACGGCCTGCGCCCTACGCGCTGAAAGCCTCTCGTTATACGGCTCGGGGCCAGTGGCATCGGTATGCCCTTCGATCAGCACCGCCTGTGCGGCAGGCAGCCGCCGAATGCCTTCGGCCAGCGCATCCAGCTGGCCACGTGCCGAGGGCAAGATCTCGGCCGAGTCGAAGGCGAACTGCACCGGCAGCGACAGCGCCGAGGCGCGAGTGCGCGCGGCCGGGTAACCCGCAGGCTCTGCACCCTGCCCCGCGGGCTTCTCGTCGAGCAGGCGCAGCGAGCGCATCTTGACCGCAGGCCGGGACTGCGAAGGATCGAGGATGCGGGCAACCTCGCCCGGGTCGACCGATTCGTGCGCACCGTAAACCCGCACGTCGTCGGCATGGGCGCAGACGGCGGCAAGCGCGAGCAGGTTCGCAAGGAGCAGCGTGCGGACCATGAAAAATCTCCTGGAGCTGGATGCGTTCGCCATTGGGTTGCAGGCAGCTGCGTGGCGGTTCAAAGTGTTTCGGTGTCTCGGCGCTTCGCCGTGGCGGGGTGACGGGGCTGCAGGCGCAGGCCGCACAGTCATCGGGCTCGCATGACGAGATCTTCGTGCGCGAGCGCGCCGCCGGCCGCATGGGCAAAGGCGCCGCGCAGCTGCTCCAGCGAGGCCACGGGCAGCGGCGAGAAGTCGCCCCCTTTCAGGCCCTGCGGCAGTTGCGCCAGCACGTCGCGTTCGGTGGCAAAGCACGACACCGTCTCGGGCACGCCCCTGGAATTCATGCGGATTTCGAAGCGCATAGCACCGGGCAGCTGCACCCCCTGCGCCGGATCGACGCGCGAGTCGCGCTGGAAGCGGTTCGGGAAGAAGCGGCTGATGCGCTGGTTCTCGTCCTGCAGGAAACAGTAGACGTGCGCCTGGCGGCTGGGGGCAACGGTGAGCTGCACCGCTTCGCCGCGCGCATAGCGGCCGGCCCGGTTCGTGGTCGCCACCTTCAGGGCCAGCGGCTGCGGCGCGAGCGGGGCGGGTGCAGCGGCAGCGCCCTGGGCCACGCCTAGTGGCTGCGCGGCGGCCGGCACGGGCTTCACCTTGGCTTGGATCTCGCGATGGTTGGCGCGCAGGTAGGCACGCAGGAGATCCTGCGAAAGCTTGGGCTCGCGGCTCAGGCCCAGCGCCTCGCGGTAGCGCGCCACGGCCTCCTTGAGCTGTGGGTTCACCACCCCGTCCACCGGGCCGTCGTAGATGCCGCGCATGCGCAGCTGCACCTGGAAGTACCCGATGATCTCGGCGGGCCGGGCGGCCATGGCGTCGTACCAGTCGCGAATCTCGGTGGCCACCTCCGGGTTCTCGTCGGTGTAGCCCAGGCAGGTCCAGTACGGTACCTTGGCGAGCCGGCCGAAGAGCTCGATGGCCCCCAGCTCCACGAGCTTGCGCAGCGCCTGCACCCGGCCTTCCTGCGCGCCACCTCCCGAAAGGTTGAGATGGGCGCCGAACTTGCGGACGGTGTTAGCGCCCTCCACCGTCTGACCGGGCCTGGCCAGCCTCACCTGGTTGTGCGCGGCGATGCCCGGCACCACGGTGCGGTCCTGGGCGGCGAGCAGCGTGAAGTCCACGCCGAGCGTGGAAGAGGCAGCCGCGTCATCGGCGAGGTTCACCGAGCCGCGCACGGCGTACTGCGGTGCCGCGCCGAAGCCCTCCCGCCGGCTCGGGTCCGCCTGCCCGTAGGGCACCAGCCGGATGGCGCGGCTGCGCCTTGTCATGTCGGACACGGCGGAGACGAGCATGTCTTTGGTGCCCGAATACGCCTTCCCGCCCGCGTCGGGCAGGTCCTCCACGATGACGGCGAGATCGCGCGTGCCGTAGTCGAGCAGGAGGTTATCCATGCAGCGCAGGCCGGCGGAGAAGTCGGCAACGGCGTGGATCGGCGGCGGGGCTGTCACCTGCTCGGCCTGACGTGCCGCGCCAGGGCCTGGGCCGGTCGTGGCGCAGCCGGCCAGCGCAGCGACCGCGAAGGCGCAGGCACTGCGGGCACGCCCATGCTGGGATGACACGGTCATGACCGTCCGCCTTCACCCACCGGTGCCGAAACCGAGGGCGGCCGGGCGGCGGCAGCTTGCGCGTGGCCGAGCACGAGCACGCTGGCCGCGATGACCGCCACGGCCAAGATGCCAGCGACCAGCAGTGCGGCGAGCGGGTTCGGGTTCTGTGTCATAGGAGGCTCCGTCTGAGGCGAGGATTCGGACGATTCATGGCGGGGGACCTGCCTTCAGTTGCGCGGCGTCTCGGCAGGGTTCGCGACTTAGGTCACGCAGACGCTGCACCAGCGCCTGAACGCGCGCGTCGCCCCTCGATTCCTAGTGCAGTGTTTCGCACTGATCGGCACTTATGGAGCCGCGACTTCGCCCCCGGTGGCGGCGTTGCAAACCTCGCGATGCCACTGGGCATCGCTGCGGTTTGCGCCTTGCCCCGAGGGCGAATCCGCTGGCCCATAAGCGCCGCTCAGTGCGAAACACTGCCCTAGAACCGGGTGGTGCGCGGCCTCCAAGATTTCAATCAGGACGGGCGCTTCACGGCCCGGCCTTGAACTCCACCAGCTCGAACGTCGTGGATTCCTTGAGCGCCTCGCCGACGCGGGTCGAGACCGTGTACTTCACGGTGCGACGCACCTGCGGCGCATACCAGGCGACGTGCTCCATGACGACAGGCGCCGAGCGCGGTGCGCCGCGCGTGGACGCGGAGACCTGGCCCCGCAACACCACCTTGATCGCGCGGAACGTGCCAGCGCCCACGACCACCTCCTCCTCGGCTTCGACGCGCGCATGCAGCGGCACGCTCAGCTGCCCCACTCGGCGCGGCAGGTCGGGCAGCACCTGCCCCGGCTTGAGCGGGCCCGAGGCCAGCAGGTAAGGCGAGTATTCAGGCGGGGTCAGGTTCCAGCCCGGCAGCTCGTAGAAGCCCGGCTGCAGCGGCACCGTGGCCGTGCGCAGCCGGGTATCGGAGGTGGTGCTCCAGGTTTCCGTCACGCCCTCGGGGCCTACGCGCTCGACCTGCGCCGTGAGGAACAGGTCGCCCAGCCGGAACTGGTCTTGCACGCGGTAGCGCCAGCTGTCGCCGGGGCGCGGCAGCCCGTCGCGCAAGGTGGCGGTCACCGAGGACGACGCGGCCGGCGGCGAGGTGAAGGCGGCCAGGCGCGTCTGCGCCAGCGCAGCGAAACGGCCGTTGGGGTACTGGCGCAGATACGCGCGGTATTCGTCCGCACGCGTCGAGGCCTGGATGCTGTTCCAGAAGGCCAGCTCGCCTGCCGCATCGATCTCGGCCGCGGCCTCGCGCGTGGGCGACACGCCCGGCACGAAGGCGAACTCGCCCTGCAGCGACGAGCTCTCCCACGGCACTTGCTGCTCGGCTGTGTCGCGCACCACCCCTTCGCGCACACGCTTGAAGACGTGCTCGACGGGCAGGCCTGGGGTGAGCAGGTGCTTGGCCAGGTGTGTGGCATACAGGCTGTTGGCCCCACCGCCGCTGTCGGCTGCCAGCTTGCCTGGCGCGGTGGCGTAGGCCAGCAGCGTGCCGACCGGCGCATCCATCTGGGCCAAGCCCTGGGCCTTGGCGCCGCTGCGGCCGGCAAAGGGGTTGTTGCGACAGGCATCGAGGATGACGATGTTCACTCGGCTGCGGGCCGCGGACATGCGCCCGAGGATGAAGCCCAGGTCGAGGCCCGCGATCGGGATCTCGTCTTCGCTGCGGATGTCGGCGTCGATGGGAATCAGGTAGTTACGGTCGCGCAGCTGCAGCCCGTGGCCGGCGTAGTACAGCACCGCCACGGCGTTTTCGTGCAGTTGCGCGCCGAAGCCGCGCAAGGCGCTGATGAGCCCGTTGCGGTCCAGGTCTTCGCGCAGCTCCACGGAAAACCCGGCCTGGCGCAGCGACTGGGCGACCAGCCGCGCGTCGTTCACCGGGTTGTCGAGCGGGTCGGCACTGCGATAGGCGGCATTGCCGATGACCAGGGCGAGCCGCTCCTCGGCGATCGCGGTACCGCGCATGCGCTCCGCGGCGAGAGCCGCCACCGGCAGCCACGCGGCCAGCAGCAGCCAGGCGAGCACGAGCCGGCGGGCAGGTGTCATGGCGCAGATCCGAGCATGGCCGCCGTGGCCGCGGGCGGCGGCAGTGATTCGAAGCACTCGAAGCGCGTGGGCTCGCTGGCTTCCCCGCACCACCACACGCTTGCATGGCCATCAGGCCACACACCGAGCACGCGCGTGGCCAGTGCCTGGGCGCGGTGATCGGGCGCGGGCAGGCCGCCGGGCGCCAGCGTCGCCAGCGACTGCTCCAGCGCGGCGATGGTGTAGTCGAGGTCCAGCACGCGGCGCGCGGCCGCATCGGCCGCTGCAAACCAGCCGTTCGCCGACACGGCCTCGGCGAACGTCTCCATGGGGTGCGCCAGCGTCAGCGGAAAGTGCCGGCCCACGCGGTCCACGCTGGGCATGACCAACCCGCCCCAGCCCCGCTCGCCGATGAGCCCCGGCGCGAGCCAGAAGCGGTGGATGGGCGCCACCAGGTAGCCTGCGAGCCAGCCCTCGCCCTGCTCGGCGCGCGCCTGCGCCAGGCCGGCCTGCAGCCAGCCGTCCCAGCGCCGGATGAAGTCATCCGGGAGCCGCCGCGAGGCGAAGTCGCCCACGTTCGGGAGCTTGCCGAACCAGCCCGGCGCACCGTCGAGGCTCATGCGCGCCTCCCGCTCACAAGGAAACGCCGGGGGAAACGCCGGGCCGCCCCAAGTTTCCTTGTCCCCCGCAGGGCGCGGGCTGAGAGGCTGAGAAGCAATCCGGCCCCGGGGGCGCTCACAAGCGTGACGGACATTGGAACTGCTCCAGTTCGCGCCGCAGCAACGGGTTCTGCGGCGATGCGCTCCTCCCCTCGAAGCGCGCCCTGCGCCCCTGCACGTCGAACACGAGCCGCACCCGGTCGGGCGTCGCCCCCGGTTCGATCCGCACCCGGTCGAGCAGCCGCAAGAGCGCCCACGGCCCGTCGAACTCGAAGCCCGGCCCGGCATCGCCGACCGCAGGCACCATGCGCAGCACCACCCGCCCCTGCCCCGGGCCGGGCCATAGCACGGCCTGCGCATCGCGCGAGCCCGGCTTGAAGCGCAGCGCCTGCCCATCGATGTCGAGCGCGAACTCGGCCACACCCGCATCCGCGTCGATCAGCCGGAACTCCAGCCGCGAACCCAGCTGCCGGCCACCCTCGCGGAAGTAGGCCTCGCGGATGGCCTGCGCCTGCTGGAACGGCTGCAGCCCCTCGCCGCCCTGCCCCGCGGTGCGCCATGTCCATGGACGTGCCGCAGTATCGACGTGAGGCGCGAGGTGACGCTGGAAGAAGCCATCGACCAACCCGCCGGCGGCGAAGGTGCGGGCGAATGCCTCGCGAGAGACCTCCTGGGCCGCCGCTCGCGACAGCGGGTAACGCCCCGCGACCGCACGCAGGCAGTCCGGCCCCAGCTCGCCGGCCACCTGGCGCGCCAGCGGCTCACGGATCGCCGCGAAAACCTGCGTGCTGCTGCGCTGGGCCAGCTCCGACACCAGGCCACGCACCGGCTCCGGCGCGCGCTGCGCCGCGGCCATGAGCTCGCGTTGCACGTCGCTCGCAGGCGGCAAGGCGCTGCGCCGCCGCGCATCGTCCACCGCGGCCAGGTGCGCCGAGAGCTTGGCAAGGAGCGCCTGCAGCTCGTCCATGGCGGCCGGCTGGCCCGTGACGAAGCGCTGGAGCGGCTCGAAGCGCGGCGCCATCACCTTGTCGCCCTCCACACTCACCTCGCGCACCACGGCGCGCAGCAGGCCGGCCAGCGGTGAGTCGGGGCGCGCGAGCAAGCCGGCCAGCTCGCCGGTGGCGGCGAGCGTCGCGGTCGGCGCGAGGCGCAGGTCGCCGATGAGCCCGGCCCACCGTGCCTCGTAGTCGGCGCGGTACAGCGCCTGCACCTCACCGGCCAGCGCCCGCCGGCCGGCAGGGTCCGCTGTCAACGGGTCGGCCGTGCCGAGCACCCAGCTGGCCTCTGCGGCGAACTGACGCAACACCTCCTGCGTGCGCTCCGGCACCGCGCCGCGCCACGCTGCCCTCGTGTAGAGCGCCGGCACGCCGGCAAGCGGCTGACCGTCGGCGCGCACGAACACCCGCTGCGCACTCCCGCCCGCAGACGTCTCCAGGCTGAAACTCGCCACGTCGGGGCCGAGGTCCATCTGCTTCAAGCGCGCGTAGGAGCGCTGCGCCGGCGGCACGCTGGCCACCAGACTGCGCACCGCTGCCACCAGCTGCGGATCGGCCTGCGCGGGCGCGCCCACCTCGCCGCTGGCAAGCAGCCGGTCGAGGTGACGCCGCAGCGCCTCGCGCTGCGCGGGCCGCACGGCAGGCGGCAAGGTGGCCTCCCAGTCGGCATGCAGGTAGGCGCGCAGGGCGTGAGCGTCGTAATGCCGGCCGCCGAAAAGCATCAGGTAGGCCTTGAGGGTGTCGTACACCAGCGCAACGTGCGCCGGGTCGCCGGCACGCAGGCGCTGCTCCAGCCGGTTCGCAATGCGCGGCAGGAACGCCTCGCGCAGTGTGCGGCCGTAGGCGTCTGCGGCCGCCGCCCCGAGCATCTCGCCGCTGTCCAGGCCCACGTCGTCGATCACCGGTTGTCGCGCGTCAGCGCCGGCCATCGACGCGAGCGTGTCCAACACCGGCAGCACCGGCACGAGGTCGGCGGGGGGTGTCGCACCCGCGGCCGACGCCTGCTCCTGCAGCGCCGGCATGCTCGCCGCGACCTCGGCCACCTGCTCGCGCTGCGCGGCATACGCCCGCCACACCAGCGCCGAGGCGGTGACCAGGGTGAACAGCGCCATGCCCGCCACACCCCACTCGAGCCATGCCCGCCGCCGCTGCCATCGCAAGTTGGTGCCGGCCAGCCCCGCCTCGGCGAAGACCACCTCGCGCAGCAATCGCGTCACGAAGAACGTTTTCCCACTGGGCCGCGACGCCGCAATGATGCGATTGGAGAGCCCCAGCGCCCGGGCCAGCCCGCCCAGGGCGCGGTCCATGGGCGTGCCTTCCTGCGTGGCGCTGGTGAAGTACACGCCGCGCACGCATGAGCGCAACTCGGGGCGCAAGTCGCCCAGCATCGCCTGCAGCACATCGGCCAGCGTCTGGCGCAGCAGGCGCCATTGCTGCGGGAAGCCATACACCGCGGCACGCCGCTCCCGGTCACGCTCGGTGTGCAACCGGTCGAGCAGGCAGTCGTTGAGGCGCTTCTCGAGCGCAGCGAACTCGCTGGCCATGCGCGACAGCGGCCCGTCGCCCGCGACGCCGGGTTCGTAAGGGAAGGTCACGCCCCACACCTGCGAGCGCTCGTCGCGGTCGAAGTCGGCGAAGAACTCCATGAACCCCGCGAGCAGATCGCACTTGGTCACCACCACATACACCGGGAAGGCGATGCCCAAATGGGTGTGCAGCTCCTCGATACGTTCGCGCAGCTCGCCCGCATGGGCCTGCCGCCGCTCGGGGTTCGCGCTCAGCAAGTCGGCCACGCTCAGCGTGAGCAGCACGCCGTTGATGGGCCGCCGTGGCCGGTAGCGCACCAACAGCTCAAGGAAGCCCAGCCAGGCGGCGCGGTCGGCAGCCCGGTCGCTATCGTGCGTGGTGTAGCGCCCGGCGGTGTCGATGAGCACGGCGTCGCTGGCGAACCACCAGTCGCAATGCCGCGTGCCGCCGATGCCGCGGATGACCTTCTGCCCGACCGCATCGGCCAGGGGAAACTCCAGGCCCGAGTTCACCAGCGCCGTGGTCTTGCCCGCCCCCGGCGCGCCGATGATGATGTACCAGGGCACCTCGTACACGAAGGGCCGCCCGGCGAGCGCGGCGGCCCAGGGGCGCCGTCCGCCAACGCGCGAACGGCGCAGCAGGGCCACCGCCTGCTCGAAGCGCCGGCCGATGACGGCCACCTCCTTGGCGCCCGGTGCAGAGGCTGACGGCGGCGCTGCTGCCACCAGCCCTTCCATCAGCCGCCGGTTGCGCCACGCATCGCGCGAGACACGCCAAGCGGTATACGCGGCCACGGCGAGCGCGACCGCCGCGATCGCCGCCCAGCGCGCGGGCTCACCCGCCAGCGGCACGACGCCAGCCACCGCGACGAGCGGACCCACGAACCAGATCAACGCCGCAACGGCCAGCACGCCCGTCGCGGACAGCGCACCACGCACAAGAGGCGCCGTGGGCCGGTTCCGATTCATGGCTCCACCTTTCGAGCGGAGTGACGCCCACTGCCGAGGGCCACGAGCTGCAGCCAGAAAGGGCGGGCACGACACGTCCCCAGCGCGTGCCGTTCGCACTGAGAAGAGCCTGCACCTCGCCCGCTCCAGAACTTCCCGCTCATGCTCCTACCCGTCCGGTCGCAGCAGCCGCACCTCGATCTCGATACGCCGGTTGCGGGCACGCTGCGCCTCGCCGGCGTTGGGCACCAGCGGCTCGGCATCGGCCCGCCCCTCGGCACGTGCGCGCCCGGGCGGCACGCCGTGCTGCACCAGGGCGGCCTGCACGGCCATCGCCCGCTCTCGTGTGAGGTGCCAACTCGAAGGAAACTGCGGCGAAACGACCGGCTGGTCGTCCGCGTGGCCGATCACCGCCACCTGCCCCGGCACGGTGGCCAGCGCCGCGGCAATGCGCTGCAGCAGCGCGCCCTGCGCAGGCACCAGCCTCGCGCTTCCCGGCACGAACAATCCATCGGCCGGCACGCGCACCACCGAGCGCATCGGCTCGTCGACAACTTGCAGCGCCCCCCGCGCCACCTCGTCCTTGAGCAACGGCGCCAGCCGGGGCTTGCTGGCCGTCTCGCTGCGGTCCAGGCGCAGCGCCTGCGGCACCGCATGGATCGCGCGGAACACCGGCTGCGCGGCCGCATCCAGGCGAGCGCCGAGCACCAGCCAGAGCGCCAGCAACAGGCCCGCAGTGCCGGCGATGATTACCCACGGCGGCAACACCGCCAGCCGGCGCTGCTGCATGGCCACGCCCTCCCACCGCGGCGACAGAGTCCGGGCCAGCACCGCCTGCTGCGCGGGGTGGATCACCTCCAGCACCCGGCCGGCAATCGTCTCCAGCTCCGCGCGCCCCTCGCTGCGCTCGCTGTAGCGACCCTCGAAACCCAGCCTGAGGCACACGTAGAACAGCTCCAGCAGGTCCGCATTGGCCTGCGCGTCCTGGCTCAAACGTTCGAGCAGCTGGAAGGCCTTCTCGCCGCCCCAGCGTTCCTCGTGGAACTCCTGCAGCAGCGTGTGCCGGTTCCACCCGCTGCCGCCTCCCCAGGGTGTGCGGCTGATGACCTCGTCGATGAAGCTGGAAAGGATGTAGCGCGCGGCGGTGACCTTGGGCCGTGGCACGCCGCGCGCCCCTGCCAGCGCTTCGAACCGCGCGATGTGCTCCAGGAGCTGTCGCCTCAAACCCTCTGGATCGGCATGCGACACCGTGGCGCGCAGCTGCGGCACCAGGGCGAGCAGCGTTGCAGCAGCCTCCAGCATCGGATTGATGCCGGCGACGAGCCGCTGCAGGTCGGCACCTGGCTGGGCGGCCACAGCCGCCGCGCGCTTCATGGCGACCGTGGCCTGCCCCCCCGGCGCAGGCATCAGGATGGTGGGCTCGTAGCCTTGCGCCAGCGTGGGCTCGTCTGCTGTCGTCATGGTGGCCTGCCTGCTCCGGCCCATGGCACTGCCCCCCGCGGTTTCAGAGGCTGGGAAGTAATCCGGCGTGGCCGAGCAGGCCCTGGAAATGGTGCCAATCAAGGCGCAAAGCACAGCCATGGCCCGGGCTATGGCGAGCATTTGCAACGCGGAGTGGCGCCATTTGCAGGGTACGAGCGGTCATGTCGGATTGCTTCTCAGCCTCTTCAGCCGCGCGTCATCGAGGCCAGGAAGCTCTCGCGCTGCGCCTCGCTTTCCAGGCTCTGAGCCACCTGGTTGAGAAAGTCGTGCCGGCTCGCGCCTTGAGCCGCCGCGCGCTTGGCGACTACGCGCGCGATCGGCCCGATGTAGGTGGTGAGCAGGCGGGTGGCACGCTCCAGCTCCTCGGGCGTGAGTGGCAGCCCGGGGGTGGGCGTCGCGGGCAGCGGCGTGTCCGACAACGTGGGCACCCGGGCGCGCAGCGAGGCCAGGTCACGGCCTGCGACGATGCGCGCGAAAGCCTCGCGGTCCTGCGCCCGCTCCAGCGTGTCGACGAGCGCCATGGTCAGCGTCTCGATGTCCTTGTGGTTGCGGGCCGCCCGGCGCACCAGCACGCGCGCCACCGGGCCGAGGAAGCGCGCCAGCTCCACCTCCACGCCGGCCAGCGCGCTCGCGCTCCACCCTGTGGGCGGCGGCGTGCTCGTACCCAGCGCCGAGCCGGTACGCACCCCGGCGATCGCGCCGGCATCCGGCGGCAAGCTGTACCGGGGCGACTGGATGATCGTCGCCTCGGACAGCGTGCTGTTGAGCGGCTCGGCGTACTCGGCCAGGATGGCCGCGCGGAACGCGGCCGCGCTTTGGTAGCGGTTCTCTGGCTTCTTCTCCAGCGAACGCGCCACCACTGGGTCGTACTTGGGCCAGCGGCGCAGCGAGTCCACCGTGGAGGGCGGCACTGGGTCGTGATAGCACACGTCGTACATCACCGCCTCGGAGCGGCCGCGGAATGGCGGCACCCCGCTCAGCAGGTTGTAGAACAGCACCCCGGCCGAGAAGATGTCGACGCGGTGGTCGATCTGCCCCGCCAGGTACATCTCGGGCGCGATGTACCCCGGCGTGCCCATGATGATGTTGGTCTTGGTGCGATCGGCCGTCTCCACTCGCGCGATGCCGAAGTCGGTGAGCTTGATGCGGCCGTTGCTCATCACCAGGATGTTCGCCGGCTTGATGTCGCGGTGCCAGATGGCATGGTCGTGCGCGAACTGCAGCGCATCGAGCAGCTGCGCCATGATGCTCACCGAATCGTGCTCGTCGAAGCGGCTGCCGTTGGACAGGTACTCGCGCAGGCTGTGGCCCTCGACGTACTCCATGGCGATGAAGGCATGCGGCCCGTCCTCGCCGTACTCGTACACCGCCACGATGCCCGGATGGTTCAGCGTGCCGGCCGCCTGCGCCTCGCGACGAAAGCGCCCTGACAGTGTCTCGGTCCGATCATCCTCGTCGATCAGCTCCTTGCGCAGGGTCTTGATGGCGACGGGCCGCTTGATCACCGGGTCGTAGCCGCGATAGACGATGCCCATCGCCCCCTTGCCGATGACGTCTTGTATCGGGTACTTGCCGAGGCGCTCGGGGATGCTCATGGCAAGGTCATGCCTCCAGCATCTTCATGGCCTGGACCATGCTCGTTCGCATGCGGGCAATCGAACGCGCCAGCACCCCGATCTCGTCGCCCGATTCCCGCTTGAACTCGGGGATCTCCAGCTCGCCCAGGCTCACCCGGTCGGCAAAGTGCGAGAGCTGGCCGATGGGCCGGATCACCAGGGCCCACAGCATGAGGTTGAGCACGAGCCCGATCGCCACGAACACGGCGGTGATCGACCCCATGAACACCGTGAACGCCTCCTGCGCCCGCGCCAGCGGCACTTTCGTGGGCACCGAGATGATCTGCGCGCCGACCACGTCATTGAGCGTCCATCCGAAGCCGTTGGCCGGGCCGTAGCGCTCGATCATGGTCTTGGGCGCAGCGTCCACCGTGCTGTGGCAGCGCAGGCAGGCGGGGCTGCCCACGCGTATGGGCCGCGCCACATAGAACGAGCCGCCGTTCGGCGTTTCGCGGTCACCCAGGATCTCGGTGTAGTCCTTGTTGTTTCGGAACTGCGTGATGATGTCCGCCTCCCAGTCCACTGCGCGGTTGCGCGGGTTCGTGGGATTGAGCACAGCCTCCTTGTAGCCGTACTCGTTGTGCTTCTTGCGCAAGTCGTCGAACACCTCGGTGGCCGAATACGCCGGCACGCTCTGAGGCAGGAAGGTGTACTTCATCTGCGTTTCCAGCAGCGGGTTCACCTGGGTGGAGGTGTAGGTCCGCGCGGCCAGGGCGGTGTCCATGAGCAGCCTCGCGTTCTGAGCGATCTCGTCGCGAGCATTGCGCTCCAGCAGCGTCCACGAGACATAGCCCGTGGCCGCCAGGCCGAGGGCAAAGACCAGGATGAACACCAAGTTGAACTTCAGCAGCAGCTTCATAGGCAAAACTTTGTCGGGTGGTATGGCTCAGTGCGCCGGCGAGGGCGCACTCGGCGGTCGCTGCGACGCGAGCGATGGGCGTGGCGCGGACGGTTCCTTGGGTTTGTACTTTTCCGGAAACAGGATCGGATCCCATTCAGGGTGGGCGCCGAGGTTAGCCGCGAGCGCGGCCCGGAACGCCGGTTCGCGCGCCTTGGCGCGCCAGCGCTGCATCAATGGCCTGCGCACCGAAGGCTCGGCCTTCAGCCACCGCTCGACGTCGGCATAGGTGAAGTCTGCGGCCTGGCGCGGCTGCACCGGCCGGTCGCGGTAGCGCTCCAGGCGCAGAGGGATCGAATCACGAAAGAAGCGCGGCACGTCGGCCACGAAATCGCTCGCCGGGCTGGACGCCACTGCGCCCCGCGCGGCGGCCTTGCGGCGATAGAAATCGCCAGCCCGCAGATGCACCAGCGCCGACGGGCCGCTGGCCTGACGCTCGCCCAGCCTTGCCTCGCCACGCTCGACGAACAGCGCCACCTCAGCCGGCGTGCTGCGGATCACCACCACCCCCGGACTCGGCAGCAGCTCGAACAGCGGCGCTCGCACGCTGGGCCCGGCGGCGCCCCCGGATCCACTTGGGGCTGGTGCCAGCTTGGCCCACCCTTCCATCAGGTACAGCCCACGTTCCGGCCTCACCTTGGGCGGCGTGTTGAGCATCACCCGCGTGGCAGGACCGAACTGCACCATGGACTGGTCGGACCACTCCACCTGCGTGAAGGTCGACGCACCCGTTTCCACGATATCGCCCGGCGCCAGCCGCAACCCTTCGGCTGCATGCAGCCGCGCAGTGCCACGATAGATCAGCGCCTCACCTTCCAGGATGGTGACCACCGCCGAAGGGTCAGCGGCATGCGCGCCCGATACTGCCAAAGCCAAAAGAATCCATGCCCGCCACATCAGCGCCTCCTCGCCAGAGGTTATACACCGGCGCCACGAGCAATCTAGACCTCGCCCCCAGGCACGTCAATCATGCCGCGCCTACATCCTTGGGGGCATTGATGCGGCCTGCTCGCTACCCCCCACGGACTGCGGCGCGCCGATTGCTCCTCGCCCACCTGCACCCATCCCCGCATGCCGCGCGCAAGTAAGATGGGCTGCAACCCGGCGCATGTCCTCGGGTTCAAAGAATGCGCCCCAAGGGCCGGGCTGCGCCACCGCCCGCCTCCCCGCGGGTCAGGGCCACTTGCAAAGGCCCGGCCTTTCCTTGAAAGGCGGTTCGATGATTTCGATCCATGTCGTGTCCCGTGCCGGAGAGCCGCCCGCCACCCCGCTGACGGCCCGCTTCGGCCCTGCTGGTGGCGACATCGGACGCGGGATCGATTGCACTCTCGTGCTGCCCGACCCCGAGAGACGCATCTCGCGCAAGCACCTGCAAGTCACCTGCCACGCCGGCCGACACCAGCTGCGCCTGCTGAGCACGAACCTTCTGGTTCAACTCGACGGCATCCCTCTGGCTCCCGGCACCGAGTACCCGCTGGACCCGGGTGCGCAGATCCGTATCGGCGCCTTCGTGCTGCAGGCCGACATTGCGGACGATCCCACCGTGGCCGCCCGCATTGACAACAGCGTGGAGCCGCGGAGTCCTGCGCGCCAAGACCCTGTAGGCCCGAGCGGCTTCGACGACGTGTTGCAGGCTCACGCGGTCGCCCGCGCGCCCGTCGACGAACTCGACCTCGTCGTGGGCGAGAGCCTTGGCGCCCCCGCGCCTTCCGAGGCTGCGCGCACCGAAGGGGCAGCCGGCGAGGCGGGCAAGCTCGTCGATGCGCTCTACGCCGGCCTGGGCCTGCCGTCCCCCGGGCCCCAGGCACTCATGGCCACCCGCCTGAAGCTCGTCGGCGCCCTCCTGCGCGGCACCGTGGCCGGCACGCTGGGCCTGCTGGCCGCGCGCAGCATCGCCAAGCGTGAGCTCGGCGCGAGCCTCACGGTTCCGCAGATGCGCGAGAACAACCCGCTGAAGTTCGCCCCGGATGTCGATGCCGCGCTTGAGCGCCTGCTCGCCGCTCCCCAGCGGGGCTTCCTCGGCCCGCTGGAATCAGTGGGCGCGGCCTTCGACGATCTGCGCTCGCACGAGGTGGCCGTGCTGGCGGGCATGCGAGCGGCCCTTGAAGCGGTGCTCACGCGCTTCGCCCCGGCGACGCTGGAAGCGCAACTGGCCGGCGGCAAAGGCGTGTGGGACAACCTCATGCCGGTGCATCGCAAAGCCCGCCTGTGGGAGCGCTATGCCGAGCAGCATGCGCAACTCCAGCAGGAAATCGAGGATGAGTTCGACGCGATCCTCGGCGAGGCCTTCGTCAAGGCCTACGAGGCTCAGCGGGCAAGGTTGCGTACTGTCGACAACCCACCCTAGTGCAGTGTTTCGCAGTGAGCGGCGCTTATGGGCCAGCGGATTCGCCCTCGGGGCAAGGCGCAAACCGCAGCGAGGATTTGCAACGCCGCCACCGGCGGGCGAAGTCGCGGCTCATAAGTGCTGATCAGTGCGAAACACTGCACTAGCACTAGCCTCCGGCGCCTCACGCAGCGCGATCATGCGCTGCAGCACCATCGCCAGCTCGGCGTCGCTATCCAGGAAGAACATCGCGCGCGACAGCGGGTCGTCGCGGCCGATGCGCACCGTGAGCCAGTGAGGCTCGGCCCGCATGAACACCGCCTCGTCATTGACGTCGTCGCCCACGAAGAACGCCGCACCCGCGCCGGTGCGCCGCACGAGCGCCGCGAGGGCATCACCCTTGTCCGGCACGCCAGCGGCCATCACATTGACGACCGCCTTGCCGCCGAAGCGGTGCAGTGCCGGCTCCATGCCTTGCAGCAACTCCTCGATCACCAGCAGCGCCTGGCCGGCGTCTGGCGCCAGGCGGTAGTGCAGCGCCAGCGAATACAGCTTGTCCTCCACCGTCACGCCCGCCTGCGCGAGCCGCTGCGCCTGCACCGCCAGCCGGTGCCTCAGGGCATCGAGCGCCTGGCTCGCGGCCGAGGGCGGGCCCACCTCGGGATCCTCGGCGCCGTGGTTGCCGATCACGTAAGGGGTCGAAAAACCCAGCCGCGGCCGCACATCCGCCACGCTGCGCCCCGTGATCACTGCCACCGGCAACCACTGCGCAAGCTGCGCCAGCCGGTGCGACACGGTCTGCGGCACGCGTGCCTCATGGGGCCGCGCCACGATCGGCGCCAGCGTGCCGTCGAAGTCGAACGCCAGCACCGGCCTCAGGCGCATTACCGCCTGCAAGGCCAGTTCGCCTTCAGATGTGAACAGGTGTTGCATCCGTCGTCGCTTCCTCCTGGTGGCGCTGCACACGCGCTTCGATGCGCTCGCGCAGCCGCGTGCGGCCCGCATCGGCCAGCATGCGGCCGGCCCAGCGGTAGACGTTGAACTCGCGCACCGTCATGCGCAGGCTGGCCATACGCTCGCGCTGCTCGGCCGGCTGCATGGTGACGGCGCGCAGCAGCGCGTCGGCCGTTTCCTCCACGTGGTACGGGTTGACGATCAACGCCTCGGGCATCTCTCGCGCAGCCCCGGCGAAGCGGCTCAAGATCAACACGCCCTGCTCGTCGTCACGCGCCGCCACGAACTCCTTTGAGACGAGATTCATGCCGTCGTGCAGGCTGGTCACCACACAGCAGTCGGCCGCGCGGTAGAGCTCGTTGACGGCCTCGTGGCCGAAGTGCTGAGCCAGCAGATGCACCGGCAGGTAGCCGGCGCGCCCGAATCGCTCGTTGATGCGGTCGGTGACTTGGTGGATGCGGTCCTGGAACACTCGGTACTCCTCCAGCGAGCTGCGCGAAGGAGCAGCCACCTGGACGAAGCTGAAGCGGCCGATCCACTCGGGGTTCTTCTCCAGCATGCGCTCCACCGCATGCATCCGCTCGAGAATGCCCTTGGTGTAGTCGAAACGATCCACACCCACCGCGATCTTGTAGTCGCTTCCCTCGATACTCAGCCGCTCGCAGAGCCTGCGCCGGCATTCGGCGACAGAGGGCCACGAGGCCACTGTCGCATCGCCGGGCCACTCGATGGAGATCGGATAGGCCTCGATGAGCGTGGTGTCTTCCTGGAACGAAATCGTCGAATGCTCCTGCTCGATGCGCGCCTCCAGGTAGCGGTCCACCGTCTCCATGAAGTTCTTGCAGTGGTAGCGCGTGTGGAATCCCAGGATCGTGCTGCCCAGCATGCCCTGCAGGATTTCACGCCGCCAGGGGCAGATGCCGAACGACTCCGGGTTGGGCCAGGGGATGTGCCAGAAGGTGATGATCGTCGCGCGCGGCAGACGTTGCCGGATCAGCGCGGGCAACAGCGCGAAGTGGTAGTCCTGCACGAGGACGATCGGATCCTCGCTGCGCGCCTCGGCCACGACGGCATCGGCGAAACGCTGGTTCACCGTGCGGTAGGCCTGCCAGTCGCTCTCGCGGAACACGGGCCGCACATGCGCCACGTGGCACAGCGGCCACAAGCCCTCGTTGGCGAATCCGTAGTAGTAGCCCTTTTCCTCCTCGGCCGTGAGCCAGACCCGGCGCAGCGTGTAGTCCTTGGCCCCCGGCGGCACGGCGACCCGGTCATGCTCGTCGACCACCATCGGATCGCCGCTACCGCTGCCGTGCGCGATCCAGGTGCCCGAGCAGGCGCGCATGACCGGCTCCACGGCCGTCACCAAACCGCTGGCCGGACGCCTGACCACCACCTGGCCGCCCTGACGCTCATGGATGTAGGGCTCGCGGTTGGACACCACGATCACCTGGTCACCGCGCAGCTTGGTCTTGAGCAATGCGCGCAGCCGCTCCGGCCCCCACTCCGCTTCGGGCCCCTGCGCCCTCCGGTACTCGTCTTCCAGGTCGCGCAGGCGGGCACGGAGGTCTGCGGCAAAAGGCGCCAGCTCCGGCGGCGGGCTCGACGATGCGGTCGTGATCATCGGGCTCAGCAGCCCCTCGCCACGCATGATGGCGCGCACGCCGGACACCCAGCCGCGCCAGCTCAACTGCGCGACGACCATCGTGATCAAGGCCATCGTGAGCCCCAGTCCGGCAATCAGGATGATCGTGTAGCGCCGCGTGTCCTGGCTGCGCCGGTCGACGAAGCTGAGGTCATGCAGCAGCACCAGGTCGGCTACGCGGCCCGTCTCCGACTCGATGGCATGCACGCCCACGTGGACCGGACCGCCTTCGATGTCCTGCCGAGGGTCCACCTGCGCTGCCACCCGGCGAACCTCGTCACAGCTCATGGCCCGCGGGAAACCGGCCGTTCGGCGCAGGAGCTGGCCGTCGGGTAAGCACAGCGCGATGGCCACCATGCGCTCGTCCTGGTTGGCGCGGTCGAGCAGCGTCTGCAGCCGCCGCAGGTTGCCCTGCGCCAGTGCTTCGACAACGGGCTCGGACATCGTGTTGGCCAGCAGCTGACCGCGTGTGTTCAGGTCCCGTGCAAACCACCGCAGCGTGAGCCGGTCCATCACCGGCACCGTGAGGTAAGCCGCCGCCACCAGCGTCAGGAGCAAGGGGACGAGAAAGCGGAGCTGCAGGCGTAGGGTCTTCACAGGCCGGCGCAAGCGTACGCTGAAGGGCATCCGGCTCCCCAGCAAACCTCGCTCCTGACAGGGTTACCGAGGGAAGGCCTGACGTGCCCGACCATGCAAAGGCACGGCTTGCCGCAAGAACACGCTCCCCCTGCATTACGAGGGTGACTCAGACCGTCGGGTCAGAGGCTGGGAAGTAATCCGGCGTGGCCGAGCGGGCCCTGGAAATGGTGCCAATCAAGGCGCAAAGCACAGCCATAGCCCGGGCTATGGCGAGCGTTTGCAGAGACTAGTGGCGCCATTTGCAGGGTACGAGCGGTCATATCGGATTGCTTCTCAGCCTCTTCAGGCCTCATGCGGATTGTCAAAGCTCAACCTCGGCTTGTGTCGGCGGGCTTTGAAGCAAGGCTGACGTGTCCCCCCTTCGGGGGAATCCCCCTTCCTGCCGAAGCGGAACGCCCGCTCGTTGGCCATATTTCGCTGCGTTCTTTCTTCTACAGCAGTTGGAGAGACCTATGCGACTCGATGAGCGCGACGAAGGCGACTACCGGATCTACGCCGGGGCACTGGAAGGCAGGCAGGGCGACGGCTACATCGCGGCGGTCGTGGTGAACAAGGTGCGCGGCGTCGAAACGCCACGGGAAGCCTACCGGGAAGACCTCCTGGCCTGCGGCCACCGCTGGCAGACAGCTGAAGCAGCCCTGTGGTACGCCATCGGCAAAGGCCGCGAACTTGTGTTGACGCAGAGCCCCCGCCTGACTTGTTGAGCGCCGTCACGGCCGGGACGCCTGCCCTGCCCCTGGGGGTCAAGGGAACGTGGTGCGCCTCAGCGCCCCCCCGGCGTTCCATGTGAGCCGCCATGGCGGCGGACCTTCCGCGATGCAAGGCCGGCCTGGCGCCCACGCCGGCCTTGCCGCTTTGATCGAGATCACGTTCGACCGCGCGACGGACAGCGCCTGAAAGAGGTCCTGGCTGTTACGATTCGGGTTGCCGCGGCACCGTCTGCTTGACTGACAAACGGTGCGCCACGGGTCGGCAGGCCGAGGTCCCACGGGCATCCGCCCCGCCGACATCCGGCCCATACGGCGACCGGGGACGCCCCGCGTTCGCCAACGGCCACTGGCGCGGCACCTCGGCTTGCATCCCTGTCGGCTGGCACGCGGATTCCCGCAAGGGGCGCCCGCGTCCGGTCCGGGATGGACCGGACCCCGCCCGGCCGGGCATGCTTGTAGCAACCACGAACCACACATCTGAGACCATGGCAACCGTAGGCACCGAACGCGTCCTGCACGTCCATCACTGGAACGACACGCTTTTTTCGTTCCGCACCACGCGCGATCCCTCGCTGCGCTTTCGCAACGGCCACTTCGTCATGATCGGCTTGAACGTGGAAGGAAAGCCGTTGATGCGGGCCTACAGCGTAGCCAGCGCCAACCACGAGGAGCATCTGGAATTCTTCAGCATCAAGGTGCCCAACGGCCCCCTCACCTCGCGCCTGCAGCACCTTAGGCCCGGCGACGAGATCATTGTCGGCCGCAAGCCCGTCGGCACCCTCGTGCTCGACGACCTGACGCCCGGCAAGCATCTGTACCTGTTGTCCACCGGTACGGGTCTCGCGCCGTTCCTGAGCATCATCAAGGATCCGGAAGCCTACGAGCGCTTCGAGAAGGTGGTGCTGGTGCATGGCGTGCGCCAGGTCGACGAGCTCGCATACCAGCAGTTCATCGAGCACGAGCTGCCCGCGCACGAGTTCCTGGGGGAGATGCTGTGCGACAAGCTCATCTACTACCCCACTGTCACTCGCGAGCCCTATCGCAACATGGGCCGCCTCACCGACCTGATCGAGTCGGGCAAGCTGCAGGCCGACGTGGGCCTGCCACCGCTCGATCCTGCAGCTGACCGCGCCATGATCTGCGGCAGCGAAGCGATGCTGCGAGACACATGCGAGCTGCTCGACTCACGGGGCTTCAAGATCAGCCCGCGCCAAGGCGAGCAGGGCGACTACGTGATCGAACGGGCATTTGTCGACAGGTGACGGGCTGCCGAGCGCCGCAAGGCCATCAAGGCCACTCGGCAGCCCATCGCGTCACCCCATACGCACGTCGATGCGGCGCGCCCGAGCGCCTTCGGCCTTGGGCAGCTCGATGCGCAGCACACCATCACGGTAGGTGGCCCGGGTCTTGTCACCTCGCACGGGCACCGGCAGCGGCACCTCCCGGCGGAAGCTGCCGTAGGCGCACTGCATCACTCGCCAGCGCCCCTGGGTGGACTCGCGCTCCAGGCGCTTCTCGCCCCACACCGACAACAAGTCGCCGTCGAGCTCGATGTTGAAGTCTTCCCGGCGCATGCCGGGCGCCTCAAGGCGCACTACCACCTTGTCGTTGTCGTCGAAGACGTCGGCGGCCATGAATGCCCACCCGTCCATGGCTGGAAGATCTTCGGCTCCAGCACGGCCCTCCTCGGCAGTGCCAGTCGACTTTCCCGGCCTGAACCGGGTCAGCGCGCTGCCCGCGCGGTGACCGAGGTCCCGCCAGCCCTCGGTCAGCGACTCCCAGGCGTGGCCCAAGCCGTGCTTGAACTGGTCCAGCTTGTTCATGGTCCATCATCCCTTTCGTTGCGACGCGGCACACAGAACTTCCAGGATCCCGGCCTGTCACCCTGCCTGGACGGTGATTCGCTTGGGCTGCGCCGACTCCTGCTTCGGGATGCGCAGCGTCAGCACGCCATCTTTCAAGGTGGCATCGATGCGTTGGGAATCGAGTTCACGGCTCAGCGTGAAGCTGCGACGGAACCTGGGCACCCGCACCTCGGCATACAACGCCTCCAGCCCTTCGGGCGTGGTGGGCTGCATGGCGGCTTCCACATGCAGCGTGTCGCCCTCGACCTTCAGCTCCAGTTTGTCGCGCGGTACTCCCGGCAAATCGGCCAGCAGCGTGATACCGGACTGGTCCTCGAAGACGTCGACGCGAGGCAACACGGCACGCGTGTCCTCGCGGCCACTCGTGTTCTGAACTTGCTTGTTGTCGCTCATGGCTTCTCTCCTTGACGAAATTGCGAATCACTGAACCGTGATGCGCTTCGGCTGGGCCGATTCGCGGCGGGGGATGCTCACCTGCAATACGCCGTCGCGGTAGCTGGCACGCACCTGGTTGGGATCGATGTCGTCGGGCAGGCTCACGGCGCGCATGAAGCTGCCAGTGGAGCGTTCGCGGGCGTAGACGTTCATACGCTCGTCGTCCTCAGGAATGATGGACGGACGCTCACCCGACACACGCAGCACGCCTCGATCGAGCGTGACGTCGATCTTCGAAGCGTCCATGCCCGGCGCAAAGACATAGACCTCCACACTCGACGGTGTGCGACCTACGTTCACTGCCGGTGCGGCACCTGCAGTCACCGAGCGGATGCTGCTCGGCAGCGCCGAGACGCCGAACACATCGTCGAGTTCACGGCGCAGACGTTCGAAGTCACCGAACAGACCGCCGGGAAAATTGAGCAACGATTCAAACATGGCTGTGCCTCCATACAGGAAATCCAGCCCTCGCGGGCTTGCTGCCCCAGCCGGCAAAGAACCGGCCGGTTCGATGCTGAAATGTTTGCCGTGGGCAGAATTTCAAGAGGTCCGCGCTACCGTGCCCCGCGGCGTTGCGGTCTTCGCGCAGGGTCAGAGGGTGTGTACCTTTTCAGTGGTGCCGGCGTGGCTGCATCCCTCGACCAAGGAGCCAGGCACCGGCAAGCAGGCCGCCGGCCACCAGCATGGTCGACGCCGGCATGGCGCGCACCTGGTTCATCGCCATCGCACCCATGCGCGGGCCCGCCAGCTGCATGCGACGCCGGGCCATCTGCGCACCCATTTCCGACAACCGCTCGGCACCCAGTGCCGCTTCCGCGGCTGGCAGGAGCACCGTTTCCTCGTCGGCCACGTGGTGGATCACCTCGCGCATCAGCTGCATGAACCGCGCGTCGTACTGCACGTCGCCCGGCTCCATGGCGCGCAGCTCGGCGATCAAGCGCCGCATCTCGTCATGCTCGGGCTTGGCCTTGAGCAGCACCTCGTTCTCGCCAGCTGCGTCAGCCAGCGCTGGGTAGAAGATCTCTTCTTCCAGCTGCGCATGGATCTCCAGCGCGAGGCTCGCGCTGGAGACGATCGCCTTCTTGCGCTCGGGCGCGGCGTCGGCGGTGTACTTGTGGAACGTGGCCAGGACATGCGAATGATCCATGCGAATCATCTTGGTCACGGACGGCGAGAACTTGCCGAGGACGGTCGTGTTCACTTCGCAGCTCCTTGCATGCGGGCGGGGATGGGCCGCGATCCAGCAACCGGCGCGCCCGAGGGGCGCAACCGCACGAGCTACTGCGGCCGCGCCTGGGCCTGGTGCTCGGCCAGCATCGCCAGGGTGCGCAGGGCACCCTCGATATCCAGCGGCTTGCGCAGGAAGGCGTCGTAGTCGCGACACCGCGGTCTGACCATCTCTTCGGGCAAACCGCTGGTCATGACGATCGCCACGCCGCGGGTCTCGGGCCCGGCGCGCAAGGCGCCGGCGGTGATCGCGCCGTCCATCTGCGGCATCACGTAGTCGAGCATCACGATGTCCGGCTGGGTCGCGCCGATGCAGGCCATCGCCTCCGCACCGCTGCGGGCACACACGACCGTGTACCCCTCGGCACGCAGGATGTCGCCCAGTGTTTCGAGGTTGCTGGTGTCATCGTCGACCAGTAGGACCGTGGCCATGTCGTTATTCCCGAGCGGCACCGCCATGCTCCCGCGCGGCTCCGCTGCATGTGCATCGGACGCAGAACAGCATGTGCATAGCAAGTGCCGAGCCTGCCGTGCACGAGCCCTGCCACGCAGTCACGCGGTGGCGAACGACGGCATCCAAGTTGGCTTCACCGGGTGCCCGCAGTGCCCGGCAGGGGCAGGCTCGGACGCCGACGCTCACGCGTGCGCACCACTTCCGGCACCGCCTCGCCTTGTCCATCGGGCATCGGCAAGGTCGGTTGGAAGGACCTTGGCACCGGCGGCTCGAAGTGTTGTGCCACGAACTGCCTCAGGACGTCGATCAGGTACACCGACACGATGAACAGCCCCATGCCGGCAACGAACATGACTGCAAGCAACACACCGTGTATCCAGGGCTCGGTGAAGGCCGCGAAGCCCCATGCGGAAACCAAGGCGGTGCCCCGCGCCAACTGCTTACCCCGGTGTCGCAGCAGATCGCCGAGCGCGAGCGGATAGCTCGTGAGAAACAGGAAGAGGAACGCTTGCTGCTCGAAGCCGATGGCGTCCAAACTGGCACGGAGATCGCCGATCACACTCATGAGCTCGACTCCTCGAAGGGCTGCTGGGTGAGCTGAGAGTACGCCGTTCGCCATGCTCTCGCCATGGGGCTCGCAGCGGATGGACACCGCCGAAGCGACCCTCCCAGGCAGCCGTCCGAACGCTTTTCAAGCAGCTGTGGCGAGAGTTACCTACTGCTACTTTCCCTCGTGGAACGCATGTCTTGCAGCCGGTCGGCGTTGCCGGCCACGTAAGGTTTACAGGCGAACATGCAGGCGATCAGCGGATCCGTGGCCCCCATGACTTAGGGGAGCGGGCCCTGCAACCACGGGGCCGCTCCTGCGCACGAGTTACACGCGTTCGGCCACCCAGCCGCGCACCGAATCGAGCGCGGCACCCAGGCGCGCCACGTCGCTGCCACCTGCCATGGCGAGATCGGGCTTGCCGCCGCCCTTGCCGCCCACCTGCTGGGCGACGAAGTTCACCAGATCGCCGGCCTTCACCCGTGACACGCTGTCGGCGGTGACGCCTGCGGCCAGCTGCACGCGACCGCCCTCTACGGCGGCAAGCACGATGGCAGCCGTCTTGAGCTTGTCCTTGAGCTTGTCCATGGTCTCGCGCAGCGTCTTCGCGTCGGCGCCATCCAGCGTCGCGGCGAGAACCTTGATGCCATTCACGTCGACTGCACGCGACAACAGTTCGTCACCCTGTGCAGATGCCAGCCGGCCCTTGAGCGATGTGACTTCCTTCTCCAGTGCGCGCACCTGGTCGAGCACCTGTTCGAGCCGCGCCGGCACCTCGGCCGGCGCCGCCTTCAGCGTGCCCGCGATCCGGTTGACGGTGCCCTCGAGCGACTGCAGGTAGGCCAGCGCGTTGTCGCCGGTCACCGCCTCGACGCGGCGCACGCCGGCCGCCACGCCGCTCTCGGCCACGATCTTGAAGATGCCGATGTCACCGGTGCGCTGTACGTGTGTACCGCCGCACAGCTCGCGCGAGCTGCCGATGTCGAGCACGCGCACCTCGTCGCCGTACTTCTCGCCGAACAGCATCATCGCGCCG
>CBINKC010000055.1:0-25922 GCA_966251135.1 uncultured Burkholderiaceae bacterium
GGGCATGGGCCTCGACCTCGACGCGAGCGCGCCCGTCGCACGCGCCGCACTCGAAGCCTGCGCCGCGGTCCTGGACCCGCTCCTAGGGCGGCCGATGCGGGAGCTACTCGCCGACGCCTCCGCGCTCGGGTCGGGGACGCGGACGATCGGCGTCTACCGCCAGCGCTGGGCCGTGCCGGCCGGGCCGCGCTGCGTGGCGCTGTGGGGCGTGCGCGATCCGGGCAACGTCGGCACGGTCCTGCGTGGAGCGCGCGCGTTCGGGGCGGCGAGCGTGGCGATCGGCCCGAACACCGCCGATCCCTACGCCACCAAGGCCGTGCGCGCGTCGATGGGGGCGATCTTCGAGGTGCCGGTCGCGCGGGTCGCGGATCTCGCTTCGCTGGCGGCGCTGCCCGGTCCGCGCGTCGCGCTGGTGGCGCGCGCCGGCGACCCGCTGGTCGGGCCGGCGAAGGGGACGCTGCTGGTCGGAGCCGAGCGCGAGGGCCTGCCGGACGACGTGGTTGCGGCCTGCGTGGTCAGCATCCTGCTGATCCCGCAGAGCCTGGCCTACGCGCTCCTGGCCGGCTTGCCGGCGCAGGCGGGGCTGTATGCAAGCCTGCTGCCGCTGGTGGCTTATGCGGCCTTCGGTTCCAGCCGCGGCATGGGCGTGGGGCCGGTAGCGATCATCGCGCTGATGGTGTCGCAGGCACTGGCCGGCCTGCCCCGGGGCACCGAGGTGCATGGCGCCGCACTGGTGCTCGCCGTGGAGGTGGGTGTGATGCTGGCCCTCGCCGCTTGGGCGCGGCTGGATGCGCTGGCGGCACTCCTCAGCGTGCCGGTGCTGCAGGGGTTCGAGGCCGGGGCGGCCCTGTCCATCGCGCTGTCGCAGCTGCCGGTGTTGCTGGGCGTCAGCGCCGAAGGCTCCAGCCTGCCGCGCGTGGTCGCCTCGTGGCGCGAGTCCGGCGTGCTGCTGCAGCCGGTGACCGCGGCCTACGGGCTCGCCGCGCTGGCACTCCTGTGGCTGGCGCGCCGCCACACCGCGTCGCTGGTGGCCCACCGGCTGCCGCAGCAGGTGGCGCAACTCGCAGCGCGCGTGGCGCCGCTGGTGGTGCTGCTGCTGGCCATCGCAGTGGCGGCAGCGAGCGGCGCCGGGCGGCGCGGCGTCGCGCTGGTCGGCCCGCTGCCCGCGCTCGCTTGGCCTCTGGTGTCACCGCCGCTCGATCTGGCGGTGTGGACGCGCATGCTGCCCGATGCCGGGCTCATCGCGCTGGTCACCTTTGTGAGCAGCCTCGTGGTGGCAGAGTCGCTGGCGCATCGCGACGGCAGCCGCATCCGCCCGCGCCGGGAACTGGCCGGGCTGGCCGCGGGGGTGAGCGGCGGCATGCCGGTGGCCGGCAGTTTCACCCGCAGCATCGTGAACGTCGATGCCGGCGGGCGCACGAGGATGACGGGCGTCTTCACCGCGGTCCTGATGGCGCTGGCCATCGTCACCCTCGCGCGTCCGCTCGCGCTGCTGCCCAATGCGGTGCTCGCGGCCACCATCCTGATCGCGGTGTCCTCGGTGTTCGACGCCAGGCCGTTTCGCGAGGCTTGGCGCTACTCGCGTCCCGAGGGCCTGCTCATGGGCATGGTGGCTGCGCTCACTGTGCTCACCGGCGTGGCTTCGGCGCTGGGGGTGGGTGTGGCCGGGTCCATCGCCTTGCTGCTGCAGCGTACTGCCCGGCCACACGTGGCGCTCATCGGCCGCGTGCCGGGTACCGAGCACTACCGCAACGTCGGCCGCCATGAGGTGGAGCTCACGCCTGGGGTGTTGGCGCTGCGGATCGACGAGAGCCTGCTGTTCACCAATGCGCGCCAGCTGGCCGACGTGGTGCGCCAGCATCTGGCCCGGTACGACGGCACCGAGCGTGTGGTGTTGCTGATGTCGCCCGTGAATCGCATCGACTTCAGCGGTCTGTCGGCGCTGCGCGAGCTGCATGCCATGCTGCGCGAACGCGGGATCCGGCTCGACCTGAGCGAGGTGAAAGGGCCGGTGCTCGACGCACTGCACGCTGGCGACTGGCTCTCGTGGTTCCGCGAACGGGTCTACCTCAGTCATCACCAGGCCATGCTGGACGGGTGAGGAGGATTCGGTCCCACCTATCCAAGGCCACCCAGGGGGGTGCGATGATTCACAGCATGGCACTCGAAACCATCCAGATCGAGACCGGCCCCGTGCCCCAAGCCGCCATCATCGTGCTGCACGGGCTAGGCGCCGACGGCAACGACTTCGTGCCTTTCGCGCGCGAGATCGACCTGCATGAGGTCGGCCCCGTGCGCTGGGTGTTCCCACATGCGCCCCGGATGCCGGTCACCATCAACGGCGGCTACGTGATGCGCGCGTGGTACGACATCCTCGGGCCCAGCCTCGCCCAACGCGAGGACGAGGCCGGCCTGCGACGCTCCATGGCCGAGGTAGTCGATCTCGTCGAGGCGCAGCGCCAGGACGGCATCGCGCCCGGGCGCATCGTGCTGGCCGGCTTCTCCCAGGGCTGCGCCATGACCCTGCTCACCGGGCTGCGCTACGGCGAGCGCCTGGCCGGGCTCGCGGGCCTGTCCGGCTATCTCCCATTGGCGACCCGGCTGGCAGCCGAGCGCAGCCTCGGCAATGTCGGCGTGCCGATCTTTCTCGCGCACGGCCGCAGCGACCCGGTGGTGCCCTACGCCGCCGGCACGGCCTCGCGCGATGTATTGCGGGCGATGGGCTACGCGGTCGAGTGGCACGAGTACGCCATGCCGCACTCGGTGTGCGCCGAGGAAGTGGCTGACCTGCAGGCCTGGCTCCTGCGCGTGCTCCGCTGACGACGAACGACAATCCGCCGCATGGCTTTCCGCTACCTCACCGTACCCGTCACGCACTTCCAGCAGAACTGCTCCATCGTCTGGTGCGATGACACCGGCCGGGCCGCGGTCATCGACCCGGGCGGTGACCTGTCCCAGCTGATCGCCACGGCCGACTCCCTGGGCGTGACGCTGGAACAGATCTGGCTCACGCACGCCCATGTCGACCACGCGGGCGGCAGCGGCGAACTCTCGCGCACGCGGGGGCTGCCGATCACCGGTCCGCACGAGGAAGATCGCTTCTGGATCAACGCGCTGCCGCAGCAAGGGGTCATGTTCGACTTCCCGCCTGCCGAGCCCTTCGAGCCCGATCGCTGGCTGCACGACGGCGACACCGTGCGCATCGGCCGCTGCGAGCTCGAAGTGAAGCACTGCCCCGGTCACACGCCCGGCCACGTCATCTTCTTCGAGCGCGAGACGAAGACCGCCTTCGTGGGCGACGTCATCTTCTCCGGCAGCATCGGCCGCACCGATTTCCCGCGCGGCGACTACGCCACGCTGGTCAATTCCATCGTCAGCAAGCTCTGGCCGCTGGGCGACGATGTGCGCTTCATCCCCGGCCACGGACCGGAAAGCACCTTCGGACACGAGCGCCTGCACAACCCGTACGTAGGCGGCACCTAAAGCCGCATCTTTGCCGTCCTCGCGTCGTTGCAAGCCCGCGAATACTTCGGGGCGTTCCCAAGCCCGAAGGCCGCGCTATGCCGGCGGCGAGAAGCGCTGCGCCGGCCGGGCTGCGCGTGCGTACACCGGCCGTACTGCCGGCAGGTGCGACTGGATCTCCTGGATGCGCGTGCTCCCCGCAGGGTGCGTGGACAGCCATTCCGGCGGCGCGCCGCGGCCCGCGGTGGCTTTCCCCATCTTCTGCCACAGCGTCACGCCCGCATACGGGTCGTATCCCGCTCGGGCGCTCAAGTCGAGCCCCACCTTGTCGGCTTCGCTCTCGTCTTCGCGTCCGAAGCGCAGCGACAGCAGTTGGCCACCGAGGCCGGCCAGGTAGCGCCCGCCGCTGCCCAAGCCGAACAGCGCCGCGCCCAGCTCGATCAGCCCGTTGGTGGCGGCGCTCTTGCCCAGCCGCTCGCGTGCGTGCTCGCGCAGCGCATGGGCGATCTCGTGGCCCATCACCTGGGCGACCTCGTCGTCGCTGAGCTTGAGCTGGTCCAGTAGCCCGTAGAACACGGCAATCTTGCCCCCCGGCATGCAGAAGGCGTTGATCTGCTTGCTGCCGATGAGATTGACCTCCCAATTCCACCGCGATGCGCGGGGCGTGGATTTCAGGTTGGGCGAATCTGCGAACGGAATGAGCCGCTTGGCGATGGCGCGCAAGCGCACCACCTGAGGATGGCTCTCGGGCGCCAGCGCCCGCTGCTGGGCCGCCTGCTGCAGCATCTGCCGGTACTGCTGCTGGGCCGCCTGCTCGATCTCCTCGGCCGGCACCAGCCCCGCGAGGCTGGAGCGATCCGGAAGCGAAATGCCGTCGGCCCAAGCCAACCCGGGCAGCGTGAGCGCGGCGCCAGCGGCCAGCATGCCGCGGTGAAAGCGCCGACGCGCGTGCATCGGGCAGTTGCAGCCCCAGGCGTGCAGACGCAATGCCGGGTCGGGTTGGAAGCCGTAAGGGTCGAAGTCAGCGTTCATGGGAGTCGGACACTGTGCACTGGAGCGGCGCAACACCACGTCGTCCACGAGCAACTATGGTGCCTTTCGCCGACCTCAAGTATGGACCTGCCGCGATGTCACCTAGCCTAGGAGAGCTGTGAAGCATCCGATCCGCACGTACTGGCGAGCCGGCATCTGCGAACGATGCGCCTGGCAGCGCGCGGGCCCCTGAAGTCCATCCAGTACGTCGGGGTCGCCGACGCGGGGGGCAGCATCACGTGGGGGGCGATGCTGCCTGTCACGATCAACGATCAGGCCGCCAGCAGTTCCTCGGCCGGTCCGAAGAACTCGTAGCGCAGTTGCGCCGCCGGCACGCCCAGAGCCAGCCCATGGGCATAGATGGCCTGCATGAAAGGTTTGGGTCCCAGCAGATAGAGGTCCACGTCACGGTTGGCGGGCATTTGGCGGGCCAGCAACTCACGGTCGATGAAACCCACCGCATGCGGCGCGTCACCTGCGCGAGGGGCGTCGTAGACATAGACCGCCTCGACGTTATCGTGCGCCTGCGTCAGTTGGTTCACCCGCTCGCGGAACGCGTGCGCGCCGCCGTGACGAGCAGCATGGACGAAGCGGATGGGGCGTCCACTGGTGGCCACGGCTTCCAGCATGGACATCGCAGGGGTGATGCCCACGCCACCGGTTACCAGCAGCAGCGGACGCTCGGCAGCAGCGTCCAGCGTGAACTCCCCGGCTGGTGGCTGCGCCTGCACGAGCGCACCCACATTCACTTGGTCATGCAGCCAGTTCGACACGCGGCCGCCGTCCTCGCGCTTGACGCTGATGCGATACCACGGCTTGCCGGGTGCGTCGGACAGCGAATAGTGGCGTCGCAGCGGCTGGCCGTCGATGTTCAGCACCAGGGTCAGGTACTGCCCGGCAAGGAACGGCGCCAGCGGCTGCGCATCTGTGGGCGCCAGGTAAAACGATGTAATGACGTCGCTCTCACGCTCCTTGCGCACGACGCGCAGTGTGCGCTCACCGCGCCAGCCGCCCGCTTGTATGGCGGTCTGGGCGTAGACCGCTTCCTCGGCGTCGATTAGCAACTGCGCCAGCGCGCCGTAGGCCTCGGCCCACGCGGCGAGGATCTCGTCGGTGGCCACGTCAGTGCCCAGCACCTCGCGGATGGCACGCAGCAGGCAGGCACCGACGATGGGGTAGTGCTCGGGCTGCACGCCCAGCGACACGTGCTTCTGCACGATGCGCGGCAGCGCCGGGGCGAGTGCTTCCACGCGGTCGATGTGGTCGGCATAGGCCAGCACGGCACTGGCCAGCGCACGTGCCTGGGTGCCCTTGGCTTGGTGAGCTTCGTTGAAGAAAGTCCTCAGCTCCGGGTGCTCGGTGAGCATGATCCGGTAGAAGTGCTGGGTGATGGTTTCGCCGCGGCTCTTCAGCAACGGTACGGTGGTCTGTATCAGGGCAATGGTGCGAGGCGAGAACATGAAGCGCTCCTTGGCTGTGGAAATGCCTTCGCATAGCCAAGAAGCATGCCTGTTCGGCATCCGACGCAAGCCCCTGATTCATAAGAAGTTTCTTTGATTCGAGTCAAATCGACCTCTGCTGGGATCAGGTCGAAATGACTCGAATGGTCGAAATGACAACGGACATCCACTACCGCCAACTGCTCGCCGCGGTACGCGGCGTGGTGACCTGCGACGCGGTGGCGCTGTTGCGGTTGCTGGCCGAGCCGGACGGCGAAGCGGTGCTGCAGCCGGTGGCCGTGGACGGGCTGTCCGACGAGGCGCTGGGGCGGCGCTTCCCAGCGCAGGCCCATCCGCGTCTGGCGCGTCTGCTGAGCAGTGGCCCGCACGGGATGCGCTTCGCGGCGGATGCCGGCCTGCCCGATCCCTATGACGGCCTGCTGGCAGACCAGCAGGACCTGGAGGCCGTGCATGACTGTATGGGCTTGCCGCTGCACCATGCCGGCCGCCTATGGGGTCTAGTGACGCTGGATGCGTTGCACCCGCACGCCTTTGACGCGGTGGAGCCTGCGCGACTGCAGGCGGTCGTCCAGATGCTGGAGGCTGGAATCGCAGCGCAGCAGACCATTCACGCGCTGGCCTCCCACGCCAAGCAGGCACAGGCTGTTGCGCGGGAGCAGTGGGAGTCGGGCCGGGCGCGGGAACTGCTCGGCAAGAGTGCTGCGATGGCCCAGTTGAAGCAGGAAATCGACACGGTGGCGGGGTCGGACCTGACGGTGCTCATCCTCGGCGAGACCGGCGTGGGCAAGGAGCTGGTGGCACAGCGCCTGCATGCCCGCTCGGCGCGGCAGGCGCAGCCACTGGTGCAGCTCAACTGCGCCGCGCTGCCCGAGACGCTGGCGGACAGCGAGCTGTTCGGTCACAAACGCGGCGCGTTCACGGGTGCCGTGGCGGACCGCGTCGGCAAGTTCGAGCTGGCTGACAGCGGCACGTTGTTCCTCGACGAAGTGGGCGAACTGCCGCTGTCTGTACAGGCCAAGCTGTTGCGCGTGCTGCAGAGTGGTGAGTTGCAGCGCCCCGGTAGCGATCGCCTGCAGCGGGTGGACGTGCGCGTGCTGGCCGCCACCAACCGCGATCTGCGCCAGGAGGTGGCGCGCGGGCGCTTCCGCGCCGACCTGTACCACCGGCTGTCGGTCTATCCGCTGCAGGTGCCGCCGCTGCGCGAGCGTGGCCGCGACGTGCTGACGCTTGCGGGCGGCTTCCTTGAGGAGAACCAGCATCGGCTTGGCGCCCGCAACCTGCGCTTGGCACCCGCCGTGTCGGCGGCACTGCTGGCGCACGACTGGCCCGGCAACGTGCGCGAACTGGAGCATCTGCTCAGTCGTGCAGCGCTGCGGGCTTGGTCAGAGCAGAGACGTGGGGGGCGTTGGACAGCGATTGAGATGCGCCATCTTGGGCTGCAATCAGTGGAACCAACTATGTCGCCACCCTTGGCTGAGGCTGCGGCACTCCCGGTCGGCACAGGTATCGGTCTGCGAGAAGCCACCGATGCTTTCCAGCGCAAGTGGATAGAGCAGGCGCTGTCGCGGCACCGAGGCAGCGTGGCTGCTGCGGCACGCGAAGCCGGTATGGACCGCAGCAACCTGCTGCGCCTGGCCCGACGGCTGGGTCTGCGCCCAGCTGCTTCTGCCTCGTAAGGCGGATTCGCTCCGTTGCGGCGCGCCGCTCGGGCACGTGGGATTCGTTCACACCTTCTTCAGCCGTCGTCGCCCGGCCGGGCGTCCGGATCGACCTCCAGCGCCCGCACCGGCTCGCGCAGCCACCACAGCATCGCCAGTGCCGGTGCCGCCATGAAGGTCGACAGGATGAAGAACGACGGCCAGCCGATCGACTCGGCCAGCACGCCGGCCAGGGGGCCCACCCACACGCGCCCTACCGCGGCAAAGGCCGACAGCAGCGCGAACTGCGTGGCCGTGAAGCGCTGGTTGCACAGGCTCATCAGGAAAGCCATGAAGGCCGCGGTCCCCATGCCTCCGGAGAGGTTTTCCGCGGCGATCACGACCAGCAGTCCCCCGTCCACCGGCGTTTCGTGCGCCAGCGAGACGAAGCCCCAGTCGAAGGCCGGGATCACGAGCCCGGCCAGCTGCCCCTTGCCGCTCACGGCCAGCCACCAGAACCCCAGGTTGCTCGCCATCTGCAGCACGCCGAACAGCATGAGCGCGCGCCACAGCCCGAGGCGGATCATCAGCCCGCCGCCGACGAGTGCGCCCACGATCGTCAGCCACAGCCCGATGATCTTGTTCACCACGCCCACCTCGGACGTGCTGAAAGCCATGGCCTGCAGCATGAAGGGCGTCATCAGCGAGCCGGCGAAGGCGTCGCCCAGCTTGTACAGCACGATGAAAGCCAGGAAGGCCGCCGCGCCCGATTGCGAGAAGTAGCTGCGCAACCCGCCCAGCAGCGTCTCGAACTTCGCCGCCTTGGCCGCCCAGGCGGCGAGCGGCAAGGTCAGGCCGATTCCCAGCAGCAGCGCCACCAGATCGGTCCACTTTTTCTGCATGCCCGGCAAGACGCTGCTGCCGTCGAACAGCGGGGCCAGCAGCGCCGCGGCCAGCGGCGGGGCCAGCCGCTCGCTCACCATGAAGCCCATCGCCACGGCCACCACCACCGCAAGGAAGCCGAGCACATCGTGACGGGCCACGCTGCGCGGCGCCGCGACGTCGTGCAGCCTAGGCAGCGCGAGCACGGTGAACGCTGCCGCGCCCACCATCAGCCAGGCCATGAAGCGGTACACCTGCGGCCAGGTCCAGCCGCCGCCTTGGGTCGGGTCGACCCAGATGAAGGCGACCCCGCCGGAGAGGATCATCGCCAGCCGGTAGCCCATCACGTACATCGACGAGCCCAGGCCGCGCTCGCTGGCATGCAGCAAGTCGGTGCGGTAGGCGTCGATCACCACGTCCTGCGACGCGGCGATGAAGGCCACCAGCACGGCCAGCAGCGCGAAGGCGCGGGTGGCCTGCGAGGGGGACGTGGCCGACATCCATACGAGCGCCAGCGCGAGCGCAAGCTGCGTGAGCACCACCCAGCCACGCCGGCGCCCGAGCCACGGCAGCTCGAAGCGGTCCATCAACGGCGCCCACAGGAACTTGAACGTGTAGGGCAGCCCGACGATGGAGAGAAAGCCGATGGTCGCGATGTCGATGCGCTCGGCCGACAGCCACGCCTGCATCGCCTGCCCGGTCAGCGCCAGCGGCAGGCCTGAGGCAAAGCCGAGCACCGTGACGACCAGCAGGCGATGCAGCGCCGCGGCGCTGAAGCGGGAGGGCGCGGCAGCGCGCGCAGCGGGAACGGACATCCGGCCATTCTAGGAAGCCGGCATGGCCTCGGGCCCTGGGCCCGAAAGGGCCAGGGCGCGGATCAGAAGCGGTAGTTCACGCCGAGGCTCAGTTGCGGCAGCACGCGGACCTTGCCCACTCCGTCGCGCACTTCCTCCAGCTCGCGGTCGATATCGGCCTGTGTCACGTTGCCCGAGAGGTTGGGCCCGCTCGCGCTGCCCGTCACTTTGGCTCGGCCGATCGAGGCACCGGCGTCGAACACGAAGCCCCAGCCCGGCTCGGCCGCATGGTGCCCGTAGCCCACGCCGATGTACGGCGTCGTTTTCGGAAACTCGATGAGCACGTCGAAGCGATCATCCGGGCTGGTGGTGTACGCCGTGCCGCCGATGTCGAGGGTGCCGCCGTTGCCGCGGCCCACCAGGGTGAGCTTGAAGTTGTTGAAGGTCACGCCGCCGGTGATCCGCCATCCGCCGCTCACGAACCAGTCCGCATAGAGCCCGCTGCGATTGGTCTTGAGCGTGCCTTCGTAATCGATACCGCTCTCCGACTGGCTTCCGGAGTGTGTGCCGAGCGTGGAGATGTCTACGCGCAGGCCGAAGCGCGAGTCGAACGGGTGGGCGTAGCCCAGCATGACGCCGGGCAGGCCAGCGCCCAAGTATACGCCGTCGGCGCGGGCAGGAGTCGAGGCGACGCCCGCCAGCAGAGCGAGCGAGGAGCAGGTCAGGAGTTTTTTGAGCATCGCGGGGTGTGGTGCGTTGAGGCCCGCATCCGCCCCATGCGGCGCTGGCCTTGCGCTACTGTCTTCGAGCTGCGCGAAAAGCGCGCAGCAAAAATGCCGGGCAAGCCATGCCAATTTCGCCTGCCCGCGTCAGAGCGTGAAGTCGTAGTCGATCACGAGCGGCGCATGGTCTGAAAAGCGCTGCTCGAGATAGATGTGTTCGCGCCGGGCGGTGGCGGCGATCGTCGGCGTGGCGAGCTGGTAGTCGATCCGCCAGCCCACGTTCTTCGCCCAGGCCTGGCCCCGGTTGCTCCACCATGTGTACTGTTCCGGATGCGGGTTGAGCCGACGGAACACGTCGACCAGGCCGATCACCTCCAGTGCGTGCGTCATCCAGGCGCGCTCTTCCGGCAGGAATCCGCTGTTCTTCCGGTTGCCGCGCCAGTTCTTGAGGTCGATCTCCTTGTGGGCGATGTTGATGTCGCCGACGAGCACGAATTCACGCTCCGCCTTCAAACGCACCAAGTGGGGCGCCATGAGCGCGAGGAAGCGGAACTTCGCCTGCTGGCGGTGCTCTCCGCTGGAGCCGCTGGGGAAGTAGCAGCTGATGAGGCTCAGCTTGCGGCTGGACGTGTCGAAACGCGCCTCGACCCACCGGCCCTCAGCGTCGAACTCGGCGTCGCCGATGCCGGTGATCACTTCGGTCGGCTCCTTGCGGGTGTACAGCCCGACGCCCGAGTAGCCCTTCTTCTGCGCGCAATGGAAGTGACCCCTCATGCCCGCGACGTGATCGAAGCGGCCGGTCAGGTCAGCAGGGACCGCCTTGATCTCCTGCACCCCCATACAATCAGCCGCCAGGCTTTCGGCGAACGGGAGAAGGCCCTTGGCTGCCGCGGATCGAATGCCGTTCAGGTTCAACGTGACGAGTCGGAACACCCCATGTCCTCAGTGAGCGCGAATGCGGCAGCCGACCGGCTGGCCGAGGACTTTGTCGCCTTCTCGGTGCAAGCCGGCGTGCTGCGCTTCGGGGAATTCAAGACGAAGGCCGGGCGGCTATCGCCCTACTTCTTCAACTCCGGCCTCTTCGATGACGGCGCCAAGCTGGGCCGACTCGCGGAATTCTATGCGCGCCGCCTGCTGGCCTCTGGCCTGGCTTTCGACATGCTCTTCGGCCCCGCCTACAAGGGCATCACGCTCGCTGCGGCCACAGCCGTCGAGCTTGCGCGCCTGGGCCGCAATGTGCCGTACTGCCACAACCGCAAGGAAGCCAAGGACCACGGCGAAGGCGGCCTCATGGTCGGCGCGCCACTCCAAGGTCGTGTGGTGATCGTCGACGATGTCATCACCGACGGCGCCTCCAAGCGCGAGTCGGTCGAGATGATCCGCGCGGCCGGCGCCGAACCCGTCGCCGTGCTCATCGCCATGGATCGCATGGAGCGCGGGGGCCGCGACGACAACCTGTCGCAGCGTTCAGCCGTTGAGGACTTCGAGCGCGCGTATGGCATCCCCGTTCTGTCGATCGCGACGCTGACCGACCTCATGCACTACTTGCGCTCGAACCACGATCTGCAACTCACGCGGCATTTCGCCGCCGTGTCCGCGTATCGCGACCGCTACGGCATCTGAGGTATCAGGAATGAAGAAGGGGAACCGCATCGGTCTCCTGTTCGGCGCGGCAAACTTGCTCGCCGCCGGCATGGCGCAGGCAGCCATTTACACCTGTACCGATGCCCAGGGCAGGCGCCTCACCTCCGACCGGCCCATCCCCGAGTGCATGCATCGTGACCAGCGCGTGCTCAACCCCGACGGATCCGTGCGCAGGGTGCTGCCGCCCACGCCGACCCCCGAGGAACGCGCCGAGCGCGAGGCCCGCGAGGCTCGCGCGGCGGCCGAGCGGGCCGCACTGCAGGATGCGGTGCGACGCGACCGCAATCTTATGGTTCGCTACCCCAATCAAACGGTGCACGACAGGGCGCGCGAGGCTGCGCTGGATGACGCCACCGCCGCCGTACGCCGCTCCGAACGGCGTATCGAGGAACTGGCCGCCGAGCGCAAGCCGCTTCTGGCCGAGACCGAGTTTTACGTCAACCGGCGGTTTCCGCCGAAGCTGAAGCACGCGCTCGAAGCCAACGAAACGGCCGTTGAAGCGCAGCGCGTGCTGCTCCAGAACCAGCAGGCCGAGATCGTGCGCATCAATGCACTGTTCGACGCGGAGCTCGCACGCCTCAAGCAGTTGTGGGCGGGCGCACCCCCGGGCTCCATGGGCATGTTGCCCTCGACAGCGGCTGCCTCGGGCGCGCTCCCTGCGCCGGGCGCGGAAGCGGTGTCGGCGGCACGGCGCAGCACCACGACCAAGTAGGGCGTTGCGCCCCGCAGCCGTCAGGGCGCAGCGCTTGCGCCCGACTACGCCTCCAGCTTCTTCTTCAGCAGGGCGTTGACCTGCGCCGGATTCGCCTTGCCCTTGGTCGCCTTCATCGCCTGGCCGACCAGCGCGTTGAAGGCCTTGTCCTTGCCCGACCGGTACTCCTCCACCGACTTCGCGTTGGCGGCCAGCACCTCGTCGACGATGCGCTCGAGTTCGCCGCTGTCGCTCATCTGGCGCAGGCCCTTGGCCTCGATGAGTACATCCACGTCCCGGCCCTCGCCCGTCCAGAGCCCGTCGAACACCTGGCGTGCGCCAGCGTTGGAGAGCGTGCCGTCAGCGATGCGCGAGATCAGCTGCGCGAGCGTGGCCGCGTCCACCGGACTGGCGACGATTTCGCGCTGCTCGGCGTTCAGCCGGCGCGACACCTCGCCCATCAGCCAGTTGGCCGCCAGCTTGGGCTGGCCGCAGGCGCGCACCGTCGCCTCGAAGCAGGCACCGAACGCCTTGCTCTGAGTCATCATCGACGCGTCATACGCGGGTAGCCCGTACTCCTGCTGGAACCGCGCGGCCATCACGCCCGGCAGCTCAGGCATGTCGCGGCGCACCTCGTCGATCCATTCGGGCGAGATCATCAGCGGTGGCAGATCCGGGTCCGGGAAGTAGCGGTAATCGTGCGCGTCTTCCTTGGTGCGCATGGCCCGCGTCTCCCCCGTGTCGGGATTGAACAGCACGGTGGCCTGCTCGACCTGGTCGCCGTCCTCGATGAGGTCGATCTGCCACTGGATCTCGAAGTCGATCGCCTGCTGCAGGAACTTGAAGCTGTTCAGGTTCTTGATCTCGCGGCGCGTGCCGAAGGGCGCACCGGGCTTGCGCACCGACACGTTGGCATCACAGCGGAAGCTGCCTTCCTGCATGTTGCCGTCGCAGATGCCCAGCCACACCACCAGCGCGTGCAGTGCCTTTGCATAAGCCACAGCCTCGGCGCTGGAACGCATGTCGGGCTCGGACACGATTTCCAGCAACGGTGTGCCGGCGCGGTTGAGGTCGATGCCCGTCTGGCCCGCGTAGTCCTCGTGCAGCGACTTGCCCGCGTCTTCCTCCAGGTGCGCCCTCGTAAGGCGCACTCTGTGCGGCGTGTCGGCTACGAAGAACTCCACCGTCCCGCCCTGCACTACTGGGGTTTCGTACTGGCTGATCTGGTAGCCCTTCGGGAGGTCGGGGTAAAAGTAGTTCTTGCGCGCGAAGATCGAGTGGTGCGCCACCTTCGCGCCGACGGCCAACCCAAAGCGGATGGCGCGCTCCACGGCGCCACGATTGAGTACCGGCAGCGTGCCGGGCAGCGCCAGGTCCACCTGGCAGGCCTGTGTGTTCGGCTCCGCGCCGAACGCCGTCGAGGCGCCGCTGAAGATCTTGGAATGCGTGGAAAGCTGAGCGTGCGTCTCCAGGCCGATCACGACCTCGTAGCCGCGGATGAGTGTGCTGGTCATCGGAACCCCGCCGGCGTGCGCATGTGCCAGTCGGTCGCCTGCTGGAACGCATGCGCCGCGTGCAGGAGCCGGGCCTCGTCGAAATAGTTGCCGATGAGCTGCAAGCCCACCGGCATGCCCGCCTCGCCGAAGCCTGCCGGCAGGCTGATGCCGGGCAGGCCGGCCAGACTCGCCGGCAGCGTGAAGATGTCGGCCAGGTAGGCCGCGACCGGGTCGTCACGCTTGTCGCCGATCTTCCAGGCGACCGTGGGGGCCACCGGCCCGGCGATCACATCGCAGTGCCGGAAGCACGCCTGAAAGTCGTCGGCGATCATGCGGCGCAGCTTCTGGGCCTGCAGGTAGTAGGCGTCGTAGTAGCCGTGCGAAAGCACGTAGGTGCCGATCATGATGCGGCGCTTGACCTCCGGCCCGAAACCCTCGGCGCGCGTCTTCTTGTACATGTCGAGCAGGTCGGCGTACTGCTTTGCGCGATGGCCGAAGCGCACGCCGTCGAAACGGCTCAGGTTGGACGAGGCTTCGGCCGGCGCGATGATGTAGTAGACGGGAATGGAGAGTTCGGTGCGTGGCAGGCTCACGTCGACCAGCGTCGCCCCGAGCGCCTGCAGTTCCTTCAGCGCCGCGCGCACGGCGCCGTCCACGTCGGTGGACAGGGCCTCCGGGAAGAATTCGCGTGGCAGGCCGATGCGCAGGCCGGCCAGCGGCTTGGCCGCCGTCGCGCCTTCGCGCGGTGCCCGCATCGCCGCGTGGTAGTCCTGCGGCGCGCGCTCGGCGCTCGTCGCATCGCGCTCGTCGAAGCCGCTCATGGCCGACAGCAGCAAGGCGCAGTCCTCGGCACTGCGCGCCAGCGGGCCCGCCTGGTCGAGACTGGAGGCGAAGGCGATCATGCCGTATCGCGAGCACACGCCGTACGTGGGCTTGATGCCGGTGATGCCCGAGAAGCTCGCCGGCTGGCGGATCGAGCCGCCGGTATCCGTGCCTGTGGCCGCGGGCACCAGGCGCGCCGCCACGGCCGCGGCGGAGCCGCCCGAGGAGCCGCCGGGTACGCGGTTTTCGTCCCAGGGGTTCCTCACCGGGCCGTAGGCCGAGTTCTCGTTGCCCGAGCCCATGGCGAACTCGTCGCAGTTGAGCTTGCCCAATGTCACGGTGCCAGCGTCGGCCAGCTTGCGCACTACCGTGGCGTCGTACGGGCTCATGTAGCCCTCAAGCATCTTGGAGCCTGCCGTGGTGGGCAGGACGCTGGTGACGAAGATGTCCTTGTGGGCGATCGGCACGCCCAGCAGCACCGTGCTCGCGCCGGCGGCGCGCCGCTGGTCGGCCATCTTCGCCTGGTCCAGCGCCTTGTCGCCATCGATGCACAGCCATGCGCCCAAATGTTCGTGAGTCGCAACGCGCGCGAGCAGATGTTTCGTGGCCTCGACGCTGGATAGCTCCTTCGACGCCATGGCGCGACCGAGGTCGGCGACGCCCATCTCGTGGATCGCCTTCATTCGATGACCTTGGGCACGAGATACAAACCGTCTTGCACCACCGGGGCGCTGCGCTGGTTGAGGCTGCGCTGCTCAGCCTCGGTGACCATGTCGTCGCGCAGCCTCACAGCGACCTGCGACACCGCGGACAGCGGCGTGTAGAGCGGCTCCACGCCGCTGGTGTCGACCGCGCTCATGCGCTCGACGATGGAGAAGAAGCCGTTGATCTGGGCGAGCATCGCTGCCTGCTCGGCAGGCTGCAGCTCGAGCCGCGCAAGATGCGCGATGCGGCTCACGTCGTCAAAGGTCAATGCCATGGAATTGCCTGCTTTAGCCGGCTGGAAGCGGGCCTGATGACAGAGGGGATCAGGTATTATCTTCGGTTATCCACAACCCGCCGGGCGCAGCGTCGAACAGCGATTCATGCGCCCTTGCTCCCGGGTTCCCGAACACACACACTCGACCGCTTCGATGCGCCGGCTTGCTCTGCTTCATGCCTCACGCAAGGCAAGTCGCTGCACACCGCTGTCGTCCGATCCACGCCCCCGGCGCGGCCGCGATGCCGCACGTGGCCGCTGAACGCCGCACAACAAACATGCTCGGATCTTTTCGTCGCTACTTCTCGACGGACCTCGCCATCGACCTCGGCACCGCCAACACCCTCATCTACGTCCGAGGCAAGGGCATCGTGCTCGACGAGCCCTCGGTCGTGGCCATACGCCATGAGGGCGGCCCCAACGGCAAGAAGACCATCCAGGCGGTGGGCGCCGAGGCCAAGGCGATGCTCGGCAAGGTGCCCGGCAACATCGATGCCATCCGCCCCATGAAGGACGGCGTCATCGCCGATTTCACCGTCACCGAGCAGATGCTCAAGCAGTTCATCAAGATGGTCCATCCGCGCTCGGTGCTCAAGCCGAGCCCGCGCATCATCATCTGCGTGCCGTGCGGCTCCACCCAGGTGGAGCGCCGCGCCATCCGCGAATCGGCGCTGGGCGCGGGAGCGTCCGAGGTCTACCTGATCGAGGAGCCGATGGCCGCAGCCATAGGCGCCGGCCTGCCGGTCTCGGAAGCCAGCGGCTCCATGGTCGTCGACATCGGCGGCGGCACCACCGAGGTGGGCGTCATCTCGCTGGGTGGCATGGTCTACAAGGGCAGCGTGCGCGTGGGCGGCGACAAGTTCGACGAAGCCATCATCAATTACATCCGGCGCAACTACGGCATGTTGATCGGCGAGCCCACCGCCGAGGCCATCAAGAAGAGCATCGGCAGCGCCTTCCCCGGCTCGGAGGTCAAGGAGATGGAGGTCAAGGGCCGCAACCTCTCCGAAGGCGTGCCGCGCAGTTTCACCATCTCCAGCAACGAGATCCTGGAAGCACTCACCGATCCGCTGAACCAGATCGTCTCCAGCGTCAAGAACGCACTGGAGCAGACGCCACCCGAACTCGGTGCGGATATCGCCGAGCGCGGGATGATGCTCACCGGCGGCGGCGCCCTGCTGCGCGACCTGGATCGCCTCCTGGCCGAGGAGACGGGCCTGCCCGTGCTCGTGGCCGAGGATCCGCTGACGTGCGTAGTGCGCGGTTGCGGCATGGCTCTCGAACGCATGGAACGATTGGGCGCCATCTTCACCTCCGAGTGACGTGACAATGACGGGCCGGCGCATCCTGGCCGCATGAAGTAACTGCCCCGCCGCCCCGCTGAACCATGGCCACCCCGATCGGAACGCTCGACCGGACTCCTCCGCCGTTCTTTCGGCAGGGGCCCTCTGCGCTGACGAAGATGAGTTTCTGCTCGGCGCTGGCGGTGTTCCTGATGGTGGCTGACACGCGCTTCAGCCTCACGCAGCCGCTGCGCACCATGGTCGCCACCGTGCTGCACCCGGTGGAGCGCGTGCTGCGCGTGCCGGTCGATGCGTGGATTGCGGCGGGCGACTACGCCGTGGGCCTGCAGCGCGCGCTGTCCGGGGAGGCCGAGGCGCGTGCCCAACTGGCGCGCCAGTCGGAGCGCGCAGCACGCGTCGAGCAGCTCCAGGCCGAGAACAACAGGCTGCGCGAACTGCTCGGTTTGCGTGCGGCGCTCACGGTGCGCGCCCAGCCGGCCGAAGTGCTGTACGAGGCGCCGGATGCCTTCTCCCGCAAGGTCATCATCGACCGGGGCACCACGCAGGGCGTGGCGCTGGCGTCGCCCGTGATCAACGAGGCGGGCGTGCTGGGGCAGGTGACGAGGGTGTATCCGCTGTCCTCCGAAGTCACGCTGCTGATCGATAAGGATGCCGCCATCCCCGTGCTGAACACGCGCACCCAATCGCGCAGCGCGGCCTTCGGCGTGGCGAGCGGCGCGGGCATGGAGCTGCGGTTCATGGCGGGCAACGCCGATGTTCAGGTGGGCGACGTGCTCCACACCTCGGGTGTGGACGGCGTTTACCCGCCGGGTCTGTCGGTCGCCCGGGTGAGCGCAGTGGATCGCAAGGTCGACACCGGCTTCGCAAAGGTCTCGCTCGTGCCCGCAGCACGCCCGGATGGCGTGCGCCACGTGCTCGTCCTGCAGCCCTTGGGGTTGCAGATGCCGGCTCGACCGGAGGCGGCATCTGCCGAGGGGCCGCAGCCGGCGCCTGTTCGCCACGGGGTCAGGGCAGTGGCTCGCGAGCCGGGAGCCACGCCATGATCCTGCCGCGCGCGGCCGACCAGCTGTTGCTGCCGGCCAATCCGCTGTTCATCTCGTTCACGCTGCTGGTCGCCTTCGGCCTGAACCTCATACCGCTGGGCCGCAACCCGGCCATGCCCGACCTTCTCGCGCTCGCGCTGGTGTTCTGGAATGTGCACCAGCCTCGCCGGGTCGGCGGGGGCCTGGCCTTCGCCTTCGGCTTGATGATGGACGTCCACGACGGCGCCGTCCTCGGGCAGCACGCGCTGGCCTATACGCTGATGAGCTTCTTCGCCGTGACGATCCACCGGCGCCTGCGCTGGTTCACGGTGCCCTCGCAGGCGGTGCAGATCCTGCCGCTGTTCGGCGCCGCGCACGCCGTGTCGTTCATCGTGCGCATGATGGCTGGCGGCATGCTTCCTGGCTGGCAGCTGGTGCTCGCGCCCGTGTTCGAGGCGCTGCTGTGGCCCGTGGTCACCTGGGTGTTGCTTGCGCCCCAGCGGCGGGCGCCGGATCCCGATGAGAACCGGCCCCTCTGAGGGCGGTTCGCCTTGATGGTGCAGTGAAGCCGTGACCGAGCTCAAGAACGTCGAGCGGGAGTTGGCGCGGTTTCGCATGCGCCTGCTGGCTGCGGCCGCATTCGTGCTGTTCGGCCTCGGGCTGGTCGCCACGCGGTTGGTGTACCTGCAGATCTATCGCCACGAAGAGCTGGCCACGCAGGCCGAGGCCAATCGCATCGCGGTGCTGCCGGTTGTGCCCAACCGGGGGCTGATCGTCGATCGCAACGGCATCGTCCTCGCCAACAACTACTCGGCGTACACGCTGGAAGTCACGCCCTCCAAGGTGGCCGACCTGGAGGCCACCATCGACGCCCTGGCGACCCTCATCGATATCCAGCCCCGCGACCGCAAGCGCTTCAAGCGCCTGCTCGAAGAGAGCAAGAGCTTCGAGTCGTTGCCCATCCGCACCAAGCTCACCGACGAGGAAGTGGCCCGCTTCATGGCGCAGCGCTTCCGTTTCCCTGGCGTCGACGTGAAGGCCCGCCTGTTCCGCAACTACCCGCTCGGCGAACTGGCCAGCCACCTCATCGGCTATATCGGCCGCATCAACCAGGCCGAGAAGAAGGCCATGGAGGACTGGCCTGAGGAGGTGCTGGCCAACTACCACGGCACCGAGCACATCGGCAAGCTGGGTGTGGAGCAGAGCTACGAGGCCGAGCTGCATGGCATCACCGGCTTCGAGGAGGTCGAGACCAGTGCCGGCGGGCGCGCCGTGCGGCGCCTGCGCAGCCATCCGCCCACACCGGGCAACACCGTGCGCCTGTCTGTCGACATTCGGCTGCAGGCGCTGGTCGAGCAGATGTTCGGCGACCGGCGCGGCGCCCTGGTGGCCATCGACCCGCGCAACGGCGAAGTGCTGGCCCTCGTGAGCAAGCCCACCTTCGACCCCAACCTCTTCGTCGACGGCATCGATGTCGACAACTGGCGCGAGCTCAATGAGTCCATCGACAAGCCGCTGCTCAACCGTGCGCTGCGAGGCACTTACCCGCCAGGGTCGACGTTCAAGCCTTTCCTGGCCATGGCCGCACTCAACACCGGCAAGCGGTCGCCGCAGCAGATCATCTACGACAACTCGACCTTCGTCTTCGCCGGCCACGTGTTCCGCAGCCATGGTGACCACGGGCTGGGGCCGGTGGACATGTACCGCAGCATCGTGAAGTCGAGCAACGTCTACTACTACTCCCTGGCCAACGAGCTGGGGGTGGACCTGATGCACGAGCAGCTGTCGCCCTTCGGCTTCGGCAGCAAGACCGGTATCGACGTCGAGGGCGAAGTGGCCGGGGTGCTGCCTTCCACTGCATGGAAGCGCCGCTACTACCGCCGCCCGGAGCACCAGAAGTGGTATGCCGGCGAAACCATCTCACTGGGCATCGGGCAGGGCTACAACAGCTTCACCATGCTGCAGCTGGCCAACGCGACAGCCACCCTCGTGTCCGGTGGCCAGCGCTTCAAGCCAAGGGTCGTGCGCGAGGTGGAGAACGTGCTCACGCACGAGAAGCAGCCGATCTCCAGCGAGCCGCTGCCGCCGTTGCCGCTCAAGCCGGAGCACACCGAGATCATCCTGCGTGCCCTGCATGGCGTGACCCAGGAAGGCACGTCCACCCGCGTATTCATGGGCGCCCCCTACAAGACAGGTGGCAAGACCGGCACGGCCCAGGCCGTGGGCATCAAGGCCAACGAGAAGTACAACGCAGCCAAGCTGGCCGAGCACCAGCGCGACCACTCGCTCTACATTGCCTTCGCGCCACTGGAGGAGCCACGCATCGCCCTGGCCGTGATCGTCGAGAACGCGGGCTTCGGGGCGGAGGCGGCTGCCCCCATTGCACGCCGCGTCTTCGACTACCTGCTGCTGGGGCGTGTGCCCAGCGAGGAGGACATGGCCCTCACCCAACAAGGCAAGTCCAGCGCCCCGGTGGGCCAGCCGCGTGACGCATCGGCCATCCCGCTGGGCGTGCCGTTCGCCGGTACGGCGGCGTGGCCCGCGGGCGCTGCCTCGGCTCCGGCGCGCGTTGCCCAGGCAGGAGGCTCGCCATGAGCGCGGTATTCGAACGATCCCCGCCGTGGAAGCGGGTCTTGCGCGTGTTCACGGGCTTCGACGGGCCGCTCGCGCTGGCCATCGCCCTGTTGTGCGGGGCCGGTCTCATCACCATGTACTCGGCCGGCTACGACCACGGCACACGCTTCGTCGACCATGGTCGCAACATGCTCCTGGCCGCAGGCATCCTGTTCCTGGTGGCGCAGGTGAGCCCGCAACGCATGATGTCGATCGCGGTGCCGCTGTATGCGGTGGGCGTGGCGCTGCTCATCGCCACGGCCATCTTCGGCATCACCAAGAAGGGCGCCACGCGCTGGCTGAACATCGGTGTGGCCGTCATCCAGCCTAGCGAGATTCTCAAGATCGCCATGCCGCTCATGCTGGCATGGTGGTTCCAGCGGCGCGAAGGGCAGTTGCGCCCCTTCGATTTCAGCGTGGCCGCGCTCATCCTCCTCGTGCCGGTGGGCCTTATCGTGAAGCAGCCTGACCTGGGGACGTCCATACTGGTCGCCTCTGCTGGCCTGTACGTGATTTTCTTCGCTGGTCTGTCCTGGCGGCTGATCCTGCCGGTGCTTCTGGTCGCGGCCATCGGCATCTCGGCCATCATCATGTCCGAAGACGCCATATGCCAGGAGGGCGTGAAGTGGCCGCTGCTGCGCGACTATCAGAAGCACCGCGTATGCACACTGCTCGATCCTGGCAAGGATCCGCTCGGCAAGGGCTTCCACATCATCCAGGGCATGATCGCCATCGGCTCGGGAGGGATCGAAGGCAAGGGATTCATGAAGGGGACGCAGACGCACCTGGAGTTCATCCCCGAACGCACCACCGACTTCATCTTCGCTGCCTTCTCCGAGGAGTTCGGATTGATGGGAGTGGCGTCGCTCCTGCTGGGCTTCGCCTTCCTCATCCTGCGCGGGCTCATGATTGCCGCCGAGGCGCCGACGGTCTTTTCGCGCCTTCTGGCCGGTGCAGTGACGCTCAACTTCTTCAGCTACGCCTTCGTCAACATGGGCATGGTCAGCGGCATCCTGCCCGTGGTCGGGGTGCCCCTGCCCTTCATCAGCTACGGCGGCACGGCCATGGTCATACTGGGCTTCGGGCTGGGCATCCTGATGTCCATCGCCAAGCACAGGCGCCTGGTGCAGACTTGATCCTCACGCCGTACCGGCTACCGCCGGAAAGCGCAGCGTGAAGCGGGTGCCAGGGCCACTGCCGTTGCTGTCGGCGGGGCCGCCATCGGTAGCTGCACGCGCCTTGCGGTCGGCGTCCTCCAGCGTGATCTCGGCGGCGTGCTGCTGCGCGATCTCCTGCACGATCGCCAGGCCGAGGCCTGAGCCGTCCACGTCCGTGCCCAGCGCCCGGTAGAAGGGCTGGAAGACCTGCTCGCGCTCGGCGGATGGGATGCCTGGCCCCGAGTCCTCCACCTGCAGCACCACCACCTGCCCGAAGGGATCGTCCATCACCCGCACGGTCACCGTACCTCCGGCCGGCGTGTACTGGAGCGCGTTGTCCACCAGATTGCGGATGAGCTCGCGCAGCAGCACAGCATGGCCCTTCACCGGCCGGCCGCTGCCCGCGTCGGGCCCCTCGTAGCCGAGGTCGATGTGCTTTTCCATCGCTCGCGGCACGAAATCGCGCACCGTCTCCGTGGCCAGCCGCGCGAGATTGACGTTCTTGCGGCCGGCGGCGTGCTCCTTGTCTTCGGCCCGTGCCATCGCGAGCAACTGGTTGACCATGTGCGCGGCGCGCTGGCTCGACAACGCGATCTGCTGCAGCGACCGCTTGACCGTCCGAGGGTCGTTCTCCCCGGCGTCGATCTCCCGCTGGGCCAGTTCAGCTTGCATGCGCAAGCCCGCCAGTGGCGTCTTCAGCTGGTGCGCCGCGTCGGCCAGGAAGTGCTTCTGCAACTGCAGCGACTGATCCAGACGCGCCAGCAGGTCGTTGATTGCGCGCACCAGCGGCGCCACCTCCTCGGGCGCATCGCGCTCGTCGATGGGGCTCAGGTCGTTGCTGTCGCGGCGGCGAATGCGTCGCTGCAGTTCATTGAGCGGCGCAATGCCGCGCGCCAGGGCCAGCCATACCAGCAGTACCGCCAGGGGCAGGATCACGAACTGCGGCAGGATCACGCCCTTGATGATCTCCGTGGCCAGGCGCGAGCGCTTGCCCAGCGTCTCGCCCACCTGCACCAGCGGGGCGAGGTCGCGCGGGCGGCCCGGTACGTCGACCCACAGGTAAGCCACACGCACGGGGTTGTTGTCGATTTCCACGTCACGAAAACGCAGCTCGCCGGGCGGCGCCTGGTCCTCGGGTGAGGGCACGGGCAGCCGCCGGTCACCGCTCAGGTACTCGCCGCGCAGGCCCAGCACCTGGTAATAAGCATCGTCGGACTCGTCGCTGCGCAGGAGGTCCGTCGCCCCCGCGGGCAACGTGAACTGCGCCACCGGCCTACCCTCGCCCGCCCGCACGGCGATTTGCTGTGCAAGCGTGCGAGTCATCTCGCCCAGCTGGCGGTCATAGGGTTTGCCGGCGATGTTCTGCGCCACCAGCCAGGTGAGCACCACGCTCATGGGCCAAAGCAGCAGCAGCGGGGCGAGCATCCAATCGAGGATTTCGCCGAAGAGCGAGCGTTGTTCCCGGCGCTTCACTGAGAAGGAATCTTCTCCAGGCAGTAGCCCAGGCCGCGCACCGTGGCGATCCTCACCGGTCCCTGCTCGATCTTCTTGCGCAGCCGGTGGACATAGACCTCGATGGCGTTGTTGCTCACCTCTTCGCCCCATTCGCACAGGCGCTCGACCAGCTGGTCCTTGCTCACCAGGCGGCCGGTGCGCTGCAGCAGCACTTCCAGCAGGCTCAGCTCGCGCGCCGACAGGTCGATCATCTCGTCGTTGAGGTATGCCACCCGGCCGGTGGCGTCGAAGGTGAGCGGGCCATGCTTGATGAGGGTGGAGGCACTGCCCAGCCCGCGCCGTGTGAGGGCCCGCACGCGCGCTTCGAGTTCCTGCAGCGAGAACGGCTTGGCCATGTAGTCGTCGGCACCCAGGTCCAGTCCCTTGACACGTTGCTCCACGCTGTCGGCCGCGGTCAGGATGAGCACCGGCACCGGCGAGCCTCGCGCCCGCAGCCGGCGCAGAACCTCCAGCCCATGCAGCCGCGGCAGCCCCAGGTCGAGGATCACCAGGTCGAACTCGTGCGCGCTGAGCGCAGCATCCGCTTCGCTGCCGCTGCCGACCTGGTCTACCGCATAGCCTGCACTGCGCAGCGATCGAAGCAGGCCATCGGCCAGCACCTGGTCGTCTTCGGCGATCAAGATGCGCATCGCATGTCTCCGCGGCGGCTGTGCTGCGTGTGATGTGTGCCGCCTCCCGCAACATACCCCAAGAGGGGGTGTCTGACAGCCACTGTACAAACATCCAGCTTTGAGGATAATGCGCCAACTTTCCAGGAGGAATCGATGGACGCACCGGTCAAGGCCCTCAACACCGAAAAAGCCAAGGCACTGCAGGCCGCCTTGGCGCAGATTGAAAAGCAGTTCGGCAAGGGCTCGATCATGCGTCTGGGCGAAGGCGAGGCCATCGAGGACATCGAGGTCGTCTCTACTGGCTCGTTGGGCCTGGACATTGCCCTCGGTGTGGGCGGCCTGCCTCGCGGCCGTGTGGTCGAGATCTACGGCCCCGAGTCCAGCGGCAAGACCACCCTCACCCTGCAGGTGGTGGCCGAGATGCAGAAACTGGGCGGCACCTGTGCCTTCATCGATGCCGAGCACGCACTCGACGTGCAGTACGCGCAGAAACTGGGCGTGCACCTGCAGGACCTGCTCATTTCCCAGCCCGACACTGGCGAGCAGGCGCTGGAGATCGTCGATGCGCTCGTGCGCTCCGGCTCGGTGGACCTGATCGTGATCGACTCCGTGGCTGCTCTCACCCCCAAGGCCGAGATCGAAGGTGAGATGGGCGACGCGCTGCCGGGCCTTCAGGCTCGGCTCATGAGCCAGGCGCTGCGCAAGCTCACCGCCACCATCAAGAAGACCAACACCATGGTCATCTTCATTAACCAGATCCGCATGAAGATCGGCGTCATGTTCGGCTCGCCCGAAACCACCACCGGCGGCAATGCGCTCAAGTTCTATGCCTCGGTGCGGCTCGACATCCGCCGCATCGGCAGCATCAAGAAGGGCGATGAGGTCATCGGCAGCGAGACCAAGGTCAAGGTGGTGAAGAACAAGGTGTCGCCCCCCTTCAAGACCGCCGAGTTCGACATCCTCTACGGCGAGGGGATCAGTCGCGAGGGCGAAATCATCGACATGGGCGTGGAGGCCAAGGTGCTCGAAAAGAGCGGAGCCTGGTACGCCTACCAGGGCGACAAGATCGGCCAAGGCAAGGACAACGCCCGCGAGTTTCTGCGCGAGAACCGTGAACTCTCGCTGGAAATCGAGAACAAGGTGCGCGAGGCGCTGGGTATCCCGGTGCGTGGTGGCGGCGAGACGCCGACACCCGAGGAATCGGCTGAGGCCAAGCCCGCCCGCGGCAAGGCGGCCCGCGAGTAAGTAGCGGCACGGCGCGGCCATGGCGGCTGATCCGCCTCCCAAGGCAGCGGGCAGCGCCCGCCGCCCGCTGTCGATCAAGGCGCGGGCGCTTGCATTGCTGGCTCAGCGCGAGCACAGCGAGGCCGAACTGCGCCGTAAGCTGCTGCCGCACGCGAAGGCCGCACAGCGGGCCGATCCCGGCGGCGCAGGCGTGGAGCCACGCAATCCCAGTCCCGATGTCGCTGCGCTGGCAGCAGGAGGTGTGGGCGATGCGCGCGCGCCCATCGACGAGATCATCGAGTGGCTGCGGGCGCACCGCTACCTCGATGACCAGCGCTTCATGGAAAGCCGCTTGCATGCCCGGGCGTCGCGTTACGGGAACCTGCGCATCCGCCAGGAGTTGGCGCAGCACGGCCTGGACTTGCCGGAAGACGCCGCACAGGCGTTGAAGGCGAGCGAGTTCGATCGCGCCCACGAAGTGTGGCGGCGCAAGTTCGCCGCCGCGCCGGCCGATGCTGCCGAGTACGCTCGGCAGGCGCGCTTCCTGGCGCAGCGGGGGTTCTCCGCCGACGTGGTGTCGAAGCTGCTGCGCCGGTTACGGCGCCACGAGCCGGACGAAGATTCCGACATGCCGGGCGAAGGCTGAGGAAGGTGTGAACGAATCCGATATGCCCGTTCATCACGCCAGAACGCGCCCCACTCGGCGTTGCAAGTGCTCGCCGTAGTTTGAGCTACGGCTGTGCTTTGCGCCTTGATTGGGCACGTTCCGGCGCGCTGCTCAGGCACGCTGGATTCATTCACACCTTCTGAGCAATTCCCGGCCATGCCCCTTCTGCCCGCCGGCGGGCAGAAGGG
>CBINKC010000056.1:0-25532 GCA_966251135.1 uncultured Burkholderiaceae bacterium
CCCAGCGCCCATGTGGCGGGGCCATTGCCCGCAGTGCCCCGCACGCCGGCGGACACGGGCCTGCCGCTGCAGCTGCAGACCGAACTGCTGCTCAAGGTGATGCTGCAGCACGGCCTCACTCATGTGCAGGAACTGTCGTCGCACCTGAAGCTGCCCATCGCGGTGCTGGAAGCGCTTTTCGCGAACCTGCGGCGCGACGCGCTGGTGGAGGTGCGCCGCCGCGGCGCGCTGGACGGCGATGTGTCCTACAACCTCACACAGGCCGGGCGCAACCGCGCGTCCGACGCCCTGGCACGCAATCTCTACTGCGGGCCCGCTCCCGTGTCGCTGGCCGACTACACGGCGCAGGTGCAGGCACAAAGCGTGTGCGGCATGGGCGTGACGCAGCCGCGGCTCAAGAAGGTGCTGGCCGATCTGGTGGTGCGCGAGGAACTGCTGGAGCAGTTCGGCGCGGCGATGAACTCGCAGCGCGCCATCATGGTGTACGGCCCGGCCGGCTCGGGCAAGACGTACCTGTGCGAGCAGATGGCGCGGCTGCTGGCCGGGCCGGTGGCGATTCCGCACGCCATCGACGTGGGCGGCGAGATCATCCGCTTCTTCGATCCCCTGGTGCATCGCGCGCTGCCGCCGCGCGGCTCGCCCTCGGCCACGCTCGACATGCGCCATCGCAGCGACGAACGCTGGGTGCTGTGCGAGCGGCCGGTGGTCGTGACGGGCGGCGAACTGACGCTGGAGATGCTCGACCTGGTGTTCGATCCGCGTGCGGGCTACTACCAGGCACCGCCGCATTTCAAGGCGAACAACGGGCTCTTCCTGGTCGACGACCTGGGGCGTCAGATGGTCACGCCGCAGCAGCTGTTCAACCGCTGGATCGTCCCCATGGAACAACGGCACGACTACCTGATGCTGCGCAACGGGGGCAAGTTCCAGATCCCGTTCGACTCGCTGCTGTTCTTCTCCAGCAACCTGCGGCCGACCGAGATCGCGGACGAAGCGTTCCTGCGCCGCATTGGCTACAAGATCTTCGTCGGCCCCGTCTCCCGCGACGACTACCGCCGCATCACCCGCGAGGTGTGCAACGAGTACGGCGTGCCTTATTCCGACGAGGCATTCGACCTGCTGATCGAGGACTACCACGGCCGCTACGGGCGCCCGCTGCTCGCGTGCACGCCACGCGACCTGGTGAGCCAGATCGCCGATTACGCCGCCTACCGCGGCATTGCTCCCACCCTCGCGCCGGACCTGATCGACTGGGCCTGGCACAACCACTACGCATCGCGTGACTGCGCCGACGGGGCGTCGTCCTTGAAGACTGAGGAGTCATTGTCATGAAGGGAACCCGAGGCCTGGTGATGCTGTTCATCGCCCTGCTCGCCGGCGGCGCCGCAGTGGTGTTTGCATCGCGCTGGATCCAATCGCAAGCGGCCGACACCGGCCAGATCGCGGTGGCCGCCGTGGATGTGGAGCTGGGCGCGCGCCTCGCGCCCGAGATGCTCAAGCTCGTGGCATGGCCTTCCGGCAGCGTGCCGCCCGGCGCCTTCAAGGAGCTGCAGGAGCTGCATGGGCGCGTAGTGAAGTCGTCCCTGGCGCGCGGCGAGCCGATCATCGAAGGCAAGCTCGCGCCCGCGGGCACCAAGGGCGGCCTGTCGGCGGTGGTGGCCGAAGGCAAGCGCGCGATGACCGTGCGTGTGAACGACGTGGTGGGCGTCGCCGGCTTCGCCTTGCCGGGCAACTACGTGGACATCATGGTGAACACGCAGGACGAAGGCGGACGCCTGGGCGACAAGGACAAGGCCATCAGCAAGATCGTGCTGGAGCGCATCCTCGTGCTCGCCGTGGCGCAGGAAGCCAACCGCGACGAGACCAAGCCCAAGGTCGTCAACGCCGTCACGCTGGAGGTCACGCCCGAGCAGGCGGAGAAGCTCGACCTGGCGCGCAGCGTGGGCACGCTGTCCCTGGTGCTGCGCAACCAGATCGATCCGCAGCCGGTCGCCACCGACGGCGCCACCAAGGCCACCTTGCTGAAGGAAGACGGCGTTGCGGTGGTGAAGGTGGCCGTCAAGCCCGCCCCCGCCACGAAGCGCGTGCGCAAACCCCGGCCCTCCAAGCCTGCGCCTGCACCGGCCGCGGCCGCGCCTGCGAAGAGCCAGGTCTGTGTCGAGGTGATCCGCGGCACCGTCAAGTCCAACGAGTGCTTCTGAGCGCCCCCAGGGCCGGGCTGCGCCCAGCCCGCCCCCCCGCGGGGGACAAGGAAACTTGGGGCGGCCCGGCGTTTCCTTGAGAGCACAAGAACCCGAACCTACTGGAGTCTGCATGTTCACCCCACGTCCCACCCATCCTGCCCCGTGGACCAAGGCCCTGCGGCGCATCGTCTGGGTATTGCCGCTCGCCGGCATGACCCCCGGCGCACCGGCGCAGCCCGCACCAGTGCAAGCCATGGCGCCATGCGGCCGCGTCGAGATCGCCCCGGTGGTGCAGGTCAGTGTCGGCAAGTCCACCGTGATCCGGCCGCCTTCACCCGTGACGCGCATCCTGCTGGGCAACCCCGCGCGCTCCGAGGCCGCCCGGCCCACGGAGCAGAACGCGAAGGACGACAAGCGCGAGCCCATGTCCGGGATGAACGAAGACAAGCAGCGCCCGGGCGCCGCCGACGTAGACGTGCTGCTGCTCAGCCCCAGCGAGGTGTACTTGCTGGGCAAGAGCATCGGCTCGACCAACGTGGTGCTGCTCGACCGCTCGGGGCAGTGCACCGCGTTCGATGTGGTGGTATCCATGGACACCGGCGCGCTGCAAAGCGTGATCCACCAGCTGCTGCCCGAGGAGAAGAACGTGCGCGTGCACGCGGCCTTCGACTCGGTGGTGCTGATGGGAACGGTCAGTGATTCCGGCGCGGTGACCCGCGTGCTCGACCTGGCCAACGCCTACGTACGCAATGCCGCCGGCACCGGCGCCAGCGTGGCGGGCGCCAACCCGCGCATCGTGAACATGCTGTCCACCGGCTCGCCGCAGCAGGTGATGCTGGAAGTAAAGGTGGCCGAGGTGTCGAAGTCGTTGCTCGACCGCTTCGGCATCAACTTCTCGCGTGCCTATGCCGCGGGCGACGGCTCCATGCTGCGCTTCCTGTCGGGCGTGTTCGGCGGCGCGGGCGGCCTGGCCGGGCAGATCTCCGGCACGGTGGGCGCGCTGGTGGGCGGTGGCGCGATCGGTTCGTCGAGCAACGGCGAAGCCACCAGCGCGTGGACCGGCCAGATCGGCGACGCGAAGATCGGCGACAACCCGACCATCCCCTTCGCTGCGGGCAAGAACCAGACGACCGTCGGCGTCGATGCGCAAAAGAGCGACGGGCTGGTGAAGATCCTCGCCGAGCCCACCGTCATGGCCATCAGCGGCCAGAAGGGCAGCTTCCTGGCGGGCGGCAAGATCTTCATCCCCGTGGCGCAGGACAGCGGCTCGGGCGGGCGCACCGTCACGCTGGAGGAAAAGGAGTTCGGCGTGTCCGTGGGCTTCCTGCCGACGGTGCTCGATGGCGGCCGCATCAACCTCGAAGTGGCCTCCGAGGTGTCGGAACTCAACCGCGAAGGCGTGGGCATCACCGCGCCGGGCATCAACGGCCTCGCGGTGCTGCCTTCGTTCACCTCGCGCCGCGCCAAGACCACGGTGCAGTTGCTCGATGGCCAGAGCTTTGCCATCGGCGGCCTGCTGAAGAACAACACCACGACCAACATCAAGGCGTTCCCCTTCCTGGGCGAACTGCCGGTGGTGGGGGCGCTGTTTCGCAGCACCGAGTTCCAGACCGACAAGTCGGAGCTGGTGTTCGTGATCACGCCGCGGCTGGTCAAGCCCCTGCCACCCGACTACAAGCTGCCCACCGACAACTACGTGCCCCCCACCCGCAGCGACCTGCTCATGGGCGGCCGGCTGGAGGGGCGGCGCAAGGATGGCGCCGAGGCGGGCACAGCCCCGTCCACCGGCGCCGACGGCTACCAGGTCAAGTAAGCAAGCAAGGAGTCGAACATGAAGCCCTTCGTCCTCATCGCCACCGCCGCCGTGCTGGCCGGTTGCGCCCAGACCTCGCCGCAGTGGGAATCCACCTTCGGCGACGCTTCGCGGCAACTGCGCGCCGGCCAGGTCATCGACCCCTCCGCGCCCAGCCGCCACGCCCAGATCACGGGTGTCGATGGCAAGGCCGCGGCCGGCGCGATGAAGGCTTACGCCGAGTCGTACGGCTACGCCGTCAAGGAAGCCAAGCAGCCGGCGCTCTCGGTCAGCACCACCGGGTCGCGCTGAGACTTCACCGGGGTACGTCCACATGAAGTCCCTCCGCCCCGTCCCCTCGCGCCGCGAGCAGCGCGGTGCCATCGCCATCATCGTCGGCCTGTCGCTCGCGGTGCTCATCGGCTTCGCGGGACTGGCGCTCGACGGCGGCCGGCTCTACCTGACCAAGACCGAGCTGCAGAACGCCGCCGACGCCTGCGCGCTGGCCGCCGCCTATGAGCTCACCGGCGCACCCAACATCCCCGTGGACAACTTCACCCACGCGAAGGACGCGGGGCTGCTGGTCGCCGCCGAGAACCGCGTGGGATTCCAGGGCGCGGCCATCGACGCGCAGGACGTGACGATCGAGTTCGGCCCCTCGCTGTCGGCCGGGCCGTGGCTCTCGGCAGCGTCCAATCCGCCGGGCGACTCGAAGTACGCGCGCTGCACGATCCAGGAAACGGGCATCGTGCCGTGGTTCATGCAGGTGCTGGGCTTCGGCCCGCAGCAGGTGACCGCGCTGGCCACCGCCACGCTGAGCAACGCACAGACGAACTGCGGCATTCCGCTGGCGATGTGCACGAAAGGCCCCCCGCCCACCTATGGCCTCACGAAGGGCCAGTGGGTCGATGGCCGCTTCGACTCGGGCGGGGGCCTCACCGGCAGCTTCAACTGGATCGACTTCACGCCACCCGGCGGTGGGCAATCCGAGCTGGCCGGCCTGCTCAAAGGCAACGGCGTCTGCAACATGGACACCTCCATCAAGGTCGGCAAGCCGGGCAACATGGGCAACGCCGCAGCCCAGGCGTGGAACACGCGCTTCGGCCTGTACCAGTCGGGCCAGAACAACGTGAACACGGCACCGCCCGATCGGACGGGCTATCCCTACACGCTGCAAAGCTACCCGCAGGGTGCGAACGCGCTGCCCGACTTCATCGCCAAGCGGGGCCTCAATGCCCCGTACGGCAGCAACGTGGCCGACGGCAACACGATCTCCGGGCTGGCCATCAGCAACGCCTACAACCCGGTCACGACGGTCGCGCAACATCAGCAATACGGCGCCGACCGTCGGATCACGGTGGCGCCGCTGGTCAACTGCGGCGAATGGTCCGACACCAACCATGAGATCCAGATCCAGGCCTGGGTGTGCGTGCTGATGCTGCACCCCATCGCAAGCCCGAGCGACATCGTGACGATGGAGTTCCTGGGTCTGGCCAACGACCCGAGCAGCCCCTGCGCGACCTCGGGCGTCGTGGGCGCCGGGGGCAGCGTGGGCCCGCTGGTGCCGGGGCTGGTGCAGTAACGCCATGAGGTTCGCCATGCAACGCAAGACAGCTTCTCCTTGGCGTGCCGCACGTGGCGTGGCCGCCGTCGAACTCGGGCTGATGATGGCCCCGATCCTGGTGTTGACCTTCGGCGTGGTCGAGTACGGCCGGGCGATCTACACCTACAACGCCATCGACAAGGGCGCTCGCGATGCCGCGCGCCACCTCACCTACGCACTGCCGACGAACCCCAACCCGAAAGCCGAAGCCACCAACCTCGCGGTCTACGGAAACGTCGAGGGCACGGGCTCGCCGCTGGCGCCGGGGCTCACCACCGGCATGGTGGAGATCTGCGATGCCGCCAGTTGCCCTTCCACGCATGCCAGCGTGACGACGGGCTCCGGGGTCGTCAACCTCGTGACGGTGCGCATCACGGGCTACGTCTACCACTCCATCGTCACCTACGTCGCTCCGGCCACGCTCGACTTCAGCGACATCAGCGTCACCATGAGGTCGCACCTGTGAACGCGCCGCGCATCACCCCCAGGCCAAGCCAGCAAGGCGTGGCCGCCATCGAGTTCGCCATCGTGGCCGCACTCTTCTTCATGATGCTCTTCGGCGCCATGGAGATGGGGCGCCTGCTCTGGACCTGGAACGCCGCCGCGGAGGCCACTCGCCTGGGTGCCCGCATGGCGGTGGTCTGCGACCTCAACGATCCCTCGATCATCGATCGCATGCGCGAGCGGCTGCCGGCGCTGCAGGCCTCGAACGTGCAGATCGAATACCTGAATCCGGGCAGCCCGGTCAACACCTGCAGCGCAGCCACCTGCAAGTCGGTGCGCGTCACGCTGGCCGGCTACACGCACGTGCCCATCATCCCCTTCGCCGCCCTGTCGATTCCCATCCCGACGTTCCAGACGACGCTGCCCCGGGAGTTCATGCAGAGCGCCGGCAATCCGGTTTGCAACTGAGGTCCATCATGAGAGTCAAGGTTGTCTCCCCCAGTCAGGAACGCGCGCAGCAGGTGGCCGCCATCGTGCGCGACAGCGGCGCCGGCTTCGATGTGCTGAGCGCCGCCTCGCCCATGTCGGAGCTGTCGGAAGCCGTGAACGGCAGCCGGCCTTCGCTGCTGGTGCTCGATGGCGTCGATGCCAACGCGCTGGACACCATCGGCGAGTTCACGCAGTCGCGCCCCGACGTCGACATGATCGTCATCTCGTCCGAACAGTCGCCTGCGTTCCTGATGAAGGCCATGCAGGTGGGCGTGCGCGAGGTGTTGCCACCGCCCATCGACAAGGCCAGCCTGCAGGCCGCGGTGCAGCGCGTGGCACGCAAGCGTCAGCCCCTGCAGGCACCGCCCGAAGAGGGCAGGTTGCTCGTATTCATGAGCTGCAAGGGTGGAAGCGGTGCCACGTTCCTCGCCGCCAACCTCGCCCACGTGCTTTCCATGCGCGACGGTCACAGCGTGGGCCTCATCGACCTGGACCTGCAATTTGGCGACGCGCTGCTCATGCTCAGCGACCGCGGCGCGGCCAGCGACGTGGCCGAGGTGGCGAACAGCATCGCGCGCCTCGACGCCGCGCTGCTGCGTGCGGCCATGGTGCAAGTGAGCCCCACGCTGAACGTGCTGCCCGCGCCGAAGGACCTGACGCAGGCCCTGGAGGTGCAGGCCGAGCACGTCGAGGCGATCCTCAAGCAGGCGCGCCAGCTGTTCGACTACGTGATCGTCGACATCGGCCGCGCCATCAACGCGGTGAGCCTGCGCACACTCGACGCGGCCGACTACATCTTCCCCGTGCTGCAGCAAAGCGTTCCGAACGTGCGCGATGCCAAGCGTGTGCGCGACCTGTTCCTCTCGCTCGGCTACCCCGCGCAGAAGATCCGCTGGCTGGTCAACCGCCATCAGAAGAACAGCGAGATCACGCTCGATTCCATCGCGCAGGCGCTGGGCAGCCAGAACATCACCACCGTGCCCAACCACTTCAGCAGCGTGAGCGCCTCGGTCAACCAGGGCGTTCCCATCGACCAGCTCTCGCGCGGCAACCCCGTTAGCCGTGCCCTGCTCGGACTGGCGCACCAGCTCGCGCCCATCCACGGGAAGGGCCGCAAGGAAGGCTGGCTCAACACCCTCTTCGGCAACACATGAGCAGGATCACGACATGAGCCTACGCGAACGATTCGCCGCCCAACCCGCGCTTGCCACGCCCCGGCCCGACCTGCGGCCGGAAGACACGGCGGGGCAATCCTCGCGCGCCTACCAGCAGATGAAGTCGCGCGTGCACCACCTGCTGCTGGAGCGCCTCGATCTCGAAGCCGTGGAGCGCATGAGCCCGGAGCGCCTGCGCGACGAACTGAGCGCGATGGTCGACCGCATCCTCACCGAGGAAAACGTGGTCGTGAACGCGAGCGAGCGGCGCACGCTGGTGCGCGACATCCAGCACGAGATGCTGGGGCTCGGGCCCCTGGAGCCGCTGCTGGCCGACCCCACCATCTCCGACATCCTCATCAACGGGCCGCGCCAGGTCTACGTGGAGCGCCGGGGCCAGCTCAGCCTCACCGACATCACCTTCGCCGACGACGATCACCTGATGAAGATCATCGACAAGATCGTCAGCCGGGTGGGCCGCCGCGTGGACGAATCGAGCCCCATGGCCGACGCCCGGCTGCCCGACGGCTCGCGCGTGAACGTGATCATCCCGCCGCTCGCGCTGGACGGGCCGTCCATGTCGATCCGGCGCTTTTCCGTCGTGCCCCTCACGATGGAGAACCTCATCGAATACAAGACGCTCACCGCCGAGATGGCCCTGGTGCTGGAGGCCTTGGCCAATGCCGAGGTGAACCTGCTCATCTCCGGCGGCACCGGCAGCGGCAAGACGACGCTGCTCAACATCATGTCGGGCTACATCGACCCCGGCGAGCGCATCGTGACCATCGAGGACGCCGCCGAACTGCAGCTGCGCCAGCCCCACGTGGTGCGCCTCGAAACCCGCCCACCCAACATCGAAGGCAAGGGCGAGATCGCGCCGCGCGCCCTGGTTCGCAATGCGCTGCGCATGCGACCCGACCGCATCATCCTCGGCGAGACGCGCGGCGCCGAGGCCATCGACATGCTGCAGGCCATGAACACCGGTCACGAAGGCTCGATGACCACCATCCACGCCAACACCGCACGCGATGCGCTGGGCCGCATGGAGAACATGCTCGCGATGGGTGGCATGAACATGCCGCCGAAGGTGGCGCGCGCACAGATCGCCTCGGCCGTGGGCGTGATCATCCAGGCCAACCGCCTCACCGACGGCCGCCGCAAGGTGACCAGCATCTCCGAGATCACCGGCATGGAAGGCGACGTCATCACCATGCAGGACGTCTTCACCTACAGGCAGACCGGCGTCGATACCGATGGCCACGTGAAGGGCTACTTCCAGGCCAGCGGCGTGCGCCCGCGCTTCATGGAGCGACTGAAGTCGCGCGGGATCGTGTTGCCCGAAACCCTGTTCGACCCGTCGCGCCGCACGGAGTGAAGCCATGGACATCAGCTATGTCCTTTTCGCCGTCTTGCTGTTCGTCGCCGTCGTGGCGGGGTTCGAGGGTCTCTACCAGCTGTGGGCCTCGAAGAACAGCGCCGAGGCCAAGCGCGTGGCCGCCCGCCTGCGCGGCATAGAAGGCGCTCCCGAGCAAAAGCCGGAACTGAGCATCGAGCGCCACGCCAACCCCGGCCGCCTGCCCTGGATCGACCAGGCGCTGGTGCCCCTGCTCCCCGGCAGCGACGGCCTGCGACGGCGCGTGCAAGCCTCGGGCACGGGGCGCAGCCCCGCGGAACTGCTGGCCGCCAGCGCGCTGCTCGCGTTGGTGGGCGCAGCCATCCCCTGGGGGCTGTCCAAGCCGTGGGTCTTTTCCGTGCTCGGCGCGGGGCTCCTGTCGGTGCTGCCTTGGCTCTGGTTGCACCGCAAGGTTGCGCAGCGCATGCAACGCTTCGAACGCCAGATTCCCGAGGCACTCGACCTCATGGCCCGCGCACTGCGCGCGGGCCACGCCTTCCCCACCGCCGTGAAGATGGTGGCCGACGAGATGCCGGATCCCATCGGCCGCGAGTTCCGGCAGCTCTTCGACGAGACGAACTTCGGCATCCCGCAGAACGAGGCCTTGCTGCGCCTGGCCGAGCGTGTACCCATCGATGACCTGCGCTACTTCGTCATCGCCGTGATGATCCAGCGCGAATCGGGCGGCAACCTCGCGGAGCTGCTGGACAACATCTCCGCCATCGTGCGAGCCCGGCTCAAGCTGCTCGGTGAAGTGCGCACGCTCTCCGCCGAAGGCCGGCTGTCGGCGTGGATCCTGGGGGCGCTGCCGTTCTGCGTGGGGGCTGTCATCCAGCTGGTCAACCCCGGCTTCATGGCCGTGCTCTGGACCGACCCCGTCGGCCTGCGCATGGTGGGCGGCGCGCTGCTGCTCATGGCCGTGGGCGTTTGGTGGATGCGCAAGATCATCCGCATCCGTGTCTAGACCACGGAGAAGGTCTGAGGATTAGGGCAGGAGCAGGTCATGTCGATGTTGCAGATCGGATTTCTGGTGCTGGTGTTCGTGGCCACGGCGGCTCTCGCGGTGTGGCTGGTGCAATGGGCAGGCGGCAATGCCGCGGGCGCACGCCTCAAGCGGGTGTTGGACGGCTCAAGGAGCGATACGCCGGCGCCGGCAGCGGGCTGGCTCGAACGATTCGCCCGCGTGGCCGGGCCGCTGGGCCGGTTGTCCGCGCCCGACGAAGGCTATGAGGGATCGGCGCTGCGCCGCCGCATGGTCAATGCCGGCATCCGCTCCACTTCGGCGCCGGTGACCTTCTTCGGCATCAAGACGGCGCTCGCGATCGGCCTGCCCATGCTGGTCTTCACCGTGCTGACCGTGACCCATACGCCGGTCAAGGGCAATAACCTGCTGCTGGTCGTGCTGCTGGCTGCTGCCCTCGGCTACTACGCGCCCAACGTCGTCCTGTCACGGCTGGTGTTCTTGCGCCAGCGCGAGATCTTCGAAAACTTCCCCGACGCGCTCGACCTCATGACCGTGTGTGTCGAGGCTGGCCTGGGCACCGAGGCCGCGCTCAACCGCGTGGCCGACGACCTCACGCACAAGAGCGAGGTGCTGAGCGACGAACTTCGGCTGGTCAACCTGGAACTGCGCGCCGGCGCGCCCCGCGAGCGAGCGCTGCGCAACCTCGCCATTCGCACCGGCGTGGAGGAAGTCGACGGCTTCGTCTCGATGATCATCCAGGCCGAGCGATTCGGCACGAGCATCGCGCAATCCCTGCGCGTGCATGCCGACATGCTGCGCACGCGGCGCCGCCAGAAGGCGGAAGAAGCCGCGGCCAAGATCGCGCTGAAGCTGCTGTTCCCGCTCATCTTCTTCATCTTCCCGTCGCTGATGCTCGTGCTCATGGGGCCGGCGATGATCCAGATCTACCGCGTGCTGCTGCCCACCATGGCCGGCACCGGCCAGTGAACAAGGCCGATCCGCCATGAAGCCGTTCCCCCTGCGCACCACCCTGGCTGCCGTCACGCTCGCGGCCCTCACCGCCTGCGCCACGCAGGACGCCGCAAAGCCCTGGCGCATCGAACCCCTGCTACGCGTGCAGCACTCCGCCGACGCCAGCGCCGCCTTCTACCGCACGGGCCGCTACTACGACGGCATGCGCCGCTGGGCCTTGGCCGCCGACGAGTACCGCAAGGCGACGATCGCCGACCCGCGCAACGCCGACGCCTTCAACGCCTTGGGGGTGGCACTGGCAAGGCTGGGTGACCCCACCGGCGCCGAGAACCGGCTGCGCCAGGCACTGGCGCTGCAGCCCGGCCGTGCGGACATCCGCGCCAACCTGGGCCTGCTGCTGGCGCAAGCCGGCCGCCCCACGGAGGCCGAATCGGAGGTGCGCATGGCAGCGGTGCCTGACAGGGACATCGACGTCACGCACGAGCATCTGCGGCGCGCTCAGGCACATGGGGCGGCGGCGTATGGACCCGCCCTGCAGGCAGCGCCCACGCGCGCAGAGGTGCGACAAGACCCCCCAGCCACCGGCGTGGCCGAGCCGCATGGCGAACCGGGCCTCGCCTCTGCGCCCGCTGTTGTGGCCATGACGGCGAGTGCGGCGATCCAGGTGTTCGACCAGCCCAGCGTGACGTGGCGTGACGCGTTTGCCGCCCCCGTACCCGATGACCCGCACAAGCCCGTGCGCCTGGAAATCACCAACGGCAACGGCACCCCGGGTGCCGCAGCGCGTCTGCGGCAATGGCTGGCCGGTCATGGCCAAGCCACGCAGCGGCTGAGCAACCGCAAGCCCTACGCGCAACCGGCCACGATGATCGAATACCGCGACGGCCACGAAGCGCAGGCTCGCCAACTCGCGGGCATATTGCCCATGCAGGTGCTTATCCGGCCCGGCACCAGTCTGCGCACGGACCTGCGCGTTGTGCTGGGCCACGACTGGCAGCGCATGGCGGCTGCCCTACGGGTGATGCGGGTAGCCGAAGCCCGCGAGGGGCATTGAAGACGTTCACGTCAGCCCGAACGGTGTGTAGGGACCACCACCCACCGTTCGCCCTGAGCTTGTCGAAGGGCCCGCGCCAGTCGACACGGGGCTTCGACAAACCTCTAGCCCGCGGCGCGCTGCCGTACCGCTTCGTAGAAGCACACAGCCGCGGCGGCGGCGACGTTGAGCGACTCCTCCCCGCCCGGCTGCGGGATACGCACCGTGAGCGCGCAGCGTGCGAGCAGCTGCGCATCCACGCCCTGCCCCTCGTGCCCCAGCACCCAGGCGCAAGGCACGGGCAGCTGGGCGTGAGGCAGCAGCGCCTGTGCGTGTGAACTCGTGGCCACCAAGGGCACGCCCAGTGCGTCGAGCGATTCCGGCACGCACCCCTCGACCAGCTGCAGCCCGAAATGCGCCCCCATCCCGGCGCGCAGCACCTTCGGCGACCACAGCGCGGCCGTGCCCTTCATCGCCACCACCTGCCGCACACCAAAGGCCGAGGCACTGCGCAGGATCGTGCCCACGTTCCCCGCATCCTGCAGCCTGTCGAGCACCACCGTCGCCTGTCCCGCAGCCAGCACACCCGGGCCGCCCCAGGGCACCACAAAGCCGATCGGCGGTGGCGACTCCAGCGTGCTGAGCCCCGCCATCAGCGCCTGCGGAATGACAGCGACTGAAGCCGCCGCTTGCGCCAGCTCGCGCCACCGTGGCGTCTCCCACGCCACCTCGGTGATCACCGCCTGCCGCGCTTCGCCGCCACGCTGCAGGAAGGCCGAGCACAGGTGGTCGCCTTCCAGCCAGACTTCGCCCAGCTTGCGATAACCCGCGGGGTCGGCCAGCAACTTGCGCAGCTGCACCAGCAGTGGGTTGTCGCGCGAGTGGATCGCCTTGACCAAGGACATCAGACGGTCAGAGAGTCAGGGTCGGCACTGCGCGGCCCAAGGCCTCGCGCACCGGCGCGAAAGAGCGCCGATGAACGGGGCAGGCGCCATGCTGCTTCAGCGCCGCCAGATGCGCCGGCGTGGAGTAGCCCTTGTGCACATGGAAGCCGTATTGCGGATGCAACTCGTGCAGTTGCAGGCACAGCCGGTCGCGGTGTACCTTGGCCAGGATGGAGGCGGCCGAGATCGACTTCACCTTCGCGTCGCCATCGATCACCGCCTCGGCATGCATGCGCAGCACCGGTAGCTGGTTGCCGTCGACCAGCACCTTTGCGGGCTTGAGCCGCAGGCCCTCCACCGCCCGCCGCATGGCCAGCAGCGTGGCCTGCAGGATATTGATCGTGTCGATCTCTTCCACGCTGGCCTCGGCCACCGAGCAGCACAGCGCCTTCGCCCGAATCTCGTCGTACAGCCGCTCACGCGCCAGCGGCGTGAGCACCTTCGAATCTTTCAGTCCCCGGATGCGGTGCGCATCGTCGAGGATCACCGCAGCCGCGACCACCGGCCCCGCCAGCGGCCCCCGACCCGCCTCGTCCACTCCGGCCACCAGCCCCGGCACGTCGAAGCTCAGTCCCAGCTGCCCGGTCTCGATTTCGTTACGCGCGGAGGACTTTCTCGATGGCATCGGTGGCAGCTTGGGCAGTATTGCGGCGCAGTTCCTGGTGCAGCGCGTGGAAACGAGCAGCCAACGCTGCACAACGAGCGGGATCGTCTAGCCAGGCCAGCGTGGCGTGCGCGAGTTTCGCGGGAGTGGCTTCGTCCTGCAAGAGCTCTGGCACCGCGAAGTCGCGCAGCAGGATGTTGGGCAACCCTACCCAAGGCTGGTACTTCATGCGCTTCATGAGCTGCCAGCTCAGCCAATGCATGTGGTAGGCGATGACCATGGGCCGCTTGAAGAGCGCCGCCTCCAGCGTGGCGGTGCCACTGGCCACCAACACCACATCGCAGGCGGCCAGGGTCTCATGCGAGTGGCCATCCACCATATGTACCGCGCTGCCCGCGGCGTGTCGGGCGAGCAGCGGCTCCACCATGCGCCGCAGGCCGGGCACCACCGGCATCACGAAGCGCAACGCGGGCCGCAGCCGCTGCATGTGCGCCGCCGCCTCCAGCAGGCGCGGCGCGATGTACTGGATCTCGGATCGGCGGCTGCCCGGCAGCAGCGCCACCACCACGTCATCGGCTGCCAGCCCCAGCGTGGCACGGCCGGCAGCGCGGGGCACCTCCAGCGGAATGGCGTCGGCCAGCGGATGGCCCACGTAGGTCGCGGCAATCCCCTCGGCCTCATACAGCGCGGGCTCGAACGGGAACAGGCACAGCATGTGATCGACGGAGCGCGCGATCTTCTTGATGCGCCCGCCTCGCCACGCCCAGATGGACGGGCTCACGAAATGGATCGATTTGATGCCCGACGCCTTGAGCCGGGCTTCCAGGCCGAGATTGAAGTCCGGCGCATCCACGCCGATGAAGGCATCAGGGCGTTCGCGCAGCACACGCTCGGCCAGGCGCTCGCGGATGCCCGCAATCTCGCGGTAATGCCTGAGCACCTCCACATAGCCGCGCACGGCCAGCTTGTCGTGAGGCCACCAGGCCTCGAACCCCTGGGCAGCCATCTTCGGCCCGCCGATGCCCGCGCTCGCCAGCCCAGGCCAGCGCGCCTTCAGGCCGCCCAGCAGCAAGCCGGCGAGCAGGTCGCCCGAGGCCTCGCCCGCCACCATCGCCAAGCGCGGCGAACGCTCCTCGGCCATCGGGCCGGTCAACGCACGATGCCCCGCGAGGATTGGGCGAGGAAGCCCGACATCAGCGCCACATCCTCGGCCGCTTCGGGCGCGCCCTGGGCCACCGCATCGATGGCCTTGCGCGCCTCCTCCAGCGTGAGGCCCTGCCGGTACAGCAGCCGGTGCATCTGCTTGATGGCGCTCAGGCGCTCGCCTGAGAAGCCGCGCCTGCGCAGGCCTTCGACGTTGATGCCGCGCGCTTGCGCAGGGTTGCCGTTGACCATGGCGTAGGGCGGTACGTCGTGCGACAGCGCCGTGGCCATGCCAGCCATCGCGTGCGCACCGATCTTCACGAACTGGTGCACCTGGGTGAAGCCGCCGAGGATCACCCAGTCGCCCACATGCACGTGCCCGGCAAGCGCCGCGTTGTTCGCGAAGATGGTCTTGTGGCCCACCTGGCAGTCGTGCGCGAGATGCACATAGGCCATGATCCAGTTGTCATCGCCCAGGCGCGTGACCCCCACATCCTGCGCGGTGCCCACGTTAAAGGTGCAGAACTCGCGGATGGTGTTGCGGTCGCCGATCTCCAGGCGGGTGGGCTCCCCGGCGTACTTCTTGTCCTGCGGGATCGCGCCCAGCGAGCAGAACTGGAAGATGCGGTTGTCTCGCCCGATGCGCGTGTGCCCCTCGATCACGCAGTGCGGGCCCACGGTCGTGCCCTCGCCGAGGCTCACATGCGAGCCGATGATCGTATACGGGCCGATCGTGACGTTGTCGCCCAGCTGCGCGCCGGGTTCGATGATCGCGGTGGGATGGATCTTGGTCATGGGCGCCGCGTTACTCGACGGTACGCATCGTGCACATGAGCTCGGCCTCCACGGCCAGCTCGCCGTCCACCGTGGCACGCCCGCTGAACTTGTAGATTCCCGCCTTGGCGCGCACCAGCGAGACCTCCAGCACAAGCTGATCGCCCGGCTCCACCGGCCGCTTGAATCGCGCGCCGTCGATCCCCGCGAAGTAGTACACCGTCTTGTCATCGGCGCTCTTGCCGGCCGCGTCGAACGACAGCAGCGCCGCCGCCTGGGCCAGCGCTTCGAGCATCAGCACGCCCGGCATGACCGGACGATGCGGAAAATGGCCGGTAAAGAACGGCTCGTTGATCGTCACGTTCTTGAGGGCCTTGATGCGCTGCCCCTTTTCGATCTCGGTCACGCGATCGACGAGTAGGAAGGGGTAGCGATGCGGCAGTTTCTTGAGGATCTGGTGTATGTCCATCATCATGTTTTCTTCGCGAGCGTCTCCAGCGCCCGTATGCGCTCTCTCAGCGCGTGCAGTTGCCGCAGCGTGGCGGCGTTCTTTTCCCAGGCGGCATTGTCATCGATGGGGAACACGCCGCTGTACTGGCCCGGCTTGTGGATGGAGCGCATCACCACCGAGGCCGCAGAGATGTGCACATGGTCGGCCAGCGTGAGGTGCCCCAGCACCACTGCACCTCCACCCACCGTGCAATGCGCGCCAATCACCGCGCTGCCCGCCACCCCCACACAACCGGCCATCGCAGTGTGCGCACCGATGCGTACGTTGTGACCGATCTGGATCAGGTTATCGAGCTTCACGCCATCTTCGATCACCGTGTCATCCAGGGCACCACGGTCGATGCATGTGTTTGCGCCGATCTCCACGTCATCGCCGATACGCACCGCGCCCAGCTGCTCGATCTTCTCCCAGCGTCCCTGAACGGGCGCGAAACCGAAGCCGTCCGCACCGATCACCACGCCGCTGTGCACGATGCCGCGGGCACCGATGCGGCACTCTGCGCCGATCACGACACGCGGCGCGATCCGCGTGAGGGCGCCTACCGCGGCACCCGCTCCCACATAAGACTGCGCACCGATCACGGCGCCGTCACCAATGTGCGCGCCCGCCTCCACAACCGCCAGCGGGCCGACGGTCACGCCCGCCCCCAACGTGGCCAAAGGGTCGATCACCGCACTGGGATGCACACCCGCCACCACCACCGGCCGTGTACGTGAAGCCCACCACTGCGTGAGTCGCGCGAAGCCCAGGTAGGGATCGGGCAACACAATGGCCGCCCCGCGCGCTACCGCCACCTCGCGCATGGCCGGCGCCACGATCACACACCCGGCCGTCGATTGCGCCAGCTGCGACTGGTAGCGTGGATTGGAGAGAAACGAGATGGTCGACGGCGTGGCACCTTCCAGCGGGCCGATGCGCGTGATGCGCAGGCCGGGATCGCCGATCAGTTCACCGCCGAGGTGGGAGGCAATCTCGCCGAGAGCGAAGTCAGCTGCGTTCGGCACAGGGCGATCACTTGCCGCCTTGCGCGTTGAGAGCCTTGATCACCTTGTCGGTGATGTCGGCGCGCGGGCCCGCAAACACCGCCTCCTGCAGGATGAGGTCGTACTTCTCCGCCTCGAAGATCTGCTTGATGACCCGGTTGGCGCGCTCGACCACCTGCGCCAGCTCCTCGTTCTTGCGTGTATTGAGGTCTTCCTGGAACTCGCGACGCTTGCGCTGCAGGTCACGGTCCTGCTCGATGAGCTCGCGCTGGCGACGCGTGCGCTCGGATTCGGCCAACGTCGGCGATTCCTTCTCCAGCTTGTCGGCTGCCGCCTTCAGCCTCGTGGCCTGCTCGTTCAGATCGCGATCTCGTTTGCTGAACTCGGCCTCGAGGCGAGCCTGCGCCGCCTTCGCAGGTGCCGCGTCGCGCAACACTTTGTCGCTGTTGACGTAACCAATCTTCAGCTCCTGCGCCTGCGCGCCCACCGCCGCCGAAACCACGGCCAGTGCGATCGCGATCGTTGCGAGTGCAGCTTTCATCAGAAGGCGGTCCCGATCTGGAATTGAAGTCGCTGGATTCTATCTTCCGGGTGCTTGCGTATCGGCGTGCCGTAGCTGAGCTTCAGCGGGCCCACCGGCGAGATCCAGCTCAGGCCCAGGCCTGCAGACGCCCGTAGGCTGTCCGCGGAGACCTTGTCATCCTCGCCCCAGACATTGCCCACATCCACGTAGGTGAACCAGCGCAACGTGCGATCACTGCCGGTGCCCGGGATCGGCAGGTACAGCTCGGCGTTGGCGTTGAAACGCCGGTTGCCCCCTATGTACGCGCCAATGACGTCCACCGGCCCGAGCGAGCCCTGGTCGAAGGCCCGCACTGTCCCCAGGCCACCGCCGTAGAAATTCTTGAAGATGGGAAAAGGCTTACCGTTGAGACCCTTGCCCCAGCCCAGTTCGGCGTTCAGGCCGAGCGTGAAACGGCGCGTGAGCGGGAAGTATTGCTGCAACTGGGCGTTAGCGCGCACGTAGCGCGCATCCCCCAGGAGGCCGGCTTCCAGGTTGATGCGCTGGTAGCGTCCTTCCGTGGGCACCAATGCACTGTCGCGGCCATCACGCTGCCATCCAATCGTCAGCGGTGCGGTCGTGCTCTTCTCACCGAACTGCTTGCGGTAGCGGAAGTAGCTTTCGGGCAGCGCCACGTCGCCCTTGATCTCCGTCTGCTCCAGTCCGGCGCCGAAGAACACTGTGTCCAGCTCGCTGAACGGCACGCCGAAGCGGATCGACGCACCCGGCGTGATGAGCTCGTACTCCTCGCCCTGGCTGTTTAGCGGCTTGACGGTGCGGTAGTACACGTCCAGCGCCCGGGAAACGCCATCGACGGTGAAGTACGGGTCCACCGTGGACAGGACCAGCGTGCGCTGCGAACGGCTCGTGTTGAGCTCTAGGCCCAGGTAGTTGCCCGAGCCGAAGACGTTTTCCTGCTTGATGGACGCAGTGAACGAAAGCTTGTCGGCACTGGAGAAGCCAGCGCCGATGAGCAAATTGCCCGTGGGCTTTTCCTTGACGTTGATCGTGAGGTCCACTTGGTCGGGCGTACCAGGCACCTCGTTCGTCTCGATCTCCACCTCGCTGAAGAAGCCGAGGCGGTCGACGCGGTCGCGCGAGAGCTTGATCTTGCGGCCGTCGTACCACGACGACTCGAACTGCCGGAACTCGCGACGAACCACCTCGTCGCGGGTGCGCGTGTTGCCCGCCACGTTGATGCGGTGCACGTACACCCGCCGCTGCGGCTCGGCCACCAGGGTCAGCACCACCTGTCCGGTGGAACGATCGATGTCCGTGCGCGGCTCGACACGCGCGAACGCATAGCCGAACGTGCCGAACCGATCCACGAAGGCACGAGTGGTGTCGGCCACGGCCTCGGCGCGATACGGCTCGCCCGGACGGATCGTGACCAGCGTCTTGAAGTCCTCTTCCTTGCCGAGGTAGTCGCCCTCCAGCTTCACCGCAGTGACGGTGTAGGGCTGGCCCTCGGTGACATGGATGGTGATGCTGATGTCCTGCTTGTCGGGCGAGATCGACACCTGCGTCGAATCGACGTTGAACTCCAGGTAGCCCCGGTTGAGGTAGAACGCGCGCAGCGTCTCGAGGTCAGCGTTCAGCTTGGCACGGGAATAGCGGTCCGCCTTGGTGTACCAGTTGAGCCAACCGCCTTCGTTCAGCTCGAACAGGCCCTTGAGCGTGCTCTCGGAGAACGCCTTGTTGCCCGCGATGTGGATTTCGCCGATGCGCGCGGCACTGCCCTCGGTAATGGTGAACGTGACGTTGACGCGGTTGCGCTCCAGCGGCGTCACGGTGGTCACCACTTCCGCGCCGTACAGGCTGCGTGTGAGGTACTGGCGCTTGAGTTCCTGCTCAGCACGGTCCGCCAGGGCCTTGTCGAACGGCAGCCCCTCGCCGATGCCAAAGTCCTTGAGCGACTTGATCAGCGTGTCCTTGTCGAACTCCTTCAAGCCGCGGAAGTCGATCGACGAGATGATCGGCCGCTCCTCGACGATGACGATGACCACACCATCGGTCACTTCGAGACGCACGTCCTTGAACAGGCCCGTCGCGAACAGCGCGCGTAGAGCAGCAGCGCCCTTCTCGTCGTTGTAGGTGTCGCCGATGCGAAACGGCAACGAGGCGAAGACAGTGCCGGCATCCGTGCGCTGCAGGCCTTCGACTCGAATGTCTTTCAGCTGGAACGGTTCGACCGCCGCTGCAGGATGCACATGCAGTGCGGCAGCGAGGGCGAGGGAGAGAACGGCAGGGCGAAACGAAGTCAGGCGAGTAGTGACACGCATTCCGGGAGGTCAGTGCAGGCCCAGGAGGCGGGCCACGTCGTTGTAGAGGGCGAGGGACATCATGACGAGCATGATGGCCACTCCACCCCGCTGCAGCCACTCCAGCCACTGCTCGGAGACCGGCCGCCCCGTCACCGCTTCGAAAAGATAGTACATCAGGTGTCCGCCATCGAGCATCGGCAGCGGAAGCAAATTCAGCACCCCGAGGCTCACGCTCACCACGGCGAGAAACCCGAGGTAGTACGCGAGACCGAGCTGCACCGACTGGCCGGCGTAGTCTGCAATCGTGAGCGGCCCGCTCAGATTCTTCAGCGAGGCTTCGCCGATGAGCATGCGGCCAAGCATCTTGAGCGTGAGCGTCGACATCTCCCAGGTGCGCACCGCAGCTTGCGACAAGCCTTCGACGACGCCATAGCGCACAAGCACGGTTTCGGGCGGGCGCCCGATGTAGGCTTCGACGCGACCGACTCTCTTGTCCCCTTCGCCCACCGCATTGGGCTTCACCGTCAGCTGGACCGTGTTTCCACTGCGCTCCACCAGCCACAGCATCGTGGCCGGGTCTTCTGCCCCCACCACGCTTGCGCGAATCGCTTCGAGCAGCGCGGAGCGGTCTTCGATGGCGCGACCATCGACACGCAGCACTCGGTCACCCGGGATCAACCCGGCCTGCGCCGCGGGACCGCCCGACTGCACGCGGTCGATCACCGGCTCGGTATAGGTCTGGCCAAGGCCGATGCGCCGCATCAACTCGGCATCGAGCTCCTTGGACCCGAGGGTATGCAGCGGCAGTACCACGGTGCGCTGCGCATGGCCATTTGCATCGGACACCCGCACATGCAGCGGCTCGCCCTGCAACACTGCCTGCGTGATCGACCACCGCAGGTCCGTCATTGAACGCACTTCCTGCCACTCGGCCCCGTCGCTCGATACCTCGCGCGCCCAATCGCCCGGGCGCACGCCAGCCTTCTCGGCGAGACTGCCCGCGGCCGGTGCCCCCAGCAGCGCCTTGGGCTCCTCGATGCCAATCCAGTTGGACGCCGCGTACAGCAGCACGGCCAGCAGGATATTCGCCAAGGGCCCCGCCGCAACGATGGCGGTTCGGTGCAAGAGCGGCTTGCGGTTGAAAGCTCGGTCCCGTTCGTGCGCGGCCACCGGGCCTTCTCGCTCGTCGAGCATCTTCACATAGCCGCCGAAGGGCAGCGCGGCCAGCACGAACTCGGTGCCATCGGGCGCAGCCTGCCGCCTCCACAGCGTTCGTCCGAACCCCACCGAGAAACGCAACACCTTCACCCCGCAGGCCACAGCCACCCGATAGTGCCCGTACTCATGGATGACGATCAGAACGCCGAGGGTGAGGAGGAAGGCGAGGACGGTAATCATGTGGCGAGCCGCTTGACCTGTTGGAGGGCCTGCCGGCGCGCCCGGGCATCGAGCGCCAGCAGCGCGTCGACGCTGGCCGCCTCACCGGCAGCAATGGACACCGACTCCAATGTGCCGGCGTTCACGCTGTGAATCTGGTCGAAACGGATGGTTCCTGCAAGGAACGCCGCCACGGCCTCCTCGTTTGCGGCATTCAGCACGGCCGTACTGCCCGGTGCGCCTCGTAGTGTGTCCCAGGCAAGCTGCAGCCCCGGGTAACGGTCATGGTCCGGCGCCTGGAACGTCAACTCTGCCAGCTGCGTAAAGTCGAGCGCTGTCGCGCCCGACTCCATGCGCTCCGGGAACGACAGGCCATACGCGATGGGCACGCGCATGTCCGGCGTGCCCATCTGCGCGAGAACCGAATGATCGCGACACACGACCATCGAGTGCACGATGCTCTGTGGGTGGATGATCACGCGCAGCCGCTCTGGCGGCAGGTCGAACAGCCAGCGCGCCTCGACGATCTCCAGTGCCTTGTTCATCATCGTTGCCGAATCGACGGAGATCTTGCGCCCCATCACCCAGTTGGGATGAGCACATGCCTCATCGGGCGTCACCGCATGAAGAGTGGCTGGGTCGCGCTGAAGGAAGGGGCCGCCGGAGGCCGTGAGCACGATGTGATCAATGCGTGCGTGCCACTGGCTGCGCTGCTCTGGCAGGCACTGGAAGATCGCCGAGTGTTCGCTGTCGATAGGCAGCAGCGTCGCCCCGCCCTCGCTCACTGCGCGCATGAAGAACGCGCCACCCACCACCAGCGCCTCCTTGTTGGCCAGGAGCAGTCGCTTACCCGCACGCGCGGCTGCCAGGCAAGGTGGCAGGCCGGCCGCCCCCACGATGGCGGCCATGACCGTATCCACGCCGGGATGGGCGGCGAGTTCGCACAGCGCCTGGGGGCCGTGCAGCACCTCGATGCTCGATCCGGCATCGCGAAGCCGGCGCTGCAGCGCCGAAGCCTGATCCGGCCGCGACACCGCGGCAAACCGGGGACGCCACTGCATGCACTGGGCGTACAGCTCTTCCATGCGGCTGTGCGCCGTCAGCGCCACGACCTGAAACCGTTCGGGATGACGCGACACCACGTCGAGTGTGTTCGCACCGATCGAGCCGGTGGAGCCGAGGATGCACACACTCTGCATGGTCTTCATGCGTTCGCTTGAGTTCAAAGAGAGCTGATGGCGAGCGCCAGCGGAAACACTGGCAACAAGGCGTCTATTCGATCGAGCACCCCGCCATGGCCCGGCAGCAGCCGACTGCTGTCCTTGGCACCGGCACTTCGCTTGACCAGCGATTCCACGAGATCACCCACCACGCTCATGCCGGCCAGGAACACCAGCGCCACGCCCATGCCGATCATGCCCAGGCGCGACGCCAATCGTGTGTAGAGACTGGCGGAGTCGAATGCGAAGGCACGGTCCAGGGCGAGCCACAGGGTGGCAAGCAACAACACACCTGCCATGCCGCTCCACACGCCCTCCCAGCTCTTGCCGGGACTGATGCCAGGAGCCAGTTTGCGCCGGCCGAAAATTCGACCGCCGAAGTACGCCCCGATGTCGGCGGCCCATACCAGACAGAAGATTGAAAGGATGAAATTGATGCCTGCCGCCTTCGCGTTCGCGAGCGCCAACCAGGCGGTCCACAAGCCGATCAGCCCCAGCCCGGCCCGTAACGTGCGCGACAGGGCCGGCCATCCCGAGGGGCCCGCGCGCAGCGCCAAGGCACCACCGAGCACCCAGACACCCGTCGCCACCCACCATGCGGCCGCAGGCGCAGCCCCCGACCACCCAGCCCAAAGCGCCGCGCCGCATACCGCGGCCACTGCCATGCCCAGGAGCATGGCCGCTCGATCCGCCATGCCGTTCAGCCGCGCCCACTCCCAACCCGCCGCCCCGATCATCGCGAGGGTCAGCACAGTGAATGGCCACGCTACTGGGGCGAACAGGACAGGCAGGAGCACGCCCAGCAACACAATGGCGGTGATAACGCGCTGCTTCAGCATGACAGAGGCCGTCAGCCCTGAGCCTCGAGCAGGGGCGTGTCCTTGATGCCGCCGAACCGCCGATCTCGGCGAGCGTACTCCGCCAGTGCCGCATCCAGTGCCTCCTCACCGAAGTCAGGCCAGAGGCAATCAGTGAACACCAGTTCCGCGTACGCGGCCTGCCACAGCAGGAAATTGCTGATCCGCAACTCACCGCCGGTGCGAATGAAGAGATCAGGATCGGGCGCGTGGCTGAGTGCCATGTAGCGGCCCAGGGTTTCCTCGTCCAGGTCTTCGGAGGAGACACCCGCGGCCATGGCGCGCTTGCAGGCCTGCACGATGTCCCACCGCCCCCCGTAGTTGAAGCACACCGACAGCGTGATGCGCTCGTTCGCGCGCGTCAAAGACTCGGCCTGTTCCCAGGCGACACGAAGCTTGTCCGATACCTGCGTGCGGTCGCCAACGATGCGAATGCGCACGCCCTGGTCGGCCAGCTTGGTGAGGTACTTGGCCACCGCCACGAGCACCAGCCCCATGAGGCCAGTCACCTCCTCGGTGGGCCGCTTCCAGTTCTCGGACGAAAACGCGTAGACGGTCAGGTACTCGACGCCGCGATCAGCGCAGGCCAGCACCGTCTTGACCAGCGAATCGACACCGGCCTTGTGGCCGAAGAATCGCGGCATGAACCGCTTGCGTGCCCATCTGCCATTGCCATCCATGACGACGGCTACATGACGAGGAAGCGCTGACGATGAAGGCACGGAACGACGGACGGACATCTGTTGGCGGGCCGCTTCGCTCACACCGCCATGATCTCGGCTTCCTTCGCCGCGACCAGGCGGTCGATCTCGGCGATGGTCCGATCTGTCAGCTTCTGTAGGTCTTCCAGCGAACGACGCTCCTCGTCCTCGCCGATCTGCTTGTCCTTGAGCAGCTTCTTGGCATGCTCGTTGGCATCGCGACGGATATTGCGCACGGCCACCTTCGCATCCTCGCCCTCTCGGTGCACCACCTTCGTCAGGTCGCGACGGCGTTCCTCGGTGAGCGGTGGCATCGGCACGCGCAGCAGGTCGCCCTGCGCGGCAGGATTGAGTCCAAGGTCGCTTTCGCGGATGGCCTTCTCGATCTTGGAACCCATGCCCTTCTCCCAAGGCTGCACGCTGATCGTGCGGGCATCCAGCAGTGAGACATTCGCCACTTGGCTGATAGGCACCATGGAGCCGTAGTACTCCACGTGCACCTGATCCAAGATTCCAGGGTGTGCGCGACCGGTGCGCACCTTCTGCAATTCAATCTTCAAGGCCTCGACGGAGCGAGCCATCTTGGTCTCGGCGGTTTTCTTGATCTCGGCAATGCTCATGCTCATTCCCCTGCCATCAAACGTGAACAAGAGTTCCTTCGTCCTCGCCGAGCACCACACGCCTCAGCGCGCCCGGCTTGAAAATGCTGAACACCTTGATGGGCAGCTTCTGGTCCCGGCAGAGCGCGAACGCGGTAGCGTCCAGCACTTGCAGATTGCGGCTGATCGCCTCGTCGAAGGTGATTTGGGCGTAGCGGGTGGCCCCAGCATCCTTCTTCGGATCGGCGGTGTAGACACCGTCGACCTTCGTGGCTTTCAGCACGATTTGGGCTCCGATTTCCGCACCGCGCAGTGCGGCAGCGGTATCGGTGGTGAAGAACGGGTTGCCGGTGCCTGCGGCAAACACGACCACCTTGCCTTCTTCTAGGTATTGCAGCGCCTTGGGGCGCACATAGGGCTCAACCACCTGCTCGATGTTGATGGCCGACATCACGCGGGCCGTCATGCCTTCCTGGCGCATGGTGTCGGCCAGCGCGAGGGAGTTCATCACCGTGGCGAGCATGCCCATGTAGTCGGCTGTGGCGCGGTCCATACCCACCGAACCGCCGGCCACGCCGCGGAAGATGTTGCCCCCACCGATAACCACGGCCACCTCGCATCCGAGTTGCGTGACCTCCTGCACTTCTCGCACGATGCGGACGATGGTGGCGCGATTGATGCCGTAGGCATCGTCGCCCATCAACGCCTCACCGGACAGTTTGAGGAGAATACGCTTGTACGCGGGCATTCGCTGAGCTCCTGTGGCCGGGTCTCTTGTCTTCTCGGAAGTCTAATTCGCTCGAGGGCAACTGCCCTCGGATCGCCCTGTCAACTTGGCGTCAGGCGCCCTTGGCGGCCGCCACCTGGGCAGCCACCTCGGCAGCAAAGTCGTCAACGCGCCTTTCGATGCCCTCGCCCACCACGTAGAGCGTGAAGCCCTTCACCGTGGTGCCGGCGGCCTTGAGC
>CBINKC010000057.1:0-25164 GCA_966251135.1 uncultured Burkholderiaceae bacterium
CGTACATGCGGAAGTAGTTCTGGAAGGTGATCGAGGCGAGCGTCTGGTTCTCGCTTTGGATCTCCACGCGCTCCTTGGCCTCCACCGCCTGGTGCAAGCCATCGGACCAGCGGCGGCCGTGCATGAGGCGCCCGGTGAACTCGTCGACGATGATCACCTCGCCGTCTTGCACCACATAGTGCTGGTCGCGGTGGTACAGGTGGTTGGCCCGCAGCGCCGCGTACAGGTGGTGCATCAGCGTGATGTTGGCCGCGTCGTACAAGCTGGCGCCTTCGGGCAGGATGCCCGCCTGGGTCAGGATGCGCTCGGCATTCTCGTGGCCCGCCTCGGTCAGGTAGACCTGGTGCGTCTTCTCGTCGACCGTGAAATCGCCCGGATCGATCACGCCCTCGCCCGTGCGCGGGTCGGCCTCGCCGATCTGCTTCTTGAGCTGCGGCACCACGGCGTTGATGCGCACGTACAACTCGGTGTGGTCCTCGGCCTGGCCGCTGATGATGAGCGGCGTGCGCGCCTCATCGATCAGGATCGAGTCCACCTCGTCGACGATGGCGTAGTGCAACCCTCGCGCGACGCGGTCGACCGTGTCGTGGACCATGTTGTCACGCAGGTAGTCGAAGCCGAACTCGTTGTTGGTGCCGTAGGTCACGTCGGCCGCGTAGGCCGCCTGCTTCTCCTCGCGCGGCATCTGCGGCAGATTCACCCCCACCGACAGACCGAGGAAGCTGTAGAGGCGGCCCATCCATTCGGCATCGCGGCGGGCAAGGTAGTCGTTGACGGTGACCACATGCACCCCCTTGCCGGCGAGCGCGTTCAGGTACACCGGCAAGGTCGCCATCAGCGTCTTGCCCTCACCCGTGCGCATTTCGGCGATCTTGCCGTTGTGCAACGCCATGCCACCGATGAGCTGCACATCGAAGTGCCTCATCTTCAGCGTGCGCTTGCCGGCCTCGCGCACCACGGCGAAGGCCTCCGGCAACAGCGCGTCGAGCGTCTCGCCCTTGGCGTGGCGCTGGCGGAACTCATCGGTCTTGGTCTGCAGTTCAGCGTCGGTGAGCCGCTCGAACTGCGGCTCCAGTGCATTGACCTGCAGCACGACGCGGCGGTACTGCTTCAGCAGGCGTTCGTTGCGGCTACCAAAGATTTGGGTAAGGAGGCGAGGCAGCATCGGCGTCGGGTTGTGAAGCATGGACGGCGGCGTCGCGGCGGGCGCCGGTGCCCGAAGGCAACTCTGGGAAGCCTAAGCGGGCGCGACTGGCACAGCAGGCAGCCGGGTCACCGATGCCCCGGCGAACCGGCCCGCATGCGCTTCGGCCGTGAACCGAAAAGGGCGCGATTTTACCTACCGGTCGCGTCCCCATGCTGGAACACGGTACGTATGGCCTTGCCCGCATCGGCATCGGTCATCGCGAGGAACTTGGCAGGGTTCTGGTGCACGCCGTCCACCAGCACTTCGAAGTGGAGATGCGGGCCGGTGGATCGGCCCGTGGTGCCCACCAATGCGATTCGCTGACCACGCTTGACCAGATCCCCGGCGCGCACCAGGAGCTTGGACGCGTGGGCGTAGCGGGTGAGCAGTCCACGGCCATGGTCGAGCACGACCATGTTGCCGTACTGCGGGTGGATCTCGCTGGTGAGCACGACACCACCCGCGGCGGCATGGATGGGGGTGCCGATGTCGGCGGGGAAATCAAGGCCGGTATGCAAGGCGGCACGCCCGGTGAAAGGGTCGGTGCGGAAGCCGAAGCCGGAACCGATGGGCCCTTGCACCGGGCGGCTGTTGGGGATCATGAGCGCCTGCAGACGCTTCTCCAGCAGGCGCGACTCGACGAGCATGTACACATCGGCATGCTGGTCGGCCTGCTCGTCCAGCGCACCGACCCAGCCGTTCAGCTGCTCCATCGAGGGTGAGGCCGCCGGGACGAAGGGGCCGCCCTTGCCTGCCTCGGTGCCGGCGGGCGGAGCCGGCTTGCTCATGATCTGTTGCAGTTCCTCCGGCTTGACGCCAGCCATGCCGAACAGGCGCTCACTCACGGCCTCCAGCTTGAGGAGCTTGGCCTGCATCTCGCCCACCTTGCGCGCCATGGCGTCGAGGTTCTCTCGCATGAACCGCTCGCGCTGCACCGCCTCGTCCCGCCCCACGAGCTTCACGATGCGGCTGACCACGGGCCAGCCTTCGCGGGCCGCCGTGACGAAGACCACGTGGTAGATCAGGCCCGAAAGGAGCATCAACGCAGAAAACAGGAACACGAGCAGCGCCGCCAGTTGCCAGCGGTTGAGGCTGTACATGCGCGTGCGTGCGGCATGGCCGTGGGTGATCAATACCTGCATGGCTAAACTCCCCGGAGTGAACGCGAAGTCACCCCCCTCGAAGGCCTCACCTGTCGTTCCCGACTCGCTTGCGATCGCCGACGCGCTGCATCGCAGCGCACCGCTCGTACTGCTGAGACAGCGGCTGCAGGATTCGAACGCCCGCTACGCCGCCATTCAGGACTTACTGCCCGCCACGTTCGCCCCGCACGTGACTCCGGGCCCTGTGGACGACACAGGCTGGGCGCTGCTTGTCGCCAATGCCTCGGTGGCCGCCAAGCTGCGCCAGCTCCTGCCCCGCCTGCAGGAGAGATTGCAAGAGCGGGGATGGCAGGGTAGTCCAATACGTATCAAGGTTCAATCGAACACCAGGCGCTGAATGAAACAAGTGGCGCCAAGTGCAAGCGCAATCGAAAAAGAACGCGCCTCTCGCCAACTGCATCACAGCCAGCGCCCCTCACTGAAGTGCATGCAACGCCGGCTCCGTGTCTCGCCAGGGCGTGTCCGGCAGACTGCCGGACGGCGGCCACACGTCGCCTGAACGCACGCTCGAAAGCACCACAGCCAGCGCACCCGCGATCGCCCGATCAGAGTGCTGGCGCTGGATGCCCTCGCGGGCGTTGGCGCCCAGAGCAAGGCGGCGCTGGGGCGCGTCCCACAGCAGTTTCAGGCATGCCGCCATATCGACCGCATCGCCGCGGTCCACCAGCAGACCATCCACCCCGTCGCGCACATAGTCCACCGTGCCAGCGCAGCGTGTCGCGATCACGGGTCGTCCGTACATCATCGCCGTGAGCAGGGTCAGTTGCCCCGACGCGGTGGTGTCATTGGCCACGGGCACCACGACGACACGCGCCTTCTGGACCAGCTCGTTGCACTCCTGCACGCCCAGTCCCGAGCGCACCTCCACCTGCGGCGGGAGGTCCATGCCGCGCAGGGCGTGAGGCGCGGCAACGACCACGGCGCGGTACCCGGCCACCGCCACCGCTCGCGCGAAGGTCGCGTAGTCGCGATGGGCCGAGCCCATGGCAAGCACGAACGGACGGGCCGACTCCTCGATGAACTCAAGGGGCCGCACCGGCCGCTGCAAGGGCACGAACTGAAGCCGATCGCCGGGGATGCCCAGCCAGGCTTGGTAGCGCGCCATCTCCGGGCGGGAGTGGACGATGAAGCGGTCGACTGATGCCAGGGCGTAGCGCGACAGGCTGCGCGAGATGCCCCCATGCAAGGCGCCGAGGTTGAAGGTCCATGCCACGAGGGGAATGGGCGCCCCCGTCAGGCGCCTATGCAGCCCCAGGATGGCCGCCAGGTGCGGGAAGCACGTGATGATCCCCGTGGGCTGGGATTGCTGGCGCGCACGGCGCCAAACGCTTGCCGCATGGCATACGTCGGCCCGCCAGCTGCCCGCGGAGGCGCACGGCCCCAAAGGCGGATGGTCCGGCGCGGGCACCACTTCGAAATCGAGATCCAGCCGCGGATCGACCCAGCTATGCAGCCAGGTTTGCCGCGGGTGGCGCAAGAATGGGGCGGCGACCAGCCACTTGCGCACGGCACGGTCCCACGCAGCGCCTGGCATTGCGCGTCCGTCATCGTGCGCATCCGGCCAGCTGCAACGTCCCTCGTTGACGTCGCCACGAGCGTCCATCGTGCCCATCCCAACATCGCTGCTCCAGGCGCCGATGGCCAGAATCCTCGGGCGCTTGCGTTGTTGCTGCGCACGAGGCGAACCCGGTCGCTAATCGGTCGTCGGCAGCGTTTTGAAGAAAGCTCCCCTTGCGTTGTCCACACTCAAGTGACTGGGCTTGAGGCCCCATTGCTGCAGACGCCGCCGGCTTGAGTACCCGCCGGCGTCGGTGAAATGCGTGAAGTGGCGCAAGCCGTTGTCGACAAAGACGCGCTGGTGGTACCGCGCGTACATCGCCGCACCCGCGGCGCCGTCGAGGTATTGCAGGTACCGCTCGTGCAGCGCTTGCGCTTGAGCCTGGCCCACATCCTTCGGCACCGCGTCCGCGAAGTGCTGCCCGCATTCATACGAGGTAAACAGCAGGCTGCGGTTGCGCGCACGGGCCTTGTCCAGATGAGATGCCACCGATGCAGCCAGCGCCGCGATGTGCCGGTCGAAGGCAGCATCCCATTGCGCATCGCCCCACAATGCCGCGCCCGCGGCGAGGATCGCGTTCACGCTGTAGGCGCGACCCCGTTCGTCGCGCGGCATGACGTAGGGCGCGATGGCATAGATGTCGGCCAGGCGCGCCACTGTTTCGCCTCTCGCAAGCCACCCGCTGTCCACGTAGTCGAGGGCCGGCGCCAGGTTTTCGAACCAGGCCGACTGCGCGCAGAAGACCCGGGTCACGCGCTCGCGACCCAGGACTCGCTCGAAGGCGCGCCAGGCGAGCAGACACCCCACCGCGTAACCGGAAGCCGGCACGCCAGGAGTCGCGCCCAGCTGCGCCACATACTGGCGCGCGAAATTCGCCTGCGCGAATGCGTGGTTCCACACCTCGTTGCTGTACTCGACATACACGCGCCGCCCGGCCGGCAGTTCGCCCGCCACCTGTCGCGCAATGGCCTCGTAAAGGCGCGACAAACCCTGGACACCCAGCGCGCTGGACACCCGGCTGTAGTTCGAGCGGCCCACGTCCGCCGCGACAGCCAGGGGCTCGCGGTCCGGTCGCTCGGTGACCCGGAAGTCCGCCCCGCGGCAGTTCACGGCGTAGTAGGTGCGCCCGTACTCCAGCGGCGCGGGCAGGCTGGCCCGCCCTTGCGAGTAGTCGACGAACACAATGGCCGCCCCATCGGCGAAATCGTGGGCCAGCGGAACGCCGTTGGGGGCAAAGGTGGTGAAGGTGCCGGTCGCGGCACTGCAGGTGTAGCGATGGTTCTGCCCGCCGTGCGGCACGCTGATCCACAGATCGGCCTGCAGCGCCGCCGCCGCACGCGCATGAACCGCATATGGCACCGCCTTGGCCCAGCTGCGCCTGGAGAGAGATGGAAGCCTATCGACGGATGCGATCGGGCTGTGATTCGTCGCCGACCAGTCCATGGTGCGTATGAGCGAAGTGCCCCGATTGCTTGCCATCCATGCCGGATGGAAGTCAGCTGCCGTTCCGTCCTGGTGCCGATGTGCCGCGTGGTGCAAGGACACGTCGACGACGTCGATGGAATTCGCCGTATCGTTGCGACACTTGATCCCGAGAGACAGCTTCGCGTAACTGCCGTCACTGCGCCGCTTCACCGCGAAAGTGGCGTGGCTCACTCCGGCGCGCACGTTCTCGACCATGTCGGGCGACAGGGTCACGAGCGACAGCGTCGCATTCGAGGAGGACGAGATCACATAGTCGCCGGGAAGAAAGATCCCATGCACCGGATCCAGGTGGAGGACCACCCAGAGGAACGCCTCCTTGCCGGGGGGCAAGCCTTTGAGCCATCCGTCGCGGTCGGTCCAGGTGTCCGGATTCCAGCCGGCCGAAGAGGAACGGACGAGGTCGACGAAGGGGTACACCGAGTTGTAGTACTCACCTCGCGCGAGGTTCAGCGCGCGCAGGGCGGGAAGCCTGCGGTCGTCCGCAGTGGCGCTCTCCGCGGTCAGGACCGGCCACAGACCGCACGGGATGCCCAGCACCGACGCCCTCAGCAGCGAGCGGCGCTCGGGATCTACCGGTTTCTCGCCCAGTGTTTCGTTCGCACGATCGCTTTTCATCGGCTGCGGTGCTGCAGTTGAGCGTTCGCCGGACCGTCTCGCGGACCAGCGTGTCGCCCAGAGCAAGCGTCACGCCTGCCTTGCATGCATCGACTCGTGCTACGCACCAAGGCCGCGCGCGAGCGCGCATCCTAGTGCGGTGTTTCGCACTCCGTGGAACTTAAGAAAACCGATGGATTTGTCGCCCTGGCTAGGCGCAAACCGCAGCGATACCCGCAGGTATCGCGAGGATTTGCAACGACGCCAGGACGGCAAAGACGCGGTTTTATGTTCCACGGAGTGTGAAACACTGCACTAGCGGGCCCGAACGGAAAGGGAAGTGGCGAGCGACGCGCGTGTGGTGCCGGCTGTCCGAATCGAACGGACGACCTTCCGCTTACAAGGCGGGTGCTCTACCAGCTGAGCTAAGCCGGCGCGCTGCGAATTAGCGGGCAGTATAAGGCCACGGCCGGGCCTCACGGTACGCGCGCCCATGAACCGAGCGCCACAGTGCTGAGCGCCCGCAAGCGGGTTGTCGGAGCATGGCCGCCGAGGGTGATCACCCGTTGAAAGCGGCCTTGAGGCCCCGGCGGCTTTCGCGCTCCGGGCTGATGTTGCAGTGCGGCAGGAAGTGCTGAATCTTTTTCATGCGCGGCACTTTCTGCGAGCCCGTCAGCCCCCGCGCAGGGTCATTCGGCTGGCATCCTGGCCGGGGGTGTATGGGGCGAGCGCCGGGAGCCGAGCCCTCACAAGCCGGGCCCTCCCCCGCGCACGGCCCGGGACGCGCGCATCGTGGCTGTCGCACTGATGGGTGCCTGTGTACGCTCTCGCCGGTGGCCCGCGATGGCCCAAGGCCTCGAAGACGCACCGGCTCTTGGTGTGCGTTCCTTACTTGATGCGTTTGAGCGACGGCCGACCGCCCGCAGGCGGTTCAGGCGGCATGTCATCCTTCGCCTCGGCAGCAGGCCGCGCATCGGCGGAAGCCGCATCGGCCAGCGCAAGCTTGGGGCCCTTGGCGCCGGCAGTCACTGCGGCTTCGCCGCCCTCTCCCGCTTCACCCGCGCCGGACCCCGCCTCGGTCGGCACCGGGAACGCCATGCCCTGGCCGTTCTCGCGCGCATAAATTGCAATCACGTGGTCCACCGGCACGAAGATCTCGCGCGAGGTGCCACCGAATCGCGCCTTGAACTCAATCAGCTCATTGCCCAGCTTGAGCGCCGTAGTCGCCTCGAAGCCGATATTGAGCACGATCTCGTTGTTCTTGACGTATTCCAATGGCACCTGCACATGCGAGTCCACGTACACCGCGATGTACGGCGTGAAGCCGTTGTCGGTGCACCAGTCGTGCAGCGCCCGGATCAAATACGGGCGTGTGGAGGTTCCGGCGGGCGGTTGAGCGGGCGGTGCGGACATGCGTGGAGCGTCTACTTGCGCATCACCTTCTCGGACGGCGTCAGCGCCTCGATGTAGGCGGGCCGCGAGAAGATGCGCTCGGCGTACTTGAGCAGCGGTACGGCGTTCTTCGACATGTCGATGCCGTAGTAGTCGAGCCGCCACAGCAGGGGCGCGATCGCCACGTCGAGCATGGAGAAGTCATCGCCCAGCATGTACTTGTTCTTCAGGAAAATGGGCGCGAGCTGCGTGAGGCGATCGCGGATCTGGGCGCGCGCCTTCTCCAGCTGCTTGTCAGTCGGCTTGATGCCGCGCGACTCGAGCACGTTGACGTGTGCGAACAACTCCTTTTCGAAGTTCAGAAGGAACAGTCGCACGCGTGCACGCGCCACCGGATCACCCGGCATAAGCTGCGGATGCGGGAAGCGCTCGTCGATGTACTCGTTGATGATGTGCGACTCGTACAGAATGAGGTCGCGCTCGACGAGGATCGGGACCTCGTTGTACGGATTCATCAATGCGATGTCTTCCGGCTTGGCGAACAGGTCGACATCGCGAATCTCGAAGTCCATGCCTTTTTCGAACAGCACGAAACGACAACGGTGCGAGTAGGGGCAGGTGGTTCCGGAGTAAAGCACCATCATGGGCGTGGGCTCCTTGGTTCTTCAGGAGTTCAAAAAAGCGAAGAGCGCAGTGGACGGCGCCGCGGGGCCCGGCCACTGCGCGAAGTGTCCGCCGGTCACGAGGCCGCGGACGTCAGAGGGTCACTTCACATCCTTCCAGTACGCGGCGTTCAGGCGCCACGCAATCAGGGTGAACAAGGCGAGGAAGAGCAGAACCCACACACCCAGGCGCACGCGCTCGCTCTGCACGGGCTCGCTCATCCAGCTCAAATAGGCCACTAGGTCCGCCACGGCCTCGTCGTACTGCTGCGGCGTCAGCTTGCCCGGTGAGACCTGCTCGAACCCGCTGAAGCGGTGGACGGTCTTGCTGGGGTCGTGCGGATCCTTCACCTCCTCGAAGCGCGCGATGCGCTGGCCTTGCAGCTCCCACAGAGCGTGGGGCATGCCCACGCTCGGGAAGGCAAGGTTGTTCCAGCCGGTGGCTTTGGTCTCGTCGCGATAGTAGGTACGCAGGTAGGTATACAGGTAGTCGGCACCGCTGCCCGCATGACCCGAGCGCGAACGCGCAACCACAGTGAGATCCGGCGGCACCGCCCCGAACCACTCCTTGGCCTGGCGCGGGTCGATGGCAGCCTTCATCACGTCGCCGACCTTGCCACTCGTGAACAGCAAATTCTTCCTGATCTGGTCCTCGGTGAGGCCGATGTCGCGCATGCGGTTGTAGCGCATGAATGCGGCGCTGTGGCAGTTCAGGCAATAGTTGACGAACAGTTTGGCGCCATGCTGCAGCGATGCCAGGTCGGACATCTTCTGGACGGGGAAGCGATCCCAGGCGAGGCCACCTTCGACAGCTGTCGCCGGGCCCAGCAGGCCCAGCGCCATCAGCACGGAGAGCAGGAGTTTCTTCATGATCGGAAGTCTTTCGCGGCGCATCAGTGGGCGGCGTAGGTCACGCGTTCCGGAACGCGCTTGAACTCACCGAGCTGGCTCCACCATGGCATGAGCAGGAAGAAGCCGAAATACACCAGCGTCCCCACTTGCGAGACGTAGTTCCCGACGGGCGAGGGAGCCTGCGCCCCGAAGTACCCGAGGATGAGGAAGAAGAACACGAAGACGCCGTAGACGATCTTGTGCCAGCCCGGGCGGTAGCGGATGGACTTCACCTGGCTGTGATCGAGCCAAGGCAGGAAGAACAGGATCACGACAGCCGCGCCCATGACCACCACGCCCCAGAACTTGGCGTCGAAGGTCTTGAGCAGCGCGATGAGCGCCACAGCACCCACCACGGCAGCAACCTTGCCGGCGCCGCTGAAGCGCCCCTTCACCACGGCGCCGATGGCCGCCAGCGCGACGATCACGGCCAGTACGTTGATCATGAGATCGGTCGTAGCGCGCAGCATCGAATAGAACGGCGTGAAGTACCAAACCGGCGCAATATGCGCCGGCGTCTTCAGCGGATCGGCCGGGATGAAGTTGTTGTACTCGAGGAAGTAGCCGCCGAATTCCGGAGCGAAGAAAACCACCGCTGTGAAGATGATCAGAAACACGCTGGTGCCCAGGATGTCGTGCACCGTGTAATACGGGTGGAACGGGATGCCGTCCAGCGGGCGCCCCAGCGCGTCCTTCTTGGTCTTGATCTCCACGCCGTCCGGGTTGTTGGAGCCCACCTCATGCAGCGCGATGATGTGCGCCGCCACCAAGCCGAGCAGCACCAGGGGCACGGCAATCACGTGGAAGCTGAAAAAGCGGTTGAGGGTGGCATCGCCCACGACATAGTCGCCGCGGATCCAGATGGCGAGGTCCGGCCCGATGAAGGGCACGGCGGCGAACAGGTTGATGATCACCTGCGCCCCCCAGTAGCTCATCTGACCCCAGGGCAGCAGGTAGCCCATGAACGCCTCGGCCATCAGGCAAAGGAAGATGAGGCACCCGAAAATCCACACGAGCTCGCGCGGCTTGCGGTAGGAACCGTAGAGCAGCCCGCGGAACATGTGCAGGTACACCACGATGAAGAACGCCGAGGCGCCCGTGGAGTGCATGTAGCGGATCAGCCAACCCCACGGCACGTCGCGCATGATGTACTCGACCGACGCGAAGGCCAGGGCCGCATCAGGCTTGTAGTGCATCACGAGGAAAATGCCGGTGACGATCTGGATGACCAGCACCAGCAGCGACAGCGAGCCGAAGATGTACCAGAAGTTGAAGTTCTTCGGCGCGTAGTACTGGCCCACGTGCTCGTTCCACAACTTGGTGGCCGGGAACCGGTTGTCGACCCAGTTGAGCAGTTTCTGCGCAGCGGTCGCGTTGAGGGGCGCTTCTTTGTAGTCAGCCATGGTTTTCTCTGCGGTTTGCCGGACGTGGGCGGCCGATCAGGCCGCCTTGTCGTCGCCGATCAGCAGCCGGCCTTCGGCCAAGTACATGTGCGGCGGCACCTCGAGGTTGTCCGGTGCAGGGACGTTCTTGAAGACGCGGCCGGCCAGATCGAAGGTGGAGCCGTGGCAGGGGCAGAGGAAACCGCCAGGCCAGTCGTCGGGCAGCGACGGCTGAGCGCCGGGCGTGAAGCGGTCAACTGGAGAACAGCCCAGGTGCGAGCAGATGCCGACTGCGACGAACAGCTCCGGCTTGATCGACCGATAGGGGTTGCGCGCGTACTCGGGCGTGAGCGCTTCCGGATTTCGCCGCGATTGCGGATCGGCCAGATGCCCCTCGACCTTCGCAAGTTCGGCGAGCTGCTCGGGTGTACGGCGCACGATCCACACCGGCTTGCCGCGCCACTCCACGGTCATCTTCTCGCCCGGCTTCAGGCCGCTCACATCCACTTCCACCGGCGCACCGGCAGCGCGCGCTCGCTCGGAGGGCTGGAACGAGGAGACAAACGGCACAGCTGCTGCTACACCGCCCACCACGCCGGCGCAGCCCGACGCAATGAGCCATGTGCGCTTGCCGCTGTCGACGGGCTGGTCACTCATGGAGGTTCCTCGAAAGAGACGTTCTACTCAGGGGCAACCGGCAATTCTAACGGACGTGTCAAGGTGTTCTTGTGATGCTCGCGCTGCACACCGGGCCACTAGCGATTGCCACCGCACCGGCCGACACCCCGCATGGTGAATACTCGGCACCAGCACAGGGCGCCCGTGAACGGGCGCAACAGTGCATCCCATACACCGTGGAGGAGGAATCGAGATGAGCTTCACCAGCGAGTTCAAGCAGTTCGCGATAAAGGGCAACGTCGTCGACCTTGCGGTCGGCGTGATCATCGGGGCCGCCTTTGCCAAGATCGTCGACTCGGTGGTCGCCGATCTCATCATGCCGATCATCGGCCGCATCGCCGGGGGGCTGGATTTCTCCAGCTACTACCTGCCACTCACCGGACAACCCTTCGGGTTGCCGCTGGCGGAGGCCAAGAAGATGGGCGCCGTCCTCGCCTATGGCAACTTCCTGACCGTGGCTCTGAACTTTGTCATCCTGGCCCTGATCATTTTCGTGATGGTCAAGCAGATCAACCGCCTCAAGCGCGACGAACCACCCGCCGAACCGCCGTCGCTGCCGGAAGAGGTGCAGTTGTTGCGGGAAATCCGGGATTCATTGAGGAAGGGCTGAATCTGCGACCTGTTTCACGGCCGGCAGCGATGGGTTTGAGACGATACTGAGGGCCTACAAGTCCGACCGGGAGGCATCGTGCCACCCGTTCAAGATGATCCCGAGCGAGTCGAGACTGCCTGCCGCACTGGAAGCGGCTATTGGCCATGTGAAGGCCACCGTGACGACGGTGGCCGAGCGTGTTGCATCGGGCCTGGGCACCCAGTCGCAATCGACCACTCGCGCTGCCGAGCGCGACCTGCTGTTGGCGGCACAGATCGACCTGCGCCGCAAGATGAACACCTTCCACCTGTCTTTCTCAAAGCACTTGGTGGACAAGGTGCACGAGGAGGTCGTACCGCGTGACGAGCGTCCACGCGCGCCGGCAGCCACCGACTGGCTCTCGCTGAGCCTGGTGGACGACGACGAGGTCGAGCAGCGCATGCTGTCGGACCGGATCGCGCAGCAAATTCGGCACGCCTGCGAGTGGGAGCTGCGCGAGATGGCGGCCTACATGGGTGCCGTGCTCGGTCTCGGGCGCGCCGACGAGGAGCGCAACCCGCTGCGCGCCGAGGTGCTCGGGCTCTCCGTGTTCCGCTCCATCGTGGTCGTCAGCATGGAGCCCGATCCACGCAAGATCCTCGCGCGCGAGTTCGGCCAGTCCATGGCGCAGGCCATGCCCGCCTGCTACCAGTTCATCGTGGACGAGATGAAGCACCGCAACGTGCAACCGGTGCGCTTGGCCGTCAAGACGGTGCATGGCCCAGGTTCAGGCGCGAACTCGGGCTACAGCACACTGCAGGACGTGGTCAGCACCCGCGGGCAGGCAAGCGGGTTCTTCACAGGATCGCCCGACACCGACTACGCCTCGAGTCGCGGCGCCGGCAGTGACGCCGGCATGCGCAGCACGCTGGGCAGCTCCACACGTTCAGGCCCGATGAGCACGCGGCGCGGCAGCATCCCCGGCCAGGGCCATCCTGTGGCGCAGAACCCACCGCCCGATGCCCAGCTCATGGCCTTGCTGCGCCGCCTGACAGTGATGGCCAGCCGCCCCGGTGCCTTGGATGCCACAGATGAGGTACCCATGGCCCCCGGCGTCAGTGGCGGCGCAATGCACGGCGGGATCGGGGCCATCGGCGTACTGAACACCGAGGCAGGGGCGGCGGAGGGGATGGCGGGGCTGATGGCCGTCAACCTCATCCGCGCCCACCGCGAGGAGTTGATGCAGGCCTCCCCCGGCAAGCTCGATCACATGGTGATCGACGTGGTGGGCAGCCTGTTCGACCAAATCCTGTCTGACCCGAAGGTGCCGCCACAAATGGCGCGCCAGATCGCGCGGTTGCAGCTGCCGGTGCTGCGGGTGGCCCTCTCGGACGCCACCTTCTTCTCCTCGCGCCGCCATCCGGTGCGTCGCTTCGTCAACCGCATCGCGTCACTGGCCTGCGCCTTCGACGACTTCACCGAAGACCCCGGCCGGCAGTTCCTCGAACTCGTCAGGAACCTGGTTCAGGAAATCGTCGAGGGCGATTTCGACCAGCTGGATCTTTACTCCGCCAAGCTTTCCGAGCTGGAGGAGTTCATCACGCGGCAGACCGAGGAGCGCGCGCATTCCAGCGGCGCCGCCGCCGTGCTGGTGAGCAAGGAATCCGAGCTGCGTGTGCAGCAGCGCTACATGCTGCAGCTCAACGCGGCGCTGCACGGCATGTCCATGCCTCAGTACCTGCTCGACTTCGTCTCCCAGGTCTGGAGCCAGGCGCTCGTGCTCGCCGCGCGGCAGCACGGCGTGGATTCCGACGTGCTCAAGCGATTCCGGGGCGTAGGCCGCGACCTGGTGATGAGTGTGCAGCCCAAAGGCTCTCCCATCCTGCGCAAGAAGTTCCTGATGCAGCTGCCCACGCTGATGAAGGACCTCAACGAAGGGCTCAAGCTCATCGGCTGGCCCGAAGCCGCGCAGAAGGACTTTTTCAGCAAGCTGCTGCCCTCGCATGCGGAGTCGCTCAAGGCCGCGCCCATGACGGAGCTGGAGCACAACCTGCTGGCCAAGCAGCTGGAGGGCATCTTCCAGCAGGCCATCCCGGGTGCGCATGAGTTCTCGCAGGCCGAGCCGGTGAAGTTCGACTCGAAGGAGATCGAACAGCGCTTCACCCCAGAGGAGGCACAGCAGGTCGGTCTGGTGGTGGAGAGCGCGGTCGACTGGTCGGGCAAGGTTGACATCGACCTGAGTGCCAATACCGCGGCCACGATCCCGGCTGTCCTGCCCGCCGGTGGGCCGGACACGGTGCCGCAACCCCTGGGCGACACGCTCCCGTCGAACCTGGGCATCGACATCAACCTCGACCTCATCGCCGCCGATCCAGCAGAACCTTCGCATGGTCCCAAGCTGATGGACCATATCCACGTCGGGTTCGCCTACGAGATGCTCCTGAAGGACCAGTGGCAGAAGGTCCGGCTGAGCTACGTGAGCCCCGGACGCAGCTTCTTCGTGTTCACGCACGGCCGCAAGCACCAGCAGACGATCTCGTTCACCTCCCGCATGCTGTCTCGGATGTGCGAGAGCCACCGGTTCCGCGCGGTGGAGCACGCATACCTGATGGAACGCGCCACGGCCCGAGCACGCCGCCAGCTCGCCGCGCTGAAGAGCACGGCGCGGCACTGACCGCGAGGGGGCTCTCTCCCCGGGAGTGCCTCCAGGCGACGTCCCGTGACGTTTCCGCCCCCGACGCAGGTGAGTCAACTTTGGGCAGCTCGGCGACGCTTCCTGAACCTTGGGGCCGATCATCGACCGGAGTCGGACAGGCGCCGAGCCATCGCCACCGCCGCCCGCAGGCTGCGCTCGTCCGCCCGGCCGGTGCCTGCGATGTCGAAGGCCGTGCCATGGTCGGGGCTCGTGCGCACGAACGGCAACCCGAGGGTGATGTTCACGCCCTGCTCCACACCCAGGTACTTCACCGGGATGAGGCCATGGTCGTGTGTCATGGCTACCACGATGTCGAACTCGCCGGGATGGCCGGGTGCATGGCGGGCGCGCATGAATACGGTGTCCGGCGCATAGGGGCCGCTCGCATCGATGCCTTCGCGCCGGGCCGCCGAGATTGCCGGCGCAATGATGCGGATCTCCTCGTCGCCGAACAATCCGCCCTCCCCAGCGTGCGGGTTCAGCCCGGCCACGGCGATCCGCGGCGCCGGCTGGCCCCACCGTCCCGCCGCCGCATGCGCGATGCGCAAGGTCTCGAGCACTGCGTCGTACGTGACGGCGTCGATGGCACGGCGCAGCGACATGTGGATGGTGACCAGTACGGTGCGCAGCTCTTCGTTCGCCAGCATCATGCGCACTGGCGGCGGGGGATCGGCAGCCCATGCCTGCAACATCTCGGTGTGCCCAGGATGGCTGATGCCGGCCGCCGCGAGCGCCTCCTTGTGGATGGGCGCGGTGACGATACCTGCCACCTCGCCCCGCCGGGCCATCGCCGCCGCCTCGCGGATGCACTGCGCCGCTGCCGCGCCGGCCCGCGCATCGATACGGCCCGGCGGCACGTCGGACAGCCCCTGCGGCAATCCCTCGGGCAGCCACACCGGGATGCAGTGCGGTGGCGCCGCCCATGCGTCGGCCGGGGACTCGATACGCGCCACCGCCAACAGGCCGCCCACCCAGGCGGCTGCCCGGCGCATGACACCCACATCGCCGATCACGAAGCAACCCGTCGCGTCCGGCGTTGCAAACAGCTTGGCGATGATCTCCGGCCCGATGCCGCAGGCGTCACCCTGGGTCACGGCCAGAGGCAACGCACCCCCGTGTAGCTTGGATTCGGCTTCGTTCGGCATGTCGGATTGCTTCTCAGCCTCTCAGGCCGGATTCTCGATGTCGATGAACTGGTGCTCGATTCCGAAGCGCTGCGCCACATGCGCTGCCAAGGCTGGCGCGCCGTAGCGCTCGCTTGCATGGTGTCCACAGGCGATGTAGGCCACGCCGGTCTCGCGCGCATAGTGCGCCTGGGGCTCCGAAATTTCGCCGGTGATAAAGACATCGGCACCGGCCGCGATGGCGGCCTCGAAGTAGCCTTGCGCGCCGCCGGTGCACCACGCCACCTGGCGGATGGGGCGGCCATCGCCGGGCACCACCGTAGCCGTCCGCCCGAGTTGCTGCTGCACCCGCTCGGCGAGCACGGCCAGCGCCAAGAGCTCGGCCGGCGCGCCGATGAAGCCCAGGTCCTGCTCACCGAAGCGGCCCTGCGCCTCGAGTTGCAGGCGCGTGCCAAACCGCGCGTTGTTGCCGAATTCCGGATGCGCATCCAGCGGCAGGTGGTAGGCCAGCAAGTTGAGCTGATGGCCCAGCAGCAGTGCGAGGCGCTCCTTGAGCCAGCCGGTGATGCGACCATCGTGACCACGCCAGAAGAGGCCGTGATGCACCAGGATCGCGTCCGCCCCGGCGTCGATGGCGGCCTCGATCAGCGCGCGGCTGGCCGTCACGCCGGAGACGAGTTTGCGCACCTCGGCGCGCCCCTCGACCTGCAGACCGTTCGGCCCATAATCCCGGAAGCGCCCCACGTCCAGCAGCGTATGGGTGTACGACTCAATCTCGGTGCGTGAGGCCATCGGACGAATTCATGCGCAGAACCTGGCTTATTTTCTCGCAAGCGGTCACCGTGGCTGTCGCCGTGCTCTTTGTGGTGGCAACACTCAAGCCTGAATGGGTCCGGAGCCCGGCCATGCAGGTGCCCGGTCTGCCCCCAGGCATTTCGATCAACGCCGTACAGCCCGTCGAGGCGCCCGCGAGCGCAGCGATGAATGCCCCGAGCAGCTACAGCGCTGCGGCCCGGCGCGCCACGCCGGCGGTCGTGAGCATCACGGCGAGCAAGGCGCCTGCGCGCAACCCGCATTCCGGTGACCCGTGGTTCCAGTTCTTCTTTGGCGACCGCGGCCGCGAAATGCAAGAAGCGCAGGTTGGACTGGGATCGGGCGTCATCGTCTCGCCCGAGGGCTACCTGCTCACCAACAACCATGTGATCGAAGGCGCCGACGAAATCGAGGTCCAGTTGGCCGACAGCCGGCACGCGCGCGCCCAGGTGGTCGGCACCGACCCGGAGACCGACCTCGCGGTGCTCAAGATCTCGCTGGACAAGTTGCCCGTCATCACGTTCGGCAGCATCGATGCCCTGCAGGTAGGCGACGTGGTGCTCGCGATCGGCAACCCCTTCGGCGTAGGCCAGACGGTGACGTCGGGCATCGTGAGCGCGCTGGGGCGCAACCAGCTAGGCATCAATACCTTCGAGAACTTCATCCAGACCGACGCCGCCATCAACCCCGGCAATTCAGGCGGCGCCCTGGTGGATGCCAATGGGCATCTGCTGGGCATCAACACGGCCATCTACTCTCGCAGCGGCGGCAGCCTCGGGATCGGCTTCGCCATCCCGGTGAGCACCGCCCGGCAGGTGATGGACGGCCTCATCCGAGACGGCGTGGTGACGCGTGGCTGGATCGGGGTGGAGCCGCGCGACCTGACGCCCGAGATCGCCGAGACCTTCAGCCTGCCCGTCAAGGAAGGTGTGCTCATCACTGGCGTGCTGCAAGGCGGGCCAGCCGCCGAGGGCGGTATGCGGCCCGGCGATGTCGTAGTGAAGGTGGCAGATGCCCCGGTGACGAACACTGTCCAGCTGCTGTCCGCCGTGGCAGCCCTCAAACCCAGCGAACGGGCAGTGATAGGCGTACAGCGCGGCGACAAGGCGATGCAGCTCACGGTCACGGTAGCGCAGCGGCCGCGCACGCAGGTAAGACGCTGAGAGCACCCCCAGGGGGCGTCTTCGACGTTTCCGCCCCAAGGAGGTGAGTCGCCGCACATCGGCGGCACCGGCCGCCGCTAAGGAACCGTTTTCTCCTCTTCCCCGGGCGCCTGAGTGTGGCGGATGAACACCTGGGCGGCCCAGATGCCTGCTTCGTAAAGCAGGCACATCGGGATGGCCAGCGCCAGTTGCGACACCACATCGGGCGGCGTAATCACGGCCGCGATGATGAACGACAGCACGATGAAATAGCTACGGAACTCGCGCAGCTTGTCCACGGTGACCACGCCCATTCGGGCCAGCACGACCACGGCCACAGGCACCTCGAAGGCTGCACCGAAGGCGATGAACATGGTCAGCACGAAGCTGAGGTAGGCCTCGATGTCCGGCGCCGCCGTGATGCTCTTGGGCGCGAAGCCTTGGATGAAGCTAAAAACCTGGCGGAACACCAGGAAGTAGCAGAACGCGATGCCCAGGAGGAACAGCACCGTGCTGGAGATGACCAGCGGCAACACCAACCGCTTCTCATGCGAGTACAGCCCGGGCGCGACGAACGCCCACACCTGGTAGAGCACGACCGGCAAAGCGAGCAGGAAGGCTGCGAGCAGCGTAATCTTCAGCGGCACGATGAAGGGCGAGATGACGTTCGTCGCGATCAACGTAGCGCCCCGCGGGAGGTTGGCCACGAGTGGCGCGGCGAGCAGGTCGTACAGTCCTGCCGGGCCCGGCCACACCATGAGGGCGCCGAAGCAAATGCCGACGGCAACCAGAGCACGAATCAGGCGGTCTCGTAGTTCCACGAGGTGCGAGACGAAGGGCTGCTCCGTGCCCTCGAGCTCATCGCGTTGCGGATCTTGAACAGTCATCGGGGCAGGGAGCGGGGCCGGTAGCGCGCCACGCGCGCTGCACCGGATTGCGCCTTGGTGCGGATGCCGTGGCGGCGCTTGTACCACTGGGGCATGGCGCCCCGTTTGAGCCGCCAGTTCTTCTTCGGGTGCCGATACTGTGGAGCAGGCGTTTGCAGTTCCTGCGCGCCCGAGGGGCCGAGGAGCGGATTGTCGTCGGCCCAGCCCCGCTCCAGTTCGCTCGCAGTCTGCCGGATCTCGTTGGACACACTCTGCTCGACATCGCGCGCCGCATCCTCGAACTGGTTCCGCATCTTCTTGAGCTCTTCCAGCTCGATGGACCGGTTCACCTCGGCCTTCACCTCGGCGACGTAGCGCTGCGCCCTGCCCAGCAGGTGCCCGACAGTGCGTGCCACACGCGGCAGCCGCTCGGGACCGATGACGATGAGCGCCACCGCACCGATGAGCGCGATCTTGTCGAAGCCGAAGTCAATCATGCGGCGATGTGACCAGGCAGCAGGCTTGCGTAGCCCAGTCTTGATGCTTCAAGACTTGTTGCGTGCTTCAACGTCCACGGTGCCAGCGTCGGACTTCTGCGAGTTCGACGTGACCTGTGCGGGCGGCGGCACGCTGTCGCCGCTCGCCGAACCGTCCTTCATGCCGTCCTTGAAGCCCTTGACAGCGCCCCCGAGGTCCTGGCCGATGTTCTTGAGCTTCTTGGTCCCGAACACCAACACCACGATCAGCAGCACGACCAGCCAATGCCAGATGCTGAATGAACCCATGATCTTTCTCCTACGACTTGACCGAGAATTCTAGGCTTAGAGGTGAGAGGCCTTCTCAGCCCTTGGCCCAGGGGCGCGGCCCGCCGAAAACGTGCATGTGCAAGTGGTAGACCTCCTGCCCGCCGTCCTGCCCGGTGTTGATCACGGTGCGAAAGCCATTGGTGACCCCGTGCTCCTTCATGAGCCTGGGCGCCAGCAGCATCATGCGGCCCAGCCAGCGTTCGTGCTCCGGCGCGACATCAGCCAGCGTAGGCACGTGGATCTTGGGAACGATGAGCACGTGCACCGGCGCCCAGGGATGGATGTCGTGGAAAGCCAAAAGTTCTTCGTCTTCGTAGGCTTTCCGGCTCGGGATCTGTCCGGCGATGATCTTGCAGAAAATGCAGTTCGGGTCGTGGGTCATGGTTGGCCCCTCGCGTCAGGCCGGCATTGCCGCGTTGTTGTTGAGATTCATCCAGCCGCGCACGATGCGGTAGAGGAACCAGATCGAGATGAGTACCCAGGCGATGTAGCCCGGCACGATGAGCAGCCACAGGGGCAGCGTCAAGAGATAAAGGCCGCCCGCCCACAGCACGCTTCGGATGCGCCAGCGAAAGTGCGTTTCCTGCCAGGTGTTGGCGGCATCGTCCTTCTTCACGAGGTCGAGCATGAACGCCATAAGCAACAAGACAATGCTCGCCTGCACGCCCGGCAGCACCGCACCGATGGCCACGACAAGGTGCAGCAGGTAGCTGACGTGCCCCAGGGTCTTCAGTGTTCGTTCGCGGTCGGTTTCGACGTCGGTGATATCACCCATGGCGATCGTCCTCGCGGTCCTTCACTTCTGGCGGGCAGCGAACTCCTCCAGCCCCGACAAGCCCTCGCGACGCTCCAGCTCGGCCAGCACATCGGCGGGCCGCAGGCCAAAGGCGCTGAGCGCGATCATCGAATGGAACCAGAGGTCGGCGACCTCATACACGATCTTGCTGGCGTCGCCGTCCTTGGCCGCCATCACGGCCTCGGTGGCCTCCTCGCCGATCTTCTTGAGGATGGCGTCGGTGCCCTTGTGGAACAGCCGCGCGACGTAGCTCTTGTCCGGATCGCCGGCCTTGCGCGATTCGATCACTTCGGCCAAGCGGGCCAGCGTATCGTTGGAGCTCATCTGTAGATGCTCTGCGGGTCTTTCAAGACGGGCTCGACCGTGCGCCAGGCGGCATCGCGGTACACCCGAAAGAAACACGAATGACGCCCGGTGTGGCAGGCGATGCCAGGTTCGTGGCCCCGCTGCTCGACCTTGAGCAGCACCACGTCGTTGTCGCAGTCCAGGCGCAACTCGTGCACCTTTTGCACATGGCCCGACTCCTCGCCCTTGTGCCACAGCCGCCCACGGGATCGGCTGTAGTACACGGCCTCGCCCAGCTCGACCGTCTTCTGCAGCGCCTCGCGGTTCATGAACGCGAACATCAGCACGTCGTTGCTGCCGCACTCCTGCGCGATGACGGGCACCAGCCCCTGCGCATCCCACTTCACCTCGTCGAGCCAGTCCATCGGGGCAGTGTACTCACCCGGCATGCGTCACGCCCTCGAACCCGCGCTCTTCGGCCAGCCACCGCAGCACTGGCACGGTGCCGGGGAGCACCGGCCTCACCTCCACAGGGAGGTTCTGCCAGGCCATGGACTGCGCCTCTCGCATTTCGAACTCGCCCATCCACTCGTAGACCTTGCAGAAATGCAGCCGCACCCGCGCGTGCGGGTAGTCCATCAGCTCGACCTTCCAAGGATGCGCCGGGCCGATGGCGATGCCCAGTTCCTCGTGCAGTTCTCGACGCAGCGCCTGCTCCACGGATTCGCCGGGCTCGAACTTGCCGCCCGGAAACTCCCAGTAGCCGGCATAGACCTTGCCCTCCGGGCGAGAGGTGAGCAGGAACCGGCCGTTGCCATCGACGAGCACGCCCACGGCCACGTCGACGGGCGTGCGCTCGGTGGAGCCGCTCACGATGCGCCGCCGCGCCCGGCGTAGTCGCGTGCGAACTGGTGGGCCACGCGACCCGAACGTGACCCGCGCTCCAGGGCCCACACCAGCGATTCCTGGCGCGCGGCCGCGATCGCCCGCTCGTCCACGCCGAAGACCCGCAACCATTCGGCCACGATGTCGAGGTACTCGTCCTGGGTGAACGGATAGAAGCTCACCCACAGGCCGAAGCGCTCCGACAGCGAGATCTTCTCCTCCACCACCTCGCCGGGATGGACCTCGCCGTCCTCGGTGTGCTGGTAGCTCAGGTTCTCGCGCATGTACTCGGGCAGCAGGTGACGGCGATTGCTGGTGGCGTAGATGAGCACGTTGTCCGACGACTGCGCCACCGAGCCGTCAAGGATGGACTTGAGCGCCTTGTAGCCTGGCTCGCCCTCGTCGAAGCTGAGGTCGTCGCAGTACACGATGAAGTGCTCGGGCCGACCGGCGACGCGGTCGACAATGTCGGGCAGGTCGACTAGATCAACCTTGTCCACCTCGATGAGGCGCAGCCCCTGGGGAGCGAACTCGTTCAAGCAGGCCTTGATGAGCGAACTCTTGCCGGTGCCGCGAGCGCCGGTGAGCAGCACGTTGTTGGCGCCGCGCCCCTGCACGAACTGCAGGGTATTGCGTACCAGTCGCTCCTTCTGCGCATCGACCTCTCGCAAGTGCGAAAGCCGGATGGTGGCCACGTGCTTCACAGGCTCCAGGCATCCCGAGCCGGCACGCTTGCGGTAGCGAAACGCAATCGATGCCGACCAGTCGGGCTCGGCCAGCGGGTGAGGCAGCACAGCCTCCAGGCGCGCCATCAAGGCCTCGGCGCGAGAAATCAGGGACAGCAGCGGGTCGGACATCGGGCGATTATCAGCGCCGCAAGCGCTCTCGCCCCGAGAGAGCGCTGCCCGGCCGGCGCGCGAGCTTCAGCCCACCATCAAGTCGAGCGCGGCATCCAGGTGCTCGGTAGGCAGGCGCTTGAAACCCGAGCGGGCGTAGCGCTGCAGGCGTCCGACGGCGAAGGCGGTCAGCACCGAGGCGCGCGCATTCGCGTCGACGGTCGGGGTGTCTGATCCATTCGCCTCGGCCGCGGCGCGCACACTCTGGCGCAACTGACCTTCGATGCGATCGAAGAACTGGTTCATGCGGGCGAGCAGGCGGTCGTTCTCGAACACCAGCGCGTCACCGACCATCACACGCGTCATTCCGGGGTTCTTCTCGCCAAACTGCAGGAGCACCGTAATGACCTTGCGCACCTGCATGCGGCCGGAGGCTTCGCGTTCGTTGATCTGGTTGGCCAGCGTGAAGACGCTTTGTTCGATGAACTCGATCAGTCCCTCGAACATCTGTGCCTTGCTGGCAAAGTGGCGGTAGAGCGCCGCTTCAGACACGTCGAGCCGGCCGGCCAGCGCGGCCGTCGTGATCCGCTCGGCGCCCGGCTGCTCCAGCATGGAGGCGAGCGTTTGCAGGATCTGGACCTTGCGCTCACCGGGCTTGGGCCGCTTGCGCGTACCCCCAGCGGCTGCGGAACTCTCGTCGCCGCCGTCGCCCGCTGCAATGCCTGAGGCAGGATTCTCAAGTGGAGACGTCATCTCGGATGGCACCAGAGCGAGCGCAAACGTTGTGTCCGGTTGATTCTGGCACACAGGTGCTCACGTATGGGGCAGGGGTGAACGCCAACTTCCATGCCGCAGGCCCAAGGCGTGAAAAGCGCCACGAAGCCCACGCGGCCAGGCACGCGCCGGGCCGCGAAACGGGCTGTTGCGACAGGACGGAAGCGCAGCCGCTCAGTGCGAGCGGATCATCGTGCCGTAGGGCTGCTCGGTCAGGATCTCGAGCAACATGGCGTGCGGGACGCGGCCGTCGATGATGTGCACCGAGTTCACCCCGTTCTTGGCGGCGTCGAGCGCGGAAGCGATCTTCGGCAGCATGCCGCCGGAGATGGTGCCGTCGGCAAACAGCTCGTCGATCTCGCGCGCCGAAAGGTTGGTGAGCAGGTTGCCCTGCTTGTCGAGCACGCCTGGCGTGTTGGTGAGCATCATCAGCTTCTCGGCCTTGAGCACTTCGGCCAGCTTGCCGGCCACGACGTCGGCATTGATGTTGTAGTTCTCGTTCTGTGCACCGAAACCGAGCGGCGAGATGACCGGGATGAACTGGTCGTCCTGCAGGGCCTTCACCACGCTCGGGTCGATGGACACGATCTCGCCGACCTGGCCCACGTCGTGCTCCTTGGTGGGGTCGTTCTTGTCGAGCATCTTGAGCTTGCGTGCGCGAATGAGCCCACCATCACGCCCGGTCAGGCCCACGGCCTTGCCGCCAGCTTGGTTGATGAGACCGACGATGTCCTGCTGCACCTGGCCGGCGAGCACCCACTCGACCACTTCCATGGTCTCGTCGTCGGTGACGCGCATGCCCTGGATGAAGGTGCCTTTCTTGCCGACCTTGGCCAGCGCCTCGTCGATCTGCGGGCCGCCTCCGTGGACGACCACCGGGTTGAGGCCTACGAGCTTGAGCAGCACCACGTCTTCGGCAAAGTCCTGCTGCAGCGCAGGGTCGGTCATCGCGTTGCCTCCGTACTTGATGACGAAGGTCTTGCCATGGAAACGCCGGATGTACGGCAGGGCCTCGGCAAGGATCTCCGCCTTGTCGCGCGGGGAGATATGGCTCAGGTCCGGGGTGCTGGGCGGCCGCGCGGCATCGGGAGGCTGGGCACTCATGGAGGGTGTCTTTCGGCTACGGTTCAGGGAGGTGCGAAATTGTAGGGCGACGCCTCAATAGGCCCGCCCGCGCTTGTACTGTGCGTGAGCCCGTCGCGAGAGCGTCGTGTGCCCCGCCAGCGCCGCAAGCGAGCCGCCCGCATGGGCATGGCAGATGGCCATGCCCAGTGCGTCAGCCGCATCCTTGCCGGGTACGCCGGGCAGTTGCAGCAGGCGCATGACCATCTCCTGGACTTGCTCCTTGCGGGCCTGTCCATGGCCGACGATAGCCTTCTTCATCTGCAGCGCGGTGTACTCGGAAACGTCGAGGTCATTGGACACCAGTGCGCTGAGCGCGGCACCGCGCGCCTGGCCGAGCAACAGCGTGGACTGCGGGTTCACGTTGACGAACACGATCTCCATCGCGGCGCAGCCGGGGCGATAGCGCGAGACGACCTCCCGCACGCCATCGAAGATGATCTTCAACCGGGCCGGCAGCTGACCGACTGCCACGGCACTTGTGCTGATCGTGCCGCTGGCCACGTAGGCGAGACGGGGCCCGTCGGCCTCGATCACGCCGAAGCCGGTGGTCCGCAGGCCGGGGTCGACACCGAGGATGCGCATTAGACCGTCACCCCGTAATACCAACGCACGGAATGGAAGAACACGGGCGCCGCAAAGCAAAGTGGCGCCACGCGATCGAGTACGCCGACGGCGCCGGTGACCGAGACCTTGCCGCCCCAGCTGCGCACGCCGGCGTCGCGCTTGAGCGCCTGCATGACGAATGCGCCGAGCGTGCCACACGCACCGGCGACGCCACCCACGGCGAGCGCCGACAGGGGCTTGAACGGCGTGGCCCAGTACAGCAGCGTGCCCACCGCGCCAGCACCGGCCGCGCCGCACAACCAGGCGCGCCAGGAAAAGGAGTCGCTGATGGCGGGCGCCACAGGCCGTGCGCGCAGGCGCCGGCTGGCGAACGTGTGCGCGATGTGCGCGGCGGCGGTGACGGCCACGAGGTAGAACACCAGGAAGGCGCCTCGCCCCGCATAGCCGGGCAGATCGAGCAGCAGCAGCGCGGGCGCGTGGCTCATGCCGTAGATGCACACCATGATGCCCCACTGGATCTTGGCCGTGCGCTCCAGGAAGCGCAGCGGATCGCCGCCCAGCGCGCTTGCGACCGGGATCGCGAAGAACACGTACACGGGAACGAAGACCGTGAAGAGATCGAAGTGGCGGCCGCCCGCAAGGACGAACTGCACCGGCAGCACCACGAAGAAGGCGAGGATGAGGCTGCGATGGTCGGCACGCCGTGTATGCGTGAGCGTGATGAACTCGCGAAACACGACGAACGACGCGATACCGAAGAGCAGCGTCGCCGCCACCGCGCCCAGCACCCACGACACCCAGAACAGCACCGCGCCCCACCACAGGGCCTTCAGGTCGCGCTGGAAGCGATCGTGCAGCCGTCGGCGGTCCTCGTCGAGGTCATCGCGCAGG
>CBINKC010000058.1:0-25055 GCA_966251135.1 uncultured Burkholderiaceae bacterium
AGGTGCTGTCGCGCCTGACCACCGACACCACGCTCGTGCAGACCGTCGTCGGCTCCAGCCTCAGCATGGGCCTGCGCAACAGCGTGATGGGGCTGGGCGCGATGGTCATGCTCATCGTCACCAACCCCTACGTGATGGCGCAGGTGCTCGGCATCCTGGTGCTGGTGGTGCTGCCCTCGCTGTACTTCGGCCGCCGCGTGCGCAAGCTCAGCCGCGCGAGCCAGGACCGCGTGGCCGACTCCAGCGCCATCGCCGCCGAGGTACTCAACGCCATCCCCGTGGTGCAGAGCTACACGCAGGAGGTCCGCGAGGCGGAGCGCTTCCACCGCTCCACGCAGAGCGCCTTCGCCACCGCCGTGAACCGCACCCGCATGCGGTCCTTCCTGGTGGGCTTCATCATCACCGCGACCTTCGGCGCGCTGCTGTGGGGCCTCTACCAGGGCACGCAGGCCGTGCTGGAAGGGCGCATCACCGCCGGCCATTTGGGCCAGACGGTCGTCTTCGTCATCATCCTCGTGTCCTCGGTGGCCGTGCTGGCCGAGGTGTACGGCGACCTGCTGCGCGCGGCGGGAGCAACAGAGCGACTCATGGAACTGATGTCGGTGCGCTCGCCCATCGCCTCGCCGGCGCAGCCCGTGCCCATGCCGCCGGCGCGCAACGGATCGACCGTCGAACTCGACCGGATCACCTTCCGCTACCCCTCGCGACCGCAGCAGGCGGCGCTGTCGAATTTCACCCTGCACGTGGCGCGCGGCGAAACCGTGGCGCTCGTCGGCCCCAGCGGCGCGGGCAAGAGCACGGTGTTCCAGCTGCTGCTGCGCTACTACGACGCCTCGGAAGGCCGAGTGGCCATCGACGGCGTGTCGGTGCGCGAGGCCTCGCTCGCGCAGCTGCGACAGCGCATCGGCATCGTGCCGCAGGACAGCGTGATCTTTTCCGCCAACGCGATGGAGAACATCCGCTACGGCCGGCCCGATGCGAGCGACGAGGAGGTAATCTGCGCCGCGCGCGCCGCCTATGCGCACGACTTCATCACCGCACTGCCCGAGGGCTATCAAACCTTCCTTGGCGAACGCGGCGTGCGGCTGTCGGGCGGACAGCGGCAGCGCATCGCCATCGCCCGTGCCATGCTCAAGAACCCGCCCCTGCTGCTGCTCGACGAAGCCACGAGCGCCCTCGATGCCGAGAGCGAGCGCATGGTTCAGGCCGCGCTGGAGTCGGCGATGAAAGACCGCACCACGCTCGTCATTGCGCACCGGCTCTCGACCGTGCAGCGCGCCGACCGTATCGTGGTGATGGAAGCCGGCCAGATCGTGGAGGTGGGCACGCATGCCGAGCTCGCCTCGGCGCGCGGGCTCTATGCACGCCTGGCGGCGATGCAGTTCGACATGCAAGTTGCATCTTGAGGCGCAACCGCGTCCTCGCTTTCAACCGTTGTAGGCAGGGGCCGACAGGCCGGGCATGCTCTGTCCGACAGACGCTCGCCTGCCTCGCGCAACACCATTCATTGGGCAGAAAAGGAGAATGCACATGACTCGACGTAACCACATTCGTGCGGCTGCGCTGGGCATCACGGCCGCGGCCGTGATGCTGGCCGGCTGCGAGAACATGACCGAGCGCCAGCGCGGCACCGCCATCGGCGCGGGCATCGGCGCAGGCGTGGGCGCGGTGCTCGGCAAGGCCACTGGTGGCAAGGCCGGCACGGGTGCCGTCGTCGGCGGCGCCATCGGCGCGGTGGCCGGCAACGTGTGGTCCAAGCGCCAGGAAGAGCGCCGAGCCGCGATGGAGCAGGCCACGCGCGGCACCGGTGTGGAGGTGACCCGCACGGCGGACAACCAGCTGAAGGTGCAGATCCCCAACGACATCTCGTTCGCTGTCAACAGCGCGGCCATCAAGCCGCAGCTGCGCAACGTGCTCGACCCGTTCGCGGCCAGCGTGCGCGACGACCCGAACGTGCGCCTCGTGATCGTGGGCCATACCGACAGCACTGGCTCGGACGCCATCAACAACCCGCTGTCGATGGAGCGTGCCCAGAGCGTGCGCGACTACCTCGCCGCCCGCGGTGTGGCGCCACAGCGCGTGGAAGTGGCTGGCCGCGCCGATCGGGAGCCGATCGCCGACAACCATTCGGAAGCGGGCCGCGCCAAGAACCGCCGCGTGGAGATCTTCCTGCGCGAGCCGGCGGCCTGAACGCCACCGCGCCATGGCGAGAAGAAACGGCCCTCCGGGGCCGTTTTTTCTACTCGCCATCGCATTGCGCATTGCGTCAGTGCGCGGGCTGCCCTCTCTCTCACCCTCGGGGCAGGGCCCCGCGCCTGAGCGTCATGCCGCATCCCATGGAGGCGTGGTGCCGCCGAACCGGTCGCCGAGAAAGTCCAGAAGCAGTCGCAAGGCGAGCGGCTGGTGATGACGGGACAGGTAGAGTGCATGGATGCCGAGGATCTCGGGCTCGTACGCCGGCATCAGCCGGACCAGCCTGCCTTGCCGAAGGTCATCGCCGACGAAGTAGGTGGGCAGCATGCCGATGCCCCCGCCTGCGAGTACCGCTCGCCGAAGCACGGACGTCTCGTTCGTGGAGAAGCCCTGGACAACCGGCACCTCGACCTGCTTGCCGGCATGCGTGAAGCGGTATTGCGCCGCGCTGACGAACGCATGCGCGAGGCAACGGTGCGCATGGAGGTCTTGCGGCGTCTGCGGCATGCCATGCGCGTCGAGGTACCGCGGCGCGGCACAGAGCACGGAACGGCACGGCGCCAGCGGGAGGGCGATCAGGCCCGGCTCCAGGCTGTTGGAGATCCGCACCGCCAGGTCGATTCGCTCTGCGGCGAGATCTACCGTGCGATCCGCCGCCAGCAGCGAGAACTCCACCCGTGGGTATCGGTTCTGGAACTCGACCAGCGCCGAGGTCAGCTGCGCCTCGGCGAAGGAGGGGGAACACGCGATGCGCAGCCGCCCTGCCGGCACGCGGTGGGCCTGCCCCGCGAGATGCCTCACGTCGTCGGCCAGATCGAGCAATTGCCTGCATGAAGCCAGCGCCGACTCTCCCGCCTCGGTCAGGCTGATCTTCCGGGTCGTTCTGTGCAGCAGGCGCGCGCCCAGCCAGCCCTCCATCGCCGCCAGGTAGCGGCTGACCATGGCCGTCGACATTTCCAGGTGCTCCGCGGCCTGGGTGAGGCTGCCGTGTTCGACCACCGAGATGAATACCTGCGTCGCGGTCAATCGGTCCATGGGTCTTCGTCACAGTAGCGAACATTTCATCGATCCATGCAAAGAACAATGGATCAGACAGAACTTTATCAATCAAAGGCGCGCAAATAGAGTGCCCCCATCGTTCACTGACCGGAGACCCGAAATGCCCTTCTTCCAGCTCGCCCGCATCGTGCTGCCCGCCTTGACGCTCGGCGTGATGGCCTCGGACGCCGCGGCGGCACCGGCCCCGCCGCTGTCGATCAAGGTCTACAACGCCGACGCAGGAAGCTTCCATGTCAACGCGGTTGTCGTCAGCGGCAAGACGGAGGCCGTCGTGATCGACACCGGCTTCACCCGCGCCGATGCGCTGCGCGTGGCCGCCAACGTGCTCGACAGCGGCAAGAACCTCAAGGCAATCTTCATCAGCAACGCCGATCCCGACTTCTACTTCGGCGCCGAAGTGCTCAAGGGGATGTTCCCGCAGGCGCAGGTGCTGACCACTGCCGCGGTGCGGGAAAAGCTCCAGTCGAAGATGGCGGGCAAGGTCGCCTTCTGGGGCCCCAAGATGGGCGCTAATGCGCCCCGGCAGCCCATCGTGCCTGACGCGATCAGCGGCAACACGCTGACAGTAGACGGAGAAACGATCGAGGTGCGCGGCACGACCGGCGAACTGGCCCATCGGCCTTACGTGTGGATCCCGTCGATCAAGGCCATCGTGGGCAACATCGCCGTCTTCGGCAACCTGCATGTCTGGACCGCCGACACGCAAAAGCAGAGCGAGCGCCAGGCGTGGCTCGCGCAGCTCGAAGAGATGCAGGCACTCAAGCCGGCGACGGTCGTACCGGGCCACATGGCGGCGGGCACCGCACTGGACGACGGCGCCATCCGCTACACGCGGGATTACCTGCAGAGGTTCGAAGCGGAGCTGCCCAAGGCCAAGGACGCAGCCGGGCTGATCTCCACGATGCAGCAGGCATACCCGAAGGCCGGTCTGGGCATCGCGCTGGACATCGGCGCGAAGGTCCACAAGAGTGAAATGAAGTGGTGATGTGAGCCACGGTGCGGCGACCTGCCGCACCCAGCCTCTGGGGCACCGAAGGTCCACGAGCACGATAATCCGGCGGCCCCATCGACCGGAAGCACCGACTTGAACCGCCCCGCCCCCACCCAGTACGAAGACTTCATGCGTCACGTGCACACGCACGGCGTGGCCAAGGCGGACCGCACGGGCACGGGCACGCGCAGCGTGTTCGGCTACCAGATGCGCTTCGATCTCAGCGAGGGCTTTCCGCTGGTGACCACGAAGAAGGTCCACCTGAAGTCGGTGATCCTGGAGCTGCTGTGGTTCCTGCGGGGTGACAGCAATGTGCGCTGGCTGCAGGAACGCGGCGTGACCATCTGGGACGAGTGGGCCCGTCCCGATGGCGATCTGGGGCCGGTGTACGGCGTGCAATGGCGTTCCTGGCCCAAGCCCGAGGGCGGCCACATCGACCAGATCGCCGAGGTGGTGCACACGCTCAAGACCAACCCCGATTCGCGCCGCATCATCGTGAGCGCCTGGAACGTGGCCGACCTCGACAAGATGGCGCTCATGCCCTGCCACGCGTTCTTCCAGTTCTATGTGGCCGAGGGGCGGCTGAGCTGCCAGCTGTACCAGCGCAGCGCCGACATCTTCCTGGGCGTGCCATTCAACATCGCGAGCTATGCCTTGCTCACGCACATGCTCGCGCAGCAGTGCGATTTGCAGGTGGGCGAGTTCATCTGGACGGGCGGCGATTGCCACATCTACAGCAATCATCGCGAGCAGGTGGAACTGCAGCTGTCGCGTGATCCCTACCCCTACCCCACGCTGAACATCAAGCGGCGGCCAGCTTCGATCTTCGAGTACGAGTACGAGGACTTCGAGGTGGCAGGCTATGAGCACCACCCGGCGATCAAGGCGCCGGTGGCGGTGTAGGGAACGGGGGGCGCATGGCGTGCGGGCGCAGCGAACCGCCACGCCCCGTTCGCGCTGCCACCATCTACCGTTCGCCCGGAGCCTGTCGAAGGGTCGCACTGAGCTTGTCGAAGTGCCCTTGCCAGGTGCACGGGGCTTCGACAAGCTCAGCCCAGGTCCTTCGACAGGCTCAGGACGAACGGGTACGGAGTGCGAGGCGAGCGCAATTCACGACAGTGCCGCGATCACCTCCGGCGGCGCCTGCACCAGCTCGATCAGCACCCCCTCCCCACCGAAGGGAAACTCCTCGCTGCCCTTCGGGTGCACGAAGCAGATGTCGTGACCCGCGGCCCCCTTGCGGATGCCGCCCGGCGCGAATCGAACGCCTTGCGCTGCCAGCCACGCCACCGCCCGGGGCAAGTCGTCGATCCACAGGCCGATGTGATTGAGCGGCGTCGCATGCACCGCCGGCTTCTTCTGCGGATCCAGCGGCTGCATGAGATCGACTTCCACACGATGCGCACCCTGCCCCATCGCGCAGATGTCCTCGTCGACGTTTTCCCGCTCGCTGACGAACGTGCCGGTGACTTGCAGCCCCAGCATGTCGACCCACAGCGCGCGCAGCCGCTCCTTGCTAGTGCCGCCGATGGCGACCTGCTGGATGCCCAGCACCTTGAACGGACGCATCGTCTCGGACATCACTCGAACTCCAGGATCACCTGGTCCACCGCCAGGCTCTCGCCCTTGCCGGCCACCACGCGGGCCACCACCGCATCCTGCGTAGCCACGAGGATGTTCTCCATCTTCATCGCCTCGATCACCGCCAGCCGTTCACCGGCGCGCACCGTCTGGCCGGGCTGCACGGCCACGTCGACCAGCAGGCCGGGCATGGGCGAGAGCAGGTAGCGCGACAAGTCCGGCGGCGGCTTGAACGGCATCAGCGCATTCAACTCCGCTGCGCGCGGCGTGAACACCTTGGCGTCGATCTGCATGCCGTCGTGGACCACGCGATAGGCCAGGCCCACCCGCTCGATCTGCGCGCAAAACGGCCGGCCGTTGCACAGGCCGCGTATGACCACCTGCCGCAGCGGCGTATGCACCTCCACCCGGTAGCTGCGGCTGCCGGCTTGCACCTCGAACGCCTTGTCCTCCACATGCACCGAGACGGGCACCTGCTCGATGCGCCCATCAGCCGTGGTGGTCACAACGACGAACGCCTCACCCACCCGATACTCATGCCCCGGCAACTGGCCCGACAGGCGCACCGAACGCTGGGTATGCACGCGATTGGCCACCGCTGCCAGCACGCGCAGGAAAGCGGGATCTTGGTGCGCCACTGTGTCGGGCGCGTAGCCGCGCGGGAAGTGCTCGGCGATGAAGCCAGTGTCGAACTCGCCGGCCACGAACTTCGGGTGAGCAAGAAGCGTGGCCTGGAACGCAATGTTCGAGCTGACGCCCCGGATGGCGTAGCCGTTGAGCGCGTGCCGCATCTTCGCGATGGCGTCGTGGCGGTCGCTGCCGTGCACGATGAGCTTGGCGATCATCGAGTCGTAGTACATCGGGATCTCGCCGCCCTCGACCACCCCCGTGTCCACGCGCACGCCGTCTTCCTCGGGCGGCGGCTGGCAGCGCACCAGCCGGCCGGTGGAGGGCAGGAAGTTGCGCAGCGGATCCTCGGCGTTGATGCGGCACTCCATCGCCCAGCCCCGCCGCGCGACGTCCTTCTGTTCGAAGGGCAGCGGCTCCCCCGCCGCCACGCGGATCATCAACTCCACGAGGTCCAGCCCGGTGACGCACTCGGTGACCGGGTGCTCCACCTGCAGCCGCGTGTTCATCTCCAAAAAGTAGAAGCAGCGGTCCTTGCCCACCACGAACTCGACCGTGCCCGCGCTCTGGTAGTTGACGGCCCTGGCCAGCGCGACGGCCTGTTCGCCCATGGCGCGGCGGGTGGCATCGTCGAGGAAGGGGCTGGGTGCCTCCTCGATCACCTTCTGGTGCCGGCGCTGGATGGAGCACTCGCGCTCCCCCAGGTACACCACGTGCCCGTGCGCATCGCCCAGCACCTGGATCTCGATGTGCCGCGGCTGCTCGACGAACTTCTCGATGAACACCCGGTCGTCACCGAAGCTCGCGCGTGCCTCATTGCGGCACGAGGTGTAGCCCTCGTGGGCATCGCGGTCGTTGAACGCCACGCGCAACCCCTTGCCGCCGCCGCCCGCGCTGGCCTTGATCATCACGGGGTAGCCGATGCCGCGCGCAATCTCCACCGCCTGCTGCGGCGACTCGATGGACGCGTTGTAGCCGGGGATGGTGTTCACCCCCGCCTCCTGGGCCAGGCGCTTCGACGCGATCTTGTCGCCCATGGCGGCGATGGAAGCGTGCTTGGGGCCGATGAAGACGATGCCCTCCTCTTCCACCCGCCGCGCGAAAGCCTCGTTCTCGCTGAGGAAACCGTAGCCGGGGTGCACCGCCTGCGCACCGGTGCGCTTGCACGCCTCGATGATCTTGTCTTGCACGAGGTACGACTCGCGCGAGGGCGGCGGGCCGATGTGCACGGCCTCGTCGGCCATCTCCACATGACGGGCATCGCGGTCGGCATCGGAGTAGACCGCCACCGTCTTGATGCCCATCTGCTTCGCCGTGCGGATCACGCGGCACGCGATCTCCCCGCGATTGGCGATCAGGATCTTGTCGAACATGCGCTCGCCTCTCTGCACGGTCACAGCGGGATGTTCCCGTGCTTGCGCCACGGGTTGTCGACCTTCTTGTCGCGCAGCATCACCAGCGAGCGGCAGATGCGCTTGCGCGTCTCGTGGGGCTGGATCACGTCGTCGATGTAGCCGCGCGCGCCGGCCACGAAGGGATTGGCGAAACGCGCCTTGTATTCGGCTTCGCGCGCGGCGAGCTTGGCCGGGTCGTTCTTGTCCTCGCGGAAGATGATCTCCACCGCGCCCTTGGCGCCCATCACCGCGATCTCGGCGTTGGGCCACGCGAAGTTGACGTCGCCGCGCAGGTGCTTGGAACTCATCACGTCGTAGGCCCCGCCATAGGCTTTGCGCGTGATGACGGTGACCTTCGGCACCGTGCATTCGGCATAGGCGTACAGCAGCTTGGCGCCGTGCTTGATGATCCCGCCGTACTCCTGCGCGGTGCCGGGCAGGAAGCCGGGCACGTCGACGAAAGTGACTACGGGGATGTTGAATGCATCGCAGAAGCGCACGAAACGCGCGGCCTTGATGCTGCTCCTGATGTCGAGGCAGCCGGCCAGGACCAGCGGCTGATTGGCCACCACGCCCACCGTGTGGCCTTCCATGCGGCAAAAGCCGATGACGATGTTCTTCGCGTTCTCAGGCTGAAGCTCGAAGAACTCGCCATCGTCGGCGGTCTTCACGATCAGCTCCTTCATGTCGTAGGGCTTGTTCGGGTGGTCGGGCACCAGCGTGTCGAGCGAGAAATCGAGCCGGTCGGCCGGGTCGTTGCTGGGCCGCACGGGCGGCTTTTCGCGGTTGTTGAGCGGCAGGTAGGTGTAGAGCCGGCGCAGCATCAGCAGCGCGTCCACGTCGTTGTCGAAAGCCAGGTCGGCCACGCCGCTCTTCGTGGTGTGAGTGAGGGCGCCACCCAGGTCCTCGGCGCTCACCTCCTCGTGAGTCACCGTCTTCACCACCTCGGGGCCGGTGACGAACATGTACGAACTGTCCTTCACCATGAAGATGAAGTCGGTCATGGCAGGCGAGTACACGGCGCCGCCCGCGCACGGGCCCATGATCATGCTGATCTGCGGCACGACGCCTGAGGCCATGACGTTGCGCTGGAACACCTCGGCGTAGCCGCCCAGCGAGGCCACGCCCTCCTGGATGCGCGCGCCGCCCGAGTCATTGAGGCCGATGACCGGGGCGCCCACCTTCATCGCCTGATCCATCACCTTGCAGATCTTCTCGGCGTGCGCTTCCGACAATGCCCCGCCGAACACCGTGAAGTCCTGGCTGAACACGAAGACCAGGCGGCCGTTGATCGTGCCGTAGCCCGTGACGACGCCGTCGCCCGGGATCCTCTGGTCGTCCATGCCGAAGTCATGGCAGCGATGCTCGACGAACATGTCCCATTCCTCGAAGGTGCCTTCGTCGAGCAGCAGTTCCAGGCGCTCACGCGCGGTGAGCTTGCCCTTGCCGTGCTGCGCGGCGATGCGCTTGTCGCCGCCGCCCAGGCGGGCGCGAGCGCGTTGGGCGTCGAGCTGCTGGAGGATGTCGTGCATGGTCTATCTCGGCTCGGGTTCGTCGGGGTGCGGCCGAGGCTCGAACAGCGCGAGCAGCGTACGGGCCGCGGTGGAAGGCGCCATGCGCGCCTCGGCCACGTCTTGCAGCGCGGCCGGCAGCGCCTTTCGCACGGCGGGGTGGTGGCGGAAGTCGGATTGCAGGCGGGCCTGGATCAGCTCCCACATCCATGCCAGCGACTGGCGTTGCCGTCGCGCATCGGCCTCGCCGCTGGCGCGCCGCTCGCTGCAGAGGCGTTCGACCAGCGCCCAGAACTCGGCGATGCCCTGGCCTTTGAGCGCGCTGACCTGCATGACCTTCGGCTTGTGGGTGATGGGCCCGTGGAAACTGAGCACCCGCAAGGCACTGGTGACAGTGGCTTCGGCGCGGGTGGCAGCATCGGGGTCGAGGTCGGCCTTGTTGATGACGACCATGTCGGCAAGCTCCATGACGCCGCGCTTGATGGCCTGCAGGTCGTCGCCTGCGTTGGGAAGCTGCAGCAACACGAACAGGTCGGTCATGTTGGCGACCGCGGTCTCGCTCTGGCCCACACCCACCGTCTCGACGATGACGACGTCGTAGCCGGCCGCCTCGCACGCGAGCATGGCCTCGCGCGTCTTCTCGGCTACGCCCCCCAGCGTGCCGGCGGCCGGGCTGGGGCGGACGTAGGCGTGTTCGCTGATGGAAAGCTTCTCCATGCGGGTCTTGTCGCCGAGGATGGAGCCGCCGGAGATGGTGGAGGAAGGATCGATGGCCAGCACGGCCACGCGATGGCCTTGCGCGATGAGGTGCAGGCCGAGGGCTTCGATGAAGGTAGATTTGCCGACGCCCGGCACACCGGAGATCCCCAGTCGGATGGCGCGGCCGGTGTGGGGCAGCAATGCGGTAAGCAAGGCGTCGGCGCGCTGGCGATGGTCGGAGCGGGTCGATTCGAGGAGGGTGATGGCCTTGGCGAGGGCTCGGCGCTCGTTCTGGAGGAGCGGGGCGAGGAGTGGGTCGGGGTGGTGGGGTGGCGTGGCGTGCGAGGTTGGCGCGGGCCCTTCGACAAGCTCAGGGCGACCCTTCGACAGGCTCAGGGCGAACGGTACGCAATGGCCGCGTTCTTCGTGCCCACCCCCTCCCCGTTCGGGCTGAGCCTGTCGAAGCCCCGCTCCACCCGCGTGCCCCGTTCGAACTGACCCTGTCGAAGCCCCCGCTCCGCCCCCCACCGCCCGTTCGGGCTGAGCCTGTCGAAGCCCCGCTCCACCCGCGTGCCCCGTTCGGGCTGAGCCTGTCGAAGCCCCCGCTCCGCCCCCCACCGCCCGTTCGGGCTGAGCCTGTCGAAGCCCCTGCCGAGACCTCGCCAGCTCCTTGACCTTCTGCCAATCCCCGCGTACCAGCGCCTCCTTCTTCGCCCGGCCCCACCCCTTGATCCTCAGCTCCGCCACGATCGCCTCCTCCCGGCTCGCCGTCTCCTGCGCCCACACCAGATCCACCGGCAGCCGCTGCCGCGTGTACCCCTCACCCGCCCCCGCCCGATGCTGCGCCACCCGCATCTCCAGATCGTCGGTATGGCCCACGTAATACGTGCCATCCCCACACCGCAGCATGTAGACAAAGAAAGGCTTCATCCGATGATCCGACGCCTTACCCCGCCACCGCCTTGCGGATCTGCTCCAGCACGTCCTTGGCGCTCACCGGAATCGGCGTGCCCGGCCCATAGATGCCCTTGACCCCCGCCCGGTAGAGAAACTCATAGTCCTGCCGCGGCACCACGCCGCCCACGAAAACGATGATGTCGTCGGCACCCTGCGCCTTCAGCGATTCGATGATCGCCGGCACCAGCGTCTTGTGCCCGGCCGCCAGCGTGCTCACGCCCACCGCGTGCACATCGTTCTCGATAGCCTGGCGCGCACATTCCTCGGCCGTCTGGAAGAGCGGGCCGATGTCCACGTCGAAACCGAGATCGGCAAACGCCGTGGCCACCACCTTCGCACCGCGGTCGTGTCCGTCCTGCCCCAGCTTGGCGATCATCACCCGCGGGCGGCGCCCCTGCTCCTCGGCGAACTGCGCGATCTCCTGCTGGAGCTTCGCCCAGCCCTCGGCACTGTCGTAGGCAGCTGCGTACACACCCGTCACCTTCTGCGTATCGGCGCGATGCCGGCCCCACACCTGCTCCAGCGCATCGCTCACCTCGCCCACCGTGGCCCGCATGCGCATGGCCTGGATGGTGAGATCCAGCAGGTTGCCCGCACCACTGTGCGCGCATTCCGTCAATGACTCCAGCGACGCACGCACCGCCTCGGCATCGCGCCCGGCGCGCAGCCGCTGAAGGCGCCTCACCTGATTCTCACGTACAGCGTGGTTGTCGATGTCCAGGATCTCCACCGGCTCCTCCTGGCCCGTCCGGTACTTGTTGACCCCGACGATCACGTCCTTCCCCGCATCGATGCGCGCCTGCTTCTCGGCCGCGCTCGCCTCGATCTTGAGCTTGGCCCAGCCGCTTTCCACCGCATGCGTCATGCCGCCCATGCGGTCGACCTCCTCGATGATCGACCACGCCTTGTCGGCCATCTCCTGCGTGAGCCTTTCCATCATGTAGCTGCCGGCCCAAGGGTCGACCACGTGGGTGACGTGCGTCTCTTCCTGCAGGATCAGCTGCGTGTTGCGCGCGATGCGCGCCGAGAACTCCGATGGCAGTGCAATCGCCTCGTCGAAGCTGTTCGTGTGCAGGCTCTGCGTTCCGCCGAACACCGCGGCCATCGCCTCGATGGTCGTGCGCACCACGTTGTTGTACGGGTCCTGCTCGGTGAGGCTCCAACCCGAGGTCTGGCAGTGCGTGCGCAGCATCAGGCTCTTGGGGTTCTTCGCGCCGAAGCTTTTCATGATGCGCCACCACAGCAGCCGTGCCGCGCGCATCTTCGCGATCTCGAGATAGAAATTCATCCCGACCGCCCAGAAGAAGCTGAGCCGGCCGGCGAACTCGTCCACGTCGAGGCCCTTGGCGATGGCCGTCTTCACGTACTCCTTGCCGTCAGCCAGCGTGAAGGCCAGCTCCAGCGCCTGGCTCGCCCCCGCCTCCTGCATGTGGTAGCCCGAGATCGAGATCGAGTTGAACCGCGGCATGCGCTTGGCCGTGTATTCGATGATGTCGCCCACGATCCGCATGCTGGGCTCAGGCGGGTAGATATACGTGTTGCGGACCATGAACTCCTTGAGGATGTCGTTCTGAATGGTCCCGGAGAGTTGGGCCTGCGGCACCCCCTGCTCCTCGGCCGCCACCACGTAGCCTGCCAGCACCGGCAGGACCGCCCCGTTCATGGTCATGGACACGCTCACCTGGTCCAGCGGAATGCCGTCGAACAGGATCTTCATGTCCTCCACGCTGTCGACCGCCACGCCCGCCTTGCCCACGTCGCCCGTCACGCGCGGGTGGTCGCTGTCGTAGCCGCGATGCGTGGCCAGGTCGAAGGCCACGCTCACGCCCTGCGCGCCAGCGGCCAGGGCCTTGCGATAGAAGTCGTTGGAAGCTTCCGCCGTGGAAAAGCCCGCGTACTGGCGGATGGTCCAAGGGCGCACCGCATACATGGTGGCCTGCGGGCCGCGGACAAACGGCTCGAAGCCCGGCAGCGTGTCGGCGTAGGGCAGACCCTTCACGTCTGCCGCGGTGTACAGCGGTTTGACTTCGATGCCTTCGGGTGTGACCCAGGTGAGCGCGTCGAGCCGGCCTTGCGGCACCGACTTGGCGGCAGCGCGTTCCCACTCGGGCAGCGAGTCGGAGTTGAGCAATGCGTCATCGGACATGGGAAGCCTCGTGTTCCGATTGCCACAGCCCGAGGGCTGACAGCAGGGTCGGCAAACGAGGGGTCGGGCGTTGCGCACCCGCTTCGCCTGGCCGCGGATCACCCGCAGGAACCCTGAACCCTTGAAGCGCAGCGCCTCGCTTGCCATAATTCAAAATTGAATTATATGGGGTGCTGCCTTGCACCGCCCTTTGCCGCTGGACCGCACGCGAATTGGCCGGTCGATGACGAGCACCACCCGATGACGACCCACCGCACCGACTCCCCGCCAGACACCCCCCGGCGCCGGCCCGCCCTGGCCGAAGCGGCGCTGTACGAGCGCGTGGCCGAGCGTCTGCGCGAGCGCATCTTCGCCCATGAGCTGGCGCCCGGCAGCTGGATCGACGAGCAAGCGCTCACAGCCGAGCTGGGCATCAGCCGCACGCCGCTGCGCGAGGCGCTCAAGGTGCTGGCCGCCGAGGGTCTGGTGACGATGAAGCTGCGCCGAGGGGCCTATGTCAACGAGGTCTCCGAGCGCGACCTTGCGGAGGTTTTCCAACTGCTCTCGCTGCTCGAAAGCGATGCGGCCGGCGTAGTGGCTCGCGACGCGAGCGATGCGCAGATCGGCGAGCTGGCCGGCCTGCACCAGCACCTCGAAGACACAGTAGCCGACCGCGACGCCTTCTTCGCCGCCAACGAGCGCTTTCACATGCGCCTGCTCGAAATCGCCGGCAACCGATGGCGCAACCAGGTGGTGGCCGACCTGCGCAAGGTGATGAAGCTGTGCCGCCACCACTCGCTGTTCCGGCACGGGCGGCTGGAGGCGTCGCTCCAGGAGCATCGCCAGCTCCTGGCCGCGCTCCAGGCCCGCAACGCGCCGCTCGCGCAGCAGCTGATGCAGCAGCACCTGGCACTCGGCCGCGAGGCGGCGGCCGGCTGAACGTTGCCGCGACGCCGCGCGTCGCGCTGCGACAATCCCGCGGATGTCTCACCCCACGATCGCCCTCATCGCCTCCGTGGCGCGCAACGGCGCCATCGGCCGCGGCAGCGAGCTGGTGTGCCGCATCTCCGAAGACCTGAAGTTCTTCCGGCGCACCACCCTCGGCCACCCCATCATCATGGGTCGCAAGACCTGGGATTCCATCGGCCGCCCGTTGCCGGGTCGCCGTAACATCGTGGTCACCCGCAACCCGCAATGGCAGGCGGAGGGCGCCGAGCGCGCCGCATCCATCTCCGACGCGCTGGAGCGCGTGCAGGACGCATCCAAGGTGTTCGTGATCGGCGGAGGCGATCTCTACGCCCAGGCCTTGCCGCTGGCCGACGAGCTCATCCTCACGGAGATCGATGCCGAGCTGGACGGCGACATCTTCTTCCCTTCATGGGACCACGCACAGTTCGACGCCGAGGCGGGCGACACGCACACCAGCGAGCACGGCCACTCGTATCGCCACGTGACCTACCGGCGGCGCCCAGCGGCCCCCGCTTCGGCACGCTGACTCGGCGCGCGGCACCCGGCTCGCGCGAACCGAAGGCGCCGGCCGCTCATTCCCGACCGGCATCGCGGGTGGCGTGCCCACTGAGCCATCCCCTGCGCTTGCGGGACGGGGCCAGCCACGAGCACATGTTCAGTCGTCCAGCCCCAGCTCCTGGATCTTGCGCGTAATGGTGTTGCGTCCGATGCCCAGCTTCTGAGCCGCCTCGATGCGCCGCCCGCGCGTCACTTCCAGCGCGGTGTGGATGAGCTGCGCCTCGAACTTGCGCGTGAGCGTGTCCCAGACTTCGGGCTGTCCAGACTGCAGCATGCTGCGCGATTCGCGCTCCAGATCAGCCAGCCAGGCCGACGGCACAAGTGAAGCCGGCGCGTGCGCGGCCACCTCGGAGGGCCCGGAATGCGCAGGCAAGGGGACGCCGTGCTGCATGCCCGCTTCGCCCGGCGATGCGGGTTCGGCGACCGGCACCGCCGCGGCCGCCACGGCACCCTCGGCCAGCAGTTCGGGCGGGAGGTCCTCTGTCTCGATCACCTGCGCCGGCGCCATCACGGTGAGCCAGTGGCAGATGTTCTCCAGCTGCCGCACGTTGCCCGGGAAGTCGAACTTGACCACCTGCGCGAGTGCAGCCTCGGTAATGCGCTTGGCATCCACCCCGAGTTCCCTGGCGCTCTTTTGCAGGAAGTAGCGCGTCAGCGCAGGCACATCCTCGCAGCGTTCGCGCAGCGCCGGCAGGCGCAGGCGGATGACATTGAGCCGGTGGAACAGGTCCTCGCGGAACACGCCCTGCTTCACGCGCTCCTCCAGGTTCTGGTGGGTGGCGGCGATCACGCGCACATTGCTGCGCAGCGGGTTATGGCCGCCCACGCGGTAGAACTGCCCATCGGAGAGCACGCGCAGCAGGCGAGTCTGCAGATCGAAGGGCATGTCGCCGATCTCGTCGAGGAAGAGCGTGCCCCCATCGGCCTGCTCGAAGCGCCCTCGCCGCGTGGTCTGCGCACCGGTGAAGGCGCCACGCTCGTGGCCGAACAGCTCGCTTTCCAGCAGGTCCTTGGGAATGGCCGCCGTGTTGATGGCGACAAACGGCCCGGCAGCTCGCGGGCTGTGCTTGTGCAGCGCGCGCGCCACCAGTTCCTTGCCCGAGCCCGACTCACCGGTGATGAGCACCGTGACGATGCTCTGGCTCAGGCGCCCGATCGCCCGGAACACGTCCTGCATGGCCGGGGCCTGGCCCAACATCTCCGGCGCGTCCACCGATCCGGCTTCGCGTACTTCTTCGCGCATGCTCTCGTCGACCGCGCGCCGGATCAGCTCCACCGCCTTGGGCAGGTCGAAGGGCTTGGGCAGGTACTCGAACGCCCCGCCCTGGAAGGCACTCACGGCACTGTCGAGGTCGGAGTACGCGGTCATGATGATGACCGGCAAGCCGGGGTGACGCTCCTTCACCTTGGACAGCAGCTCGATGCCCGAGCCACCCGGCATGCGGATGTCCGATACGAGCACCTGGGGCGCGTCGTCGTCGAGGGCATTCAGCACGTCACGCGGGTTGGTGAAGCTGCGCACGGCGAAATCCTCCCGAGCAAGCGCCTTCTCCAGCACGAAACGGATGGATTGGTCGTCGTCAACGATCCAGATGGGCTTCATTCAGTGCCTTGGCATGCGAGCTGATTCTTCTGCGACCGCCCATCCGTCGCCTAGGGCAGCGGAAGCACGATCTTGAACGTCGTCCTGCCCGGGACGCTGTCGCATTCGATCGTGCCCTGGTGATGCTGCACGAAGGTCTGCGCCAGGGTGAGCCCCAGTCCCGACCCGCCCTCGCGCCCCGACACCAACGGGTAGAAGATGCGATCGCGGATCGACTCCGGGATACCCGGGCCGTTGTCTTCGATATGCAAGTCCAGTGCCAGACGCCAGCGCTGCTTGCCCAGCGTGACCTGCCGCGCAACGCGGGTGCGCAGCGTGATGCACGCATCGCCGCGCCCGATGCGCTCGGTCAGTGCCTGCGCCGCGTTGTGCGCCATGTTGAGCACCGCCTGGATCAGCTGCTCGCGATCGCCACGGAAATCAGGAATGGAGATGTCGTAGTCGCGCTGCACCGTGAGGCCGCGCGGGAACTCCGCCAGGATGAGCGAACGCACACGCTCGCACACCTCGTGGATGTTGACATCACCCACCACATGCGGCTTGCGGTGGGGCGCCAGCAGGCGGTCCACCAGCAACTGCAGGCGATCGGCCTCGTCGATGATCACTCGCGTGTACTCGGTGAGCCCCTTGGACTCGACCTCCATCTCCAGCAGCTGCGCCGCACCGCGGATGCCACCCAACGGGTTCTTGATCTCATGCGCGAGGTTGCGGATGAGCTCCTTGTTGGCCTGCGCCTGATCGAGCGCCCGCTCCTCGCGCTCCTGCCGAGTCTGTTGTTCGACCTCCACGAGCTCGACCACTGCGGCATCAACACCGTTGCTTCGTTCCAGCTGGTTGACGATGACATGCACGGGCAGCGCCAGCTCACCTTGCATGGAGGCGGGCCGCTTGAGCAGCGCCTGCATCCGGCTGGTGGCGTACTCGTTGCGCACCACCGCGCAGATGGTGTCGCGCAAGGGACCGGGGTCGACGAACCAGTCGAACAGCGAGCCTCGCAACACGCTGCGGCGCGAGAGCCCAAGCACGTGCTCGAAAGCCGCGTTGGCGAACACGCAACGGCCATCCGCCTGCACGATCGCCACCATCGTGGCGAGGTGATCGAACGCCGCGTAGGGACCCGACGCGGGGGACGAAGGCGCCGGCAGCAGCGGGGCCGATTTCACTGCGGCAGCTTGCCCAGCTCGCGCTTGATGGCCGCGATATCGGCCTCCTTGCGCGCAATGCCGGCCTTCATTTCCGCCACGCGGTCCACATACTTCTGGTAGTTGCGCTCATCGCCGCGCCGCTCGGGCTCGCCGTTGTTGTATTCCTTCTGCAGGGCAGTGAGCTGCTGCTCTTCACGCTTGAGCTCGGCTTCGAGGATGCGCCGCGCATCGCTGTCCCGCGCACGCTGCTCGCTCGCGCTCACTCGCTCATCGGAGCTGCGCTGACTGGAGCCGCGCTCATTGGAACTGGAACTGCGTGGCGCACCCGCGGAGGGCGCCTTCGCGGCCACAGGAGGACGGGGGCCCGTCCCACCGACCACCGTGATGGGAACGCTGACCAGAGGGGTACACCCCTTCTCGCGCGCCTCCTTGGCCGACAGCGAATCGGTATAGAGCACTGGGTTGCCGGGACAGCGGTAGACCTCGCGCGTCTGCTGCGCCCACCCGGCCGAGGCGCCGAGCAGGGCCCAGCCGACCCAGCAAGTGGCAGCGATGCGGTTCATGGGCAGACTCCTGCAAACTGAAGAGACAACGCGGTCACCAAACCTTCGGATGACCCATTGTCGCGCAGCCCGGCAAACGTACGCCCCATGAAAAAAGGACGGCGGTTGCCGTCCTTCGTGGCCCGTCGTGACCTGGGTCACGCGGCGTAGTACATGTCGAACTCGACCGGGTGGGTGGTCATGCGGAAGCGGGTGACTTCCTGCATCTTGAGCTCCATGTAGGCGTCGATGTAGCTATCGGTAAATACACCGCCCTTGGTCAGGAACGCACGATCCTCGTTGAGGTAATCGAGGGCCTGGTCCAGGCTGTGGCACACGGTCGGGATCTTTGCGTCCTCTTCGGGCGGCAGGTGGTACAGGTCCTTCGTGGCCGCCTCGCCCGGATGAATCTTGTTCTCCACGCCGTCCAGGCCGGCCATCAGCATGGCGGCGAAGCCCAGGTACGGGTTGCACAGGGGATCCGGGAAGCGCGCTTCGATGCGGCGGCCCTTCGGGTTGGACACGTACGGGATGCGGATCGAGGCCGAGCGGTTGCGGGCCGAGTAGGCCAGCTTCACGGGCGCTTCGTAGCCAGGCACCAGCCGCTTGTAGCTGTTGGTGCCCGGGTTGGTGATGGCGTTCAGCGCACGGGCGTGCTTGATGATGCCGCCGATGTAGTACAGCGCGAAGTCCGACAGCCCGCCATAGCCGTCGCCCGCGAACAGGTTCTTGCCGTCCTTCCACACGGACTGGTGCACATGCATGCCGGAGCCGTTGTCACCGACGACGGGCTTGGGCATGAAGGTCGCGGTCTTGCCGTAGGCGCGCGCGACGTTGTGGATGACGTACTTCTGGATCTGCAGCCAGTCCGCGCGCTGCACCAGCGTGCTGAACTTCGTGCCCAGTTCCATCTGTCCGGGAGCCGCCACCTCGTGGTGATGCACTTCCACCGGCACGCCCAGCGACTCCAGGATCAGGCACATCTCGGAGCGCATGTCCTGGAACGAATCGATCGGCGGCACGGGGAAATAGCCGCCCTTCACGCCCGGGCGGTGACCGTGGTTGCCATGCTCGTATTCCTTGTTCGTGCTCCAGGGCGCCTCTTCCGAATCGATGTGGAAGGACGAGCCGGACATGTCCACGCTCCAGCGCACGCTGTCGAACACGAAGAACTCGGGCTCGGGGCCGAAGTAGGCCGCATCGCCGATGCCGGAAGACTTGAGGTAGGCCTCCGCGCGCTTGGCCAGCGAGCGCGGATCGCGCTCGTAGGGCTTGCCATCACCCGGCTCGATCACGTCGCAAGTGAGGATCAGCGTGGGCTCCTCGAAGAACGGATCGATGTTGGCGGTGTTGGCATCGGGCATCAGGAGCATGTCGGAAGCTTCGATACCCTTCCAGCCCGCGATGGAGGAGCCATCGAAGGCGTGGCCCGACGTGAACTTCTCTTCGTCGAAGGCGGACACGGGAACGGTCACGTGTTGTTCCTTGCCGCGGGTATCGGTGAAGCGAAAGTCGACGAACTTGACTTCGTTCTCCGACACCAGCTTCATCACATCGGCGACGGTCTTGGCAGCCATCAATCAATCTCCTAGCGAGAACGCTATTGGTGTGTGGGTGGACGAGGGGGACGATCGGCGAGGCAAGGTGCTCACGCCCGCCTCCAAAATGCGCACGGCAATTTAGCAGAAACCATGCCTGGGCCTTGGCGTCGGCACCGCCTCGGCGCTTGATCTGCATCGCAAAGGTGCACGTCCGGGCGTCCAGGGTGAACAATGCACGCCCCAAAAAGAGGATCAGCGTTGCACCTTCGCGGTGCAAAACGAATCAGCGCACTATCTGGGGGCCCATGTGCACCGGGTACTGTGCCAGCCCGCGCAGAAGCGCCGGGAAGGCGGCGTCCAGCACTGCCGGCTCGCCCTTGACGCCCAGTTCGATATGTCGGCCCCACTCGGGATGGTCCACGCTGGGCAGGCTGAAGACCTTGGCGCCGGGGAACTCGGCTTCGATGGACTCCATGAGCGGCGTGAGCGTCGCTTCCATGGAGCCCGTGACGATCACGGAGCGCTCCTGCCAGGCGCCTTGCCGGTGCAGATGCGCGTAGCGGGTGTCCAGCACCCATTCCATCATCGGGTGCGCCATCACGGGGAAGCCGGGCACGAAGTGCACCTCACCCACCGAGAAGCCCGGGATGCGGTTGTACGGGTTGGGGATGATCTCGCTGCCCACGGGGAACACGCCCATCTGCAGTCTGCGCTGCGCGTCGGGGTGGTCTTCATCGGCCGCGGTCCGCTGCTCGGCCGCCATCTCCCGCACGCGCTGCAGGATGAGCTGGCGCGCCTCGGGATGAAGTACGAGCGGGCGCTCCAGGGCAGCAGCGGCGCACTGACGGGTGTGATCGTCGGGCGTCGCACCGATGCCGCCGCAGCAGAACACCGCATCGCCACTGGCAAAGGCATCGCGCAGGTCAGCGGTGATGCGCGCCGGTACGTCGCCCACGTAGCGGGCCCACGCCAGCGCCATGCCGCGCTCGCCCAGCAGTTCGATCACCTTGGGCAGATGCTTGTCCGCCCGTTTTCCGGAGAGGATCTCGTCGCCGACGATGATGAGTCCGAAGTTCATTCGCTGCTCCCGGAGGTGGCGGGGGTCGCGGGCTCGGGCAGCGCGGGCGTTGCGGACACAACGGCTTGCGCCTCGGGCACCGCCACGCGGGCCGCGCGCAGTTGCTGCAGCGCCGCGAGCGCGTAGTGCGCATACCAGAGCGAGGAGAAGGCGAACACCAGCGTGTAGATCCAGATCGCCAGCGGCACCAGCACCGGCGCCAGCATGATGAACATCACCCCGGACACCCACACCAGCGACGGCGCGGCACCGAGGTAGCCGCACAGCACGCCCATGGCGAAGAGCGGGCCGCGATGGGCGGACACGAGGGTCAGGCGCTCGTCGCGGGTGGCGTGATCGGCCAGCACGTCGTAGCTGAGCACGCGGTAGGTGAGCCATCCCCAGATGAGCGGCGGCAAGACCAGCACGAGCGGCGGCACGAACCACAGCGGTACGGAGACCACCAGGGCGGCCAGGGCCACCAGCGTGGCCCCCATGGCGCCCAGCGCACCGCCCAGCAGCGAGCCCCCGTGCGCGCGTTCCAGGGTGGGGAAGCGCCGGTCCGAGACCAGCCGGACGATGGCCGGCGTCATCAGGGCCGCCACGGCGAGCAGGGCCGCCACCACGATGAGCGGCGTGATGACGAGCACCACGACGAGCGGCGCGAGGGCCGCCTTCAGCCCGCCGAGACCGACCTGTTCGAGCCACTGCACGAACGTCGTCATCAAGTCCCAGGAGGCGAACACGCCGTTGACCGCAGCCAGGGCCTCTTCCCAGAAGAAGTAGCTCAGCCCCAGCGCCAAGCCACCCATGAGCAGCAACGGCGCGATCGAGAGCACGATGACGCGCGGGTGCAGGCAGTAGGCCGCGGCGCGCCAGAAGGAGTCGAACAGCAGGTTCATGAGGCGCGCCCGACGAGTCAGGAGGTGGATTAGTCGTCGTCGCCGCCCAGCACGCTGCCGAGCAGGCCACCGGCGCCGAAGCCGCCGAGCACCGACCCCTCCTCGCGCGAGCCGCCGCGCTGCGGTGCGGCCGCGAACACGCGCGAGGCGAGCCGCGAGAACGGCAGGCTCTGCATCCATACGGTGCCGGGGCCCGTGAGCCGGGCGAAGAAGAGACCTTCGCCGCCGAACAGCGCGGTCTTGATCTTGCCCACGTACTGGATCTCGAAGTTGACGCCCGGCGTGTAGGCGACCACGCAGCCGGTGTCGACCATCAGCGTCTGCCCGGCCTTGAGCTCGCGCCGCACGACGGTGCCGCCGGCATGCACGAAGGCCAGGCCGTCGCCTTCGAGCTTTTGCATGATGAAGCCCTCACCGCCGAAGAAGCCGACGGACAGGCGCTGCTGGAAGTGAATGCCCAGAGAGACACCGCGCGCCGCGCAGAGGAAGGCATCCTTCTGGCAGATCAGCATGCCGCCGAGCTGCCGCAGGTCCATGGGCAGGATCTTGCCGGGATAGGGTGCGGCGAAGGCCACGCGCGCCTTGCCCGCGGCCTGGTTGGTGTAGACGGTGGTGAAGAGCGACTCGCCCGTGATGAGCCGCTTGCCCGCGCCCAGCAGCTTGCCGAGGAAGCCGCCCTGCCCGGCCGAGCCATCGCCAAAGACCGTATCCATCTGGATGCTGGCATCCATGAACATCAGGCTGCCGGCCTCGCCGACCGCCGCCTCGCCGGGATCCAGTTCGACCTCGACGAACTGCATCTCCGACCCTTTGATCTCGTAGTCCACTACATCCATGGCCATGGCGCCCGCCTCCGACAGTGCTGAAAGAAAGTGCGCGCGCATGTTACCGGCACGCGGCACCGCCCGCCGCGCGGGACCTTCTCCTGGCCACGGCCGGGCCGATCAGGCGATGCCCAGCGCCTCCTCCGGGCTGATCCACGGCATGCCGAGGTCGCGAGCCACCGGTTCGCAGGTGAGCCGGCCGCGGTGCACGTTGAGGCCGCGCCGCAGGTGCGCATCCGCGACCAAGGCCTGCTCGCCCCTGGCAGCGAGCGCCAGTCCGTAGGGCAGCGTGGCGTGGTTGAGTGCGTGACTCGATGTGACAGGCACCGCGCCCGGCATGTTGGCCACGCAGTAGTGGATGATGCCGTCGACCTCGTAGGTGGGCTGGTCGTGCGTGGTGGCGCGCGAGGTCTCGAAGCAGCCGCCCTGGTCGATCGCCACGTCGACCAGCACGCTGCACGGACGCATCTCCTGCAGCATGGCTCGCGTGATGACCTTGGGCGCGCTGGCGCCAGGCACGAGGACCGCGCCGATCACCACATCGGCCTGGAGCACCTCCTCTTCCACCGAGGCGATGCTGGAGTAGCGGGTGCGCACCCGCCCCTGGAACACCTCGTCGAGCTGGCGCAATCGAGGCAGCGATCGGTCAAGCAGCGTGACCTCGCAGCCCAGCCCCACAGCCATCCGTGCAGCCTGTGTGCCGACCACACCGCCGCCAATCACGACCACACGGGCGGGCGGCACGCCCGGCACGCCGCCCAGCAGGATCCCGCGGCCCCGCGACGACTTGCGCAAGGCAAACGCCGCCGCTTCGATCGCCAGCCGCCCGGCGACCTCGCTCATGGGCGCCAGCAGGGGCAAGCCGCCCTGGGCATCAGTGACGGTTTCGTAGGCCACGGCCGTGCAGCCGCAGTCGATCAGGCCCTGCGCCTGAGCCGGGTCGGGGGCGAGGTGCAGGTAGGCGAAGAGGATCTGCCCGGGGCGCATGCGCGCCCACTCGGAACGCTGCGGCTCCTTGACCTTGACGATGAGTTCGGCCTGCTCGAACACCTCGGGGGCCGTGGGCACGATGCGGGCGCCGGCCCTCACGTAGGCCGCATCCTCCGCCCCGATGCCCACGCCGGCCCCGGCCTGCACCAGCACCTCGTGGCCCTGCGCGACGTACTCGCGCACGGCCATGGGCGTGAGGCCCACGCGATGCTCCTGGATCTTGATCTCCTTCGGAACCCCGACCCTCATCACTCGTCTCCGCTTCGTTGACGGACCTTCTTGAGTCTAGGAAGGCGCGCCCGGGTGCGGTGCCCTCCGGCCTGGGGGTTCTCCCGCACGATGCAGCGATATTTCACGCTGCACGCAGGTGCCAGGCCTTGGACCGGGTGAAGGTCTGGATGCCATAGGTCGACAGGGTGAGGCCGATACCCGAATCGCCGCAGCCCGACCAGGGCAGGCGCGGGCTCACCCGGTCGCAGCAGTTCCAGTACACCGAACCGGCATGGATCCGCGCCAGCAGGGCACGGGCGCGCCGCTCGCCGGGCGTGTAGACGCCGGCGGTGAGCCCGAAGCGCGTGTCGTTCATCAACGCGACTGCCTCCTCGTCGCCGCTCACCTTCTGGATGCCGATGATGGGCCCGAAGCTTTCCTCCCGCATCAATTCCATGCGGTGGTCCACATGGGTGAACACGGTGGGCTCGAACCAGTTGCCTGGGCGGTCGATGCGCCGTCCGCCCACGCGCAGCTGCGCGCCCTTGGCCAGCGCATCGTCCACCTGCGCCTGCAGGAGGTCGAGCTGCTCCGGCCGGGTGAGCGGGCCGACGTAGGTGGCTTCATCCATCGGGTCGCCGACACGGAAGCCGCGCACGGCCTCCAGGAAGCGCTCGACGAACTCGTCGTGGACCTGCTCGTGCACGTAGATACGCTCCACCGAGCAGCAGCTCTGCCCGGTGTTGTACATGGCGCCGTCGGCCAGCGAGGCGGCAGCCGCCGGCAGGTCGGCGTCTTCGCAGACATAGCTCGGGTCCTTGCCGCCCAGCTCCAGCTGCAGTTTCACTAGCCGCCGGCCCAGCGAAGCGGCGATCCTGGTGCCGGTGGCGTGCGAGCCGGTGAAAAACAGACCGTCCAGGCGCTGCTCCACCAGCGCGGCCCCCACGTCGCCCGCGCCGATGACGGCAATGAACACGTCCGCCGGCACGCCCGCCTCGCGCATGAGCCGCTCGATGTGCAAGCCGGTGAGCGTGGCGTACTCCGAAGGCTTGTACAGCACGGTGTTGCCGGTGAGCAGCGCTGGCACGAACACATTGCTGCCCACGAAGTACGGGTAGTTCCAGGCCGAGATGTTGGCCACCACGCCCAGGGGCTCGTGGCTGATGTGCTCGCTCAGGCCGGCCTCGTCGAACACCGTCTCCGTGGCGGTGCTGTGCTCGGCCTGGGCGAGAAAGAAGTCGATGCGCGCCTGGAGCCCGTCGATTTCCCCCCTCGACTGGCGGATGGGCTTGCCCACCTCGGTGGTGAGCGCGACGGCCAGCGGCTCGGTCTGCGCGGCCAGTGCGTCTCGAAAACGAGCGATGCAGGCCTTGCGCTCGGTCATCGACGCGGCGGCCCATGCGGGCAGCGCGGCACGGGCGCGCTGCGCCTTGGCCGCGACCGCGGCCGGGTCGTCGGCATCGATCTCGGCGATGACTCCGCCGTTGGCTGGGTTGTGCAGGGTGAGTCGACTCATGCTGGCCTCAGAGGCTGGGAAGCAATCCGGCGTGGCCGAGCGGACCCTGCAAAGGGTGCCA